>CAMVCZ010000005.1 GCA_947166105.1 uncultured Bacteroidales bacterium
GCAGCGTGACGCTCACCACCGACTTCGGCGAGGACGCCGCCCTCGCTGGCCTCGTGGCCGGCACGAAAGGCGGCAGCCTCACCATCGAAGGCTGCGCGTTCGATGGCTCGATGACAGACAGCCGCAACACCCGCTGCGCCGGCATTGCGGGCTATGAATATGGCGGCACCACCACCGTCATCAGAAACAGCCTCTTCGCACCCTCCACGCTGACCGTCTCCACCGCAGACGATGGATACACGAAGACCATCAGCCGCGATGACGACGCCACCATCACTAACTGCTACTACACGCAGACCCTCGGCACGGCGCAGGGCACACAGGCCGTCGCCAGCACCACCGTCCTGAGCGAACTCGGCAGCCTCGTGCAGGACTATGGCTGGGTGAAGGTGTTCCAGAACGGCTTGTTATTTGACGGCAAGGCCTACGTAACTCCCGGCACTAACAGCACCTGCACTGGCACGGCGGAAGATCCCTACATCATCAGCAACAACGATCAATGGACTATCTTGGCTGCCTATGTCAACGGTGGCAATAGCTTTAGTGGCAAGGTCTTCAGCCTGGTTGCCGACATCGACATTTCCACCCCGGTTGGCCTGTATTTCTCCGTCCCCAATTCCTATTTCCGCGGAACATTCCTCGGCAATGGCCACACCATCACTGCCGCACTTAATAATGACGATTATCAGGGTCTTGCCCCCTTCCGCTACATCAACGGAGCCACCATCAAGGATTTGAAAGTGGCAGGCAACATATCCTCCAACCATAATCACGCGTCGGGCCTCGTGGGCTTTACCCTTGGCACCAACCTCATCGAGAACTGCATCGTCACCGCCACGCTTAACATCAGCAGCGACTATGCCGGCGGCATCCTCGGCCACGGCCAAACCTCAACCACCACCATCCGGGGCTGCGTCTTCGCTGGCACCATCAACGGCGTTGGCAGTAGCCGCAACAACATCGGCGGCATTTGGGGTTGGAGCGACAATGCCACGCCCACGCTCGAGAACTGTTTAGAGGCAGGCACCTACACCAACATCGCCTCTATGCACCCCATGGGCTTGCAGAGCGACAAAGGCACCATCACCAACTGCTACTACGTGAACCCGCAGGTTGGATCGCCCAGAAACGCCTGCACCGTCAGCGGCGCCAAGCAGGCATACGCCTTTACCACCGCCCACGATGACCTTGGCGAATTAGTGAAGGACTACGGCACTATTAAGGTCTACCAGAACGGCATCTTCTACAATGGCATATACTATGTGGCTTTGCCGGGCAGCATCAGCCTCACCGTGGATGGCTACGGCGAAAGCACCGAAAGCGACCATTGGGCGTTCATCGCCTCGCCCGTCGCCGGAAGCATTGGTGCCACGACGGTCGGAAACATCTTCAGCGCAACGGAATGCGACCTTTACCGCTTCAACCCAAGCGCGGACTTGGAATGGGAAAACTGGAAAAAGGAAGGAAGCGACCACCACCATTTCAACCTCGTGAATGGCCGAGGCTACCTCTATGCCACCAAGGAAACGAAGACCTTGGGCTTCAGCGGCACGTTCAACGAGGACGGCGAAATGACCATTGCAAACCTTCCCCAAGGTTTCAACCTCGTAGGCAACCCGTTTACCACCGATGCCTACATCAACAAGCCTTACTATACGCTGAACGAAGACGGCTCGGTCATCCTGTCGACCACCTCACAAGCCGCCATCGCACCTTGCCACGGCGTCATCGTGGAAGTGGACGGAAACGAAAGCGTCACCTTCAGCAAGACGGCTCCCGCCGCCACTGCCAACCAAGGCCTGTTGAACATCACGGTTGCGGAGCAAAAGTCAGGCACACGCGGCGCTTCGACAGGCTCAGCGACCGCCATCGACAACGCCATTGTGCGCTTCGGCGAGGGAGAGCAGTTGGGCAAGTTCCATTTCGGTAATCCAAGCGCCAACATCTGCATCCCGCAGGGCGGAAAGGAATATGCCGTGGCCAACGTTAACGTCGGTACAGACGTTGCGCGCAACGTCTCTACGAACGAGATTCCCGTCAATTTCAAGGCCACGAAGGATGGCGAATACACCATTTCCTTCAATCCTGAGAACGTGGAATTCGACTATCTGCACCTGATTGACAACCTGACTGGATCGGACGTGGACTTGCTGGCCCTTCGACAGGCTCAGGGACCAGCCTCTTATACCTTCACTGCCAAGACGACGGACTATGCTTCGCGATTCCGTTTGGTGTTTTCCGCAAGCGGGGACGCTTGCGAACCCAGTGGGAATTTTGCCTTCATCAGCAATGGCAACATCATCGTCAACGGCGAGGGAATGTTGCAGGTGGTTGATGTCACGGGGCGCGTCATCGTTTGTAGGGACGCATCGCATGCGTCCGCCATTTCCACCAGCAGAATGACACCGGGCATGTATGTCCTCCGTTTGATAGAGGGAAACAATGTCAGAATCCAAAAGATAGTGATTGAATGATGAACACACTCTTTTTTTTCATAATTTTGCACGCGCAAAAAGAAGAGACCTTTCGTCCCGAAAACGTAAATAATACAAAATGAAGAAAATATGAACAAGCAGTACCTTTTGCTATGCTCAGCGCTACTATTAGGCTGTGGCTTAATGGTTTCCTGTGGTGGAAACCAAACACAAACTGAGATGCCCATGGTGAAATACGAGACCAAGGTGCTTCAACCTGAGACTGAAGTTTATAACATGACCTTCCCGGCAACGACCGTCGGCACCACGGAAATCAAGGTGTATCCGCAGGTTGAAGGCGTTGTCACGCAGAAGAACTTCAGCTCGGGCACCATCGTCCAAAAAGGACAGACACTCTATGTGATTGACCCGACCCAGTATCAACTCAACGTGCAGTCGGCTGAGGCCAACCTGAAAGTGGCGAGAGCCAGTTTGGAGACCACGAGATTGCAGTATGAGTCGAACCAGAAGCTGCATGAAAAAGGGATCATCAGCGATTACGTGCTCAACACCAGCCTCAATGCCTACAACTCGGCACAAGCCACCGTTTCGCAGGCTCAGGCGCAACTCAACATTGCACGAACCAACTTGGGCTACTGTACGGTCAAGTCGCCAGTGACGGGATTCATCGCAGGCAACGGTTTCGATGTGGGCGACATGGTTTCCAGGGTCAAGCATGTGTGTACCGTGAGCGATATCAGTAAGGTAACAGCCAGTTTCTCCCTAACGGAAACCGACTTGCTGGACTTGGTCAGGGTGTATCATTTGATTTCGGGCAAAAACGGCATGGAAGGTCCCAACGGATCCCTCGTCAGCGATGTGTTGCCCAAGGTGAAGCTCAAGCTGAAAGACGGCACTATTTATGAACATGAAGGCAGGATATCCATGATTAGCGCAATCGTCAACCAAAACACGGGTACGGCGGCATGCGAAGCCAGCTTTGAGAATCCCGACGGCGTGCTTCGTTCGGGCTTGTCGGCCAATGTCATCATTCCGACTGTGGTCGACAGTGTGCTGAGCGTGCCCCAAACGGCCGCCGTGCGCCTGCAAGACAAGATGATGTTCTACCGCGTCAAGCAGGACGGGACGGTGGAAGGCATCATCTGCAAGGAAGTGTATTCTTCGAACGATGGAACGGAGTATTACATTCTTGACGGTTTGAACCCAGGCGACGAGGTGGTCACCAACGGTGCGGGCAAGTTGACGAATGGACAGAAAATCAGATGACCATGGAAAAACCAAGAAAAGAAAAATATTTCGTAAAGCACTGGGTGTCGGCGCTTGTCGTCGGCGTGCTGATTTGCCTGATCGGTGTAGTGGGACTCAACTCGCTGTCGGTTGAGCAATATCCTAATATTGCGCCACCACAGGTCGTCATTTCGGCCTCTTACACCGGTGCCGACGTTGCGTCTATCATGAAATCGGTCATCATGCCCATCGAGGAGCAGGTGAATGGCGTGGAAGACATGATGTATATCTCCTCATCGGCTTTCTCCAACGGTAGTGCCGAAATCAGTGTGTATTTCAAGCAAGGCACCGATGCTGACAAAGCCACAGTGAATGTGCAAAACCGTGTGAGTCAGGCCGAAGGCATATTGCCTGCTGCAGTGACCCAACAGGGTGTTACCGTGCAAAAGAGTGTCAACTCCATCCTGCAAATCCAGTCTTTGGAGAGTACAGACGACAGGTTTGACCAAAAGTTTATTATCAACTACCTGGACATCAATGTGATACCACGTATCAGCCGTATCACTGGTGTGGGTAGCATCAACCTCCTCGGCGATACCTACGGCGTGCGTATCTGGATCAAGCCGGATGTGATGGCCTCATACGGCGTCACCAGGGAAGAGATTATCAATGCCATCAATGAGCAGCACATGGTGTCGCCCGTGGGCAGCATCGAGAGCACGGTAAACAAGATGGACATTGAGTTCAAGGGACAACTCAGCGAAATGAGCGAGTTTGGGGAAATCATCCTGCGCGCCACCCCTGACGGTGAGGTTTTGCGCTTGAGAGACGTGGCCGACGTGGAGTTTGGAACCAAGACGTACTCCTTCCGTTCGAAGGTGGACGGACATCCCGGATCCATGTTCATCGTCAAGCAGGCACCGGGTGCCAACGCTACAGAAGTCAACGCGGAAATCGATAAGGTGATCAAGGAAATCTCAAAGTCGTTGCCCGCTGGCTTGGAATTCAAGCAGATGGAGACCTCCGATGACTTCCTTTACGCCTCCATCCACAATGTCGTGGAAACCCTTATCATCGCCATCGTCCTCGTTATCCTCATCGTGTATCTGTTCCTGCAGGATTTCAAGGCGACGTTGATTCCCTCGGTTTCCATCATCGTGTCGTTGGTGGGCACCTTTGCCATTGTGTGGGCCTTGGGTTATTCACTCAACCTAATCACATTGTTCGCCTTGGTGTTGGCCATCGGAACCGTCGTCGATGACGCCATTGTGGTCGTTGAGGCGGTGATGACGAAGATGGAGACAGGAAAATACACCGCCGCATCCGCCACCAGCGAGGCACTCCATGAGGTGACGGCAGCCGCTATTTCAACCACGTTGGTGTTTGTCGCCGTGTTTATCCCCGTGACTTTCATTTCGGGCACCCAAGGCACCTTCTTCAAGCAGTTTGGTTTCATCATGTCAGGCTCGGTGTGCCTTTCCACCCTTTCAGCCTTGACCATCTGCCCCGCCCTTTGCGCGCTTTTGTTCAAACCGAAAAAAGAAGGCGAAAAAGAACATAAGGGAGTCAGCTATTACGTCAAGCAAGCATACGATGTGGCATTCAATGCCATGTTGGGCAAGTATATGAAAGGCGTGAGCAAATTCATCAAGCGTCCTGCTGTTTCTTGGATTCTGGTAGCGGTTTTCAGTGTTGGTATGGTATGGTTGATGAAGAGCGCCCAATCGGAACTTGTTCCTCAGGAAGACCAGGGCTTCTTCTTCGTCGATGTGCAAACCGCACCAGGCACCTATCTTAACGAGACGGAAGCGGCGGTCAGTAAAATCGAGAATTATGTTAAATCAATAGAGGATGTCGAACTGGTTAGCGCCGTGTCAGGTTTCTCCATCATTAACGGTGGTGCGGGCACCAACTACGGCACCTTGATGGTACGAATGAAAAACTGGGAGGAGCGAGACTTCTACAGCGTCGCCACCGTGCAGAACCAAATCACATTGTGGTCGATGGAGAATATGCCGGAGGCCGATGTATCCGCGTTCCAGATGCCTCAGATTCCGGGCTATGGCTCAGGTTCGGCCATAGAGTTGAACCTCCAGAACAGTTCGAGTGACGACGACGCGACCTTTATCAATTATGCGACCGAGTTCACGCAGAAATTGAATGAACGCCCAGAGGTGGCCATAGCGGTGGCTACCTATTCGGCCAACTATCCGAAATACGAACTTACCGTTGATGTGCCGGCTTGCATAAGCAAGGGCATTTCGCCGAGGACCGTTGTTGAGACCATCGGCACTAACCTCGCTGGATCGTATATCGGCACCTACACCAAATATGGCAAGGTGTACTATGTGATTGTGGAGGCGGGCGATGAGTATCGCATGGAACCGAGCACGCTCAACAACATTTACGTTCAGGCAGGAGAAGAGATGACTCCAGTGTCGGGGTTGGTTACCATGACCCCGATCATGGGCACCTCGCAGGAGCGCCGTTTCAACCTGTTTACCTGCTACAACATTAACATGATTGCTAGCCCGGGCTATACCTCGTCGCATGTGCGTACCGCTGTCGATGAGGTGATGAAAGAGGTGTTCCCCGAAGGCTACAGCTACGAGTTTGGCGGTATGGCGCGTGAGGAGGCTGCTAATGCCGGTTCCAACACCACCGCCATCATCTATGCCATCGCCGTATTGTTGGTCTACCTTATCCTTGCCGTGTTGTATAACTCGGTGTTTATCCCCTTCGCGGTGCTGCTGTCCATCCCGTTTGGTATCTTCGGCGCTTACTTGGCGGTGCGCCCCTTGGAGGTGCTAATGGGTGTGGGTGTCAACGTATATGTGCAGGTGGGTGTCATCATGTTGATGGGTTTGGCGGCCAAGACGGCCATTCTTATCACCGAGTTCGCCGTGCAGAAACGCAAAGAGGGCATGTCGATTTACGATGCTGCCGTCGGTGCCTGCCAAGACCGTCTGCGTCCTATTCTGATGACCGTTTTGACCATGATTATCGGTATGATTCCGTTGATTGTGGGAACAGGTGCAGGTGCTGTGGGCAACAAGTCGCTGTCCATCGCTGTGGTGGGCGGTATGACGGTGGCTATCATCGCCATCCTGTTCGTCACGCCGGCTCTGTATATCGTGTTCCAGAAGATTCACGAGCGTTTGACACCCGACAAAGATGATGAAGAATAAACATTAAATGATGATTTCTATGAAAAGGTATATAATATTGATATTCGCAGGGTTGTTGCTGCTTCCGGGCTGCAATCTCTATAAGAAATACGAGCCGAATGCCACCGTCCAAGAGAACATCATGGGCGAAGTGGTCAATTCGCAAGACACCACGTCGATAGGCGACATGGGTTGGCGTGACGTTTTCAAGGACCCGTTGCTCCAGCAGCTCATTGAGACGGCTTTGGCCAACAACACCAATGTGCGCACCGCCCAACTCACCATCGAGCAGGCGCAAAACGAGGTGATGTCGGCCAAGTGGGGCTATGCTCCCACTTTGTCGCTGGGTCCTAATGCCTCCTATAATTATCAAGGAGGAGCTGGAAGCTATGCTGTTCAAGTTCCCGTTAGGGCAAGCTGGCAGTTGGGCATTTTCGGCCAGACCCGAAGCCGCATTCGCTCGGCCAAGGCAAGACTCGCGTTTGACGAGGATTACCGCCAGGCCGTGCAAGTCGAATTGGCCGCCAACGTTGCCACCCTTTATTACAACTTGGTGATGCTCGACCGTCAGTTGGAGATTTCGGAAGCCAGCGAAAAGCTGTATCAAGAATCGTACAACACCACGCAAGCCCTGTTTCAGGCGGGCCTCTTCAACAGCCCTGCCGTGCATGAGATGCAAGCCTCGTTGGAGGCTTTGCGTGCTGATATTGTCAGTTTGCGCTACGGCATTGCCACCACCGAGGCCTCGCTTTGCCTTTTGCTTGCCGAGCCGCCCCATCACATCGAGCGTTCCGCTTTTGGCGCGTTTGAGATGCCGGAGCAGCTTCACGTTGGTTTGCCCATCCGTCTGCTCGCAGCCCGTCCCGATGTGCGCATGGCGGAGCGCAACATGGAAATCGCCTACTATGGCACCCAGCAGGCGCGTCAGTCCTTCTATCCCTCGCTTAGCCTCGACGGATTGTTTGGCGTCGGCGGCACGTTCAGCGCGGTCAACATCATCGGGCAGGCCGTTGGTTCTTTGACGCAGCCCATCTTGCAAGGCGGGCAACTGAGGGCGCAGCTCCGTAATGCCCAAGCCGAACAAGAGAAGGCAAGGTTGCAGTTCGTGCAGAAGCTATACGACGCCGGAAGCGAAGTGTACAAATACAAGCGAGCCATCGAGACGGCAGAGGAGAAATCAAGCCACATCGACATCTGCGTCAACGCCTTGCAGGAGGCTTTCGCAGCCACCTCCGAGTTGATGGACAACGGCTCGACCACTTATTTGGAGGTCCTCACCGCGCAGGAGTCGTTGCTTTCGGCCCAACTCGCGCAGGTGGAAAACCGCTATGAGATGGTGCAGGCCCTCATCAACCTTTACACCGCTTTGGGTGGATTTGGGAAGTGAGTTCCGATAAGTAGACCATTTCCTTAGGATGGAAAAACCGCCGCAAAGGTCGCAGAAACCCTTGCGGCGGTTTTGTGTATTGGCGGTACGGATTTATTCGTGTTGCATCCTGTATTCCTTCGGCGATAGTCCCACATTCGCCTTGAAGTAGCGGGTGAAGGCGGCAGGGTCGTTGAAACCGAGTTGATAGCTGACCTGCTGTATGTTGAGGTCTTTGCGATGCCGAAGCAGGGTCTTGGCCTGAATGATGACATAACGCGAAATCCATTCGTTGGCTTCGATTCCGGTTTGCTGCTTGATGACGCTGCCGAAATATTTCGGCGACAGACAAAGTTGCTTGGCATAGTACTGCACTTCGCGACTGTCTCGGAAATGCTTGACGACGGTGTTGAGAAAACGGTTGAGCAACTGTTGGGAGGCAGTGAACTCTTGTGTCGACATAATGCCATTTTCATGTAGGTAGATTTTCATCAATTCTGTTCCTAATTCCATTTGGTTGGCAAGCATCTCCTCACGATCGGGATGATTCAATTGGCTGATGGCTTTGAGCATGTGGAAAACTCCGAGTATCCCTTCGTACTGCTTATCGTTGAGATGAAAAGCCGAATTGTAATGGTATTCAAGGGGGTTGATTGTGAAATGGTGGCGACTATGGTTCAGTTTGTCGAGGAAGTGAGGTGAAACGATGAGCGTCGAAGCATGGAAATCGGCACTTGATTCTTGCGCCAAAATGATGTGCCCGGGAGGAATTATGGCGATGTCATGGGCGTGGAATTCAACGATTTGCATGTCAAAATTTGTTTTCAACCAGCCTTTATGATTCAAACAGATGACGATAAAAGGCGATGTGAACGGTTTATCATAAATAGGCATTTTTGATACATTATCAAATACCATCAGGCCTCGCTCAGTTATTTGGTTTGTCAATTCCAGCGGATGTGATATTGTTTTCATTTTATCCGTTCTTTTTGCCTACAAAAATAGCTTTCTTTATCCAAACAAGTTGCAATTTTCCGACCAAATGACAATTATTTCGTTCTAAATGTTACCCTACCTATATTGAAATGTATCTACTTTTGAAGCCGAAAAACAAGTATGTCACCACGGCACCATCAACACTTCTTTTCATGCTGGTTTTTGTAAAATTGTTTGGCGACAAAATCTTGTAATCAGCATGTTTTTACCGTTCTACTTTTTTTTGTTTTATTCATCATTTTTTAGTGTAAGATGGTGCCGTTTTTTGTGTGTTGTAAACCGAAACAAGCCCCAGCGTGGCAACAGGAAAAACAAATGTTGTTTCCGTATTACATGATTTTATCTATTTTTGCACCCAATTATTATAGGATAGAAAAATGAAAATCGCAGTGGTGGGAGCCACCGGATTGGTCGGCTCGAAGATGCTTCAAGTGCTTGACGAACAGCAGGTTCGGATAGATGAATTGATTGTGGCCGCCTCGGAACGCTCCGTGGGAAAGGAAATCGTTTTCCAAGACAAGACCTATAAGGTGGTCAGCGTGGACGAGGCCATTAATCAACGCCCCGACATCGCCATCTTCTCGGCGGGCGGTGCTGCTTCCAAGCAATATGCACCAAGGTTTGCCGAACAGGGCACTTTCGTTATCGACAACAGTTCCGCGTGGCGCATGGAAAAGGATGTGCCGCTGGTTGTCCCCGAAATCAATGCCGACACGATTACCAAAGACACCAAAATCATCGCTAACCCCAACTGCTCCACTATCCAAATGGTGATGGCTCTTGCACCCATCCATAAGGCCTTCGGCATCAAACGTTTGGTGATTTCAACCTACCAAAGCGTGAGCGGCAGCGGTTTGAAAGGCATTAATCAATTGAACAATGAAGAAACAAAAAACTCTCAACTCTCAACTCTCAACTCTCAACTCACAAACGCATATCCCCATCAAATCTACCGCAATGTCCTCCCTCACGCCGGCGATTTCTGCGAAAATGACTACACTACTGAGGAAGAAAAATTGGTGAACGAAACCCGCAAAATCCTACAAGACAACAACATCGCCATTACCGCCACAGCGTGCCGCGTACCCGTCACGGGCGGGCATAGCGAGGCCGTCAATGTGGAAACCTTGAAACCTTTTGACATTGATGAGGTTCGTAAGATGTTGGCCGCTATGCCCGGTGTAGTGGTGCAGGACGACCCCGCCAACAATCTTTATCCCATGGCCATCACCTCTTTTGACAAGGACGAGGTTTTCGTGGGTCGCATCCGCCGCGATTTTTCGGTGGAAAACGGCATGAACCTCTGGATTGTCAGCGACAACATCCGCAAAGGTGCCGCCACCAATGCCGTGCAGATTGCAAAATACTTGATTAACACACAAAAGTTCGGCCCTTCGACAGGCTCAGGGTCCTTAGTTTGTTCAGAAGTTAAGGGTGCCTGAGCCAGTCGAAGGCCCCGTTTTAAAACCATGAAAGTATTTCACAATATCATAGAAGCCCGCAACATCCCCAATGCCGTGGTCACCATCGGCACTTTCGATGGCGTGCATCTTGGGCATCAGGCCATTTTCAATAAGATGAAAAGTTTGGCGCAAAGCGTTGGAGGACAAACGGTTGTGGTCACTTTTCAGCCTCATCCGCGTCAAGTGCTCAACATTGACAGTTCCAACTTGCGTTTCCTTTGCACGCCCGAGGAAAAACTCAAGAAATTTGAGGAGTTCGGCATCGACAATGTGCTGATTATCAATTTCACCAAGGAGTTTTCGCGCACGCCCTCAGAGGTGTTCATCAAAGACTATATCATCGACCACATCAAGCCCGCCTATATCGTGGTGGGCTATGACCATCATTTTGGCAAAAATCGCATGGGCGACTTCAGTCTGCTCAACGACTTGAAGCGAAAGTATAACTTCAAGGTGGAACGCATTGCCGCTCAGGATGTTGAGAACATCGCCATCAGTTCCACGAAGATTAGGAATGCCTTGGCCGTGGGTAACGTGAAAAGCGCCAATCGACTGTTGGGCTACACTTATTCTGTCACCGCAGAGGTCGTGGCGGGCAACAAAATCGGGCGCACCTTGGGCTTCCCCACTGCCAATCTCGAACTCCCTCGGGAATACATGCTCATCAACCGTGGCGGCGTGTTTGCCTGCCTCGTCGATTATAATGGGTTGATTTACAAGGCAATGGCCAATATCGGTCATCGGCCCACCATCGGCGACCGTGGCGAAGACCAACCTATCATCGAAGTGAACCTCTTCGACTTTGACGGCGACCTCTATGGCAAGCAAATCCGAGTAAGATTCATCGACCGCATCCGCGACGAGGTGAAATTTGACAGTTTGGACGAACTGAAAGCCCAACTCGAACAAGACCGAGATAAGGCTTATAAACTATTGGAGAACATTAACTTATAAATTATCACAAAACTTGCGAAACCCACAAAACCACATTTGTAAGGCTGGCGGCACGCAACCGCTTGCCGACGGAAAGCAGCTGGTTGGCGTGCTTCCCACACTCAGAAAAAAGTTTTGATAGTTTTGTAGGTTTTGTGACGAAAAAAATGAAAATCCTACTTTTGGTCATAGGAAAAACGGATGAAGACTACCTCATCACCGGCATCAAGAAATATGTCGGGCGATTGGGGCATTATGCCTCGTTCGAGATGAAGGAAATCCCCGACCCGCGCAATCGCAAGACCCTCAGCGAGGAACAACAGAAAATCGCCGAAAGTTCATTGATTCTGAGTCAGTTGCAGCCCTCCGACCAAGTCATTCTTTTGGACGAAAACGGCAAGCAGTTCACCTCAATAAACTTCGCCGAAAGCCTTGAAAAACAGATGGCCTCGGGTGCAAAACGTTTGGTTTTCGTCATCGGCGGGCCTTACGGCTTCGCGCATGAGGTGTACGACCGCGCCAACGCGAAAATGTCGCTCTCTCCCATGACCTTCAGCCACCAAATGGTGCGACTTATCTTTGTCGAACAGCTTTACCGCGCCTTCACTATTTTGAAAAGCGAACCCTACCATCATCAATAATAAAACTGTAATAAAATCGTTATGTCACAAAACTATCAAAACCCTCAAAACCAAATTTGTATGACAGGCGGCTTGCAACCGCTTGCCGCCGGAAAGCAGACGGTTGGCGTGCTTTCCAACATCAACCTGAGGTTTTGTTCGTTTTGAGTGTTTTGTGAGAAAAAAGAAAACCATGAAAGCAACAAAAACCATTCTGATCATTTGTGCAACAATATGTTGCTTCGTTTCCTGCAAAAAAGAGGTCGACATGACCCTTGTGCAGAAAACCGTGCTTGAAAACGCTGACATTCGGCAAATTGAGATCGGAGATGCGTGGCAAGTGACTTTAATTGCCGACAGCAACACCTTTGTCGAATTGGCTTATTCCGCCTATTTGGAGCCTTCCTTGAAAGCCAAAATGGACGGCACAAAACTCGAAATCGGGTTCACAAGGAATGTTTATCCCGCCATTAATTCCGTGTATCGCGCCACTGTGCATGTGAAACAACTCGAAAAAGTGGATGCCGAGGATGCTGCCAAAGTCCAATGCAGCGGTAGTTTTTCGGGTCAGCGCATTGAAATCAATTTGTCAGAAGCCGCCCAATGTACAGGTCTTGCCTTTTCGGGCGAAAATTGCGAAATCAACCTAATAGATGCTTCCTTATTGGCTGGTTTTCAATTCATTGGAAGCACAGCCAAAGCCGATTTGGCAGACGCTTCGCAGTTCAATGGGCAAATTCAAGTTGGCGATAGACTTGAGGTTGAATTGAAAGATGCTTCTCGTTTCGTGAACAGCGGGGGAACAACCGAGCAAGCCATCATTAAGTTACAGAATTCCAGTCTGTTGAATATCGCCGAAACCGAAATCAGGAAAATGAATGTAGACCTTTCAAGCGGCTCCGAAGCCACGGTTCGGGTAGTTGAACTAATGGAAGGCACGCTAAACGAGGCTTCCACCTTATATTATAAGGGCCATCCGCAAATCAACATCGAATGTTCTGAAGATTCGCAACTCATCCCATTCTGATTTTTGGCCTGATATTTGTTATTTTTCGCCCCCGTTGCGCCGAAGCAACATGAATTATTACTATTTTTGTAACCAAATTTTGAGAAAAAATGAAAAAAGTAGCATTGCTTTTCGTCGCCATCCTGTTCGCGACTGTCACCTTTGCCCAGACCAACATGCCCATCGACCCGAAGACCGAGAAGATTTGTTTCCGTAGGGTCATCAACACGGTAGGCTCTGAAGATGAAGTGTTTAACCGCATCTATAGCGGGTTTATGAACTCCTATTACAAGAGTCCTTCGACCATTTTGCAACAGAACGACGGGCGCACCATGAAGGGCAAGCACCAAATGCAACTCGACAACGGCGACCCCGTAAAGTCGAAATGGCCTTGGATCACCTACCGTTTCATCATCGAAGTGCGCGAAGGCCGCGTGCGCTACACCCTCACCGACTTCATGCAGAAAACCCAAAGCAACCATCCCTGCGAAGAATGGATGAACAAGGAAGACCCGAATTATCAGCCCGTTTGGGACAATTATTTGGAACAAATGGCCGCCTTTGCGGAAGATTGGGGTCAAAAGTTTGAGGAGAGTCTTGAACCCGAAAAAGTCATTGAAGAAGAGGAATGGTAAACTGAAATGGCAACTCGCGAACGCATAAAAAAAGGCTTCTCGAAACTTCTCAAAGAGGAGAAGTTGAAACTGATAGCCAACTACTTCGAGAACCCCGGAGAGGTCGTCAGCCTGCTGAAAAGCTACTGGCACTCCGACTCGAAGCAGCAGCAATTGTTTGACGAGTTCAGCGAGAACACCATCACCAATTTCTTCATCCCTTACGGCATTTCGCCCAACGTGACCATCAACGGCAATGATTATGTCGTCCCGATGGTCATCGAGGAAAGTTCGGTAGTGGCTGCGGCCTCGGCTGCGGCCAAGTTCTGGGGCGAAAGGGGTGGTTTCCACGCCGAAGTGATTGACGTGCGTAAGGTCGGGCAAGTGCATTTCGGCTGGAGCGGCGACAAGGAAAGACTCTTTGCCTTGTTCCCCGAAATCGAGAAACGCCTGTTGGCCGACACCGACACCATGACAGAGAAAATGCGCAAGCGTGGCGGCGGCATCCTTGGTATGCGCCTCATCGACTACAGCGCACAAATCCCTGATTATTACCAAATTCGAGTAGAGTTTGGTACGGGTGACGCGATGGGCGCCAACTTCATCAACTCCGTTTTGGAGCAATTTGGCCATAGCCTGCAAGACTTCTTCGCCGAGCGCAACGACCTTTCCGAAGACCTTCGCAAGGTGGAAATCATTATGACCATCCTGTCGAACAACACGCCCGACTGCCGCGTGAAGGTGTGGGTGGAATGTCCTGTGGGACAATTGGACGGCATCGACGAGCACCTCAGTGGAGCCGAATACGCCAAGAAATTCAAGAAGGCCGTCGACATCGCCCACATCGACGTGGACCGTGCCACCACGCACAACAAAGGCATCTACAACGGCATCGATGCGGTGGTTTTAGCCACGGGCAACGACTTTCGCGCCGTGGAAGCCGCAGGCCACACCTTCGCCTCGCGCAATGGACGCTACGAGAGCCTTTCGAGCGTCACAATCGAAAACGGCATCTTCCATTTCGAGCTGGAAGTGCCGATGGCCTTGGGCACCGTTGGCGGCCTGACCAGCCTGCACCCCTTGGCGAAGAAAACCCTTGAACTTTTGGGCAATCCCACCGCCAAGGAACTGATGATGATTGCCGCCACGATGGGTTTGGCCAACAATTTCTCCGCCGTGCGCTCCCTGACCACCAAAGGCATCCAAGCAGGCCACATGAAGATGCACCTGAATAACATTCTTAACCAATTGAACGCCAGCGAAGAAGACAAGAAAAAGGCACGGGAATACTTTAAGGACAAGACGGTGTCGTATGCAGCGGTGGAGCAGTTTTTGGAAGCACTCAGAAGATAGTTTTTTTCACGCAGAATCCGCAGAAATCGCAGAAGCGCAAAGCGACGCAAATAGAAATAATATGGCCACATTCAAGAATGATCCGTTGAGTTATAAAGTAATTGGGTGTGCTTTGGAGGTATATAAGACTTTAGGGCCAGGATTGTTGGAGAAAGTGTATCAGAAAGCACTTATGAAAGAACTTGAACTCAAAGGCTTAAAGGCCGAAATGGAAGTGCCGGTTAGTATTGTATATAAAGGAGACGAGATAGGAGAAGGATTGAGGTTAGACATTTTGGTTGAAGATCAACTCATCATAGAACTGAAATCTGTTGAAGAGTTAAATCCAGTTCATTACAAACAGTTGACTTCCTATTTGAAACTCACCGGAAAGAAAGTCGGATTGCTTATCAATTTCAATGTGGATGATTTGATGGATGGAATACATAGAATTGTAAACAACTATTGATATGGTAGCAATTTGTTTCACGCAGAATCCGCAGAAATCGCAGAATTTATTAGGATGCATCTTTTTCACGCAGAATCCGCAGAAATCGCAGAATTTATTAGACGCAAATTTTGCGTCGCTTCGCGATTCATATAATTCTGCGTATTCTGCGTGCCTTAAAAAAGCGTCGCTTCGCGATTCAAATAATTCACCGTATTCTGCGTGCCAATAAAAAACTTCACTATGATTCAAAAGTTTAATTCCCACGGAAAATTCCTCCTGACAGGCGAATACCTCGTCCTGAAAGGTGCTTTGGCCTTGGCCTTGCCATTGAAATTAGGACAAAGCCTTGAAGTAGAGCAACTTGAAACCAATAACGAACAAATCCAATGGAAGGCATGGCGGCCTGAAGGGAGATGGTTTTCCGTGACTTTAAACCGTGAAAATTTGGTGAATTTCTCCACCGATGACCCGGACAAAGCCATGCGGCTATGCCAAATCCTCCAAGCTGTCAAACAACTGAATTCCAAGGTGTTTGAAGGAAACGACATAAAGTTTACCACCCGCCTTGATTTTGACCCGAACTGGGGCTTAGGCAGCAGTTCCACCTTGATTGCCAATCTCGCAAGATGGGCCAATGTAAATCCCTACGAACTGCTGAAACTGACCTTCGGCGGCTCGGGCTACGACATCGCTTGCGCCACTGCGGATGGACCTATTTATTATCAACTTGTTAATTTAGAATCGGCCCTTCGACAGGCTCAGGAACCTCAACAAATTAAGGCCGTTGAGCCTGTCGAAACGCCGACACCAATGGTTGAAATCGTCGATTTTAACCCGCCCTTCGCCGAGCATCTCTTTTTCGTCTATCAAGGACAAAAGCAAAGTTCGTCAAAGGAAATCAAGGCGTTCTTGGGAAAGGCTAATCCCACTGATTTACAAAAAGATATTGAGGCCGTTTCGGAAATCAGTCGTGCCTTGCCGAAATGCGAAAGTTTGGATGAGTTTGCCATGCTCTTGCAATGCCACGAGCGCATCATCGCCCGCTGCATCGGGCAGGAACCCGTGCAAAAGCGTTTCCCCGACTTCGAGGGCGTTTTGAAATCCTTGGGCGCTTGGGGTGGCGATTTTATCTTGGCTGCTACGGGATGGGGTGAAAACCAAGTGAAAGAATACTTCAAGGGAAAGGGCTTGGAGGTGGTTTTCGGGTACAAGGAAATCGTACTCAACTAAAAATCTGTCGCAGGAAAGTCTCGATTTTCGATTAGGTCTGACCGAAAAAGTTTGTAATATGAATTTTTTAATTCATTATAAATCAATTCATTGTGAAAATTTTTCTCTTCAAAAGTTTGTAATGCCCGTTGGACTTGAAAAAATGGCGGAAATTTTCTATACTTTTGCGGCATGAATTTCAAGACTAATAACTAACACCTAAAATTAAAGCATTATGAACAACAAAAAATCCAATTTCAAAAGACGGCTGGTGGTTATGGCGGCAATGCTCGTTGGGGCGGTATTCATTTCGGTGTCGTGCTCCGTTGATCGTCTTTGCCATTTGGAAGTCGTGATGAAAAACACCTTGCCAATGGAACTGACCATCAAGACAAAAGATTGCAGTTTTGCGACCAGGCAAGATTCATCCTATCACCCATCGCAGACGATTACAATTCCGCCACAAGGAGAGGTTTCGGTGGTTTGGGATTATCGTTATCAGATCAATTATCCCCAATACTTTGACGACAACCAATGCGATTCGATGAGGATTGTTTTCAACGATTCGGTCCAAATTGTGTTTTCAAAAGGAAACAGAAGCAGGTTCAATCCCATCTTGATGGAAAACTACGAAGTGCTTGCCGCCGAAAACAGTTGGGACGGATGCCTTCGATATACTTTTACCGAAGAGGACTACCATAACGCGGTGCAACAACAAGAATGATATTATGATGACAATAAAACCAATTAGAACAATGAAAACAACAAGAATTTTGACCCTGCTTGCGCTCCTGTTGGTAGCGGGAGGCACAATGAAAGCCCAACTTCGCATCGATTGGCAGCAATGCTATGGAGGATTGGGAATTGATGAACCAGCCAAATTTCTACCTAAAGACAAGGGTTATATCATTTTGGGAGTCTCTGATTTAGGGAGCGGCATGATTGCTTGCGGTGACCAAGGCTCAACAGGGGCTTGGGTCGTAGAAATTGACGAGAATCATGAAATCGTCAATCAAGACTGTTTCCAAGGCTATCATGGCATCTTGAAAGCAAAGGACATGGACGGATACTATTTTTATGGGAAGAAGGTTTT
Source organism: uncultured Bacteroidales bacterium (assembly GCA_947166105.1). GTDB lineage: Bacteria > Bacteroidota > Bacteroidia > Bacteroidales > F082 > Limimorpha. The sequence continues at coordinate 17,913 of CAMVCZ010000005.1, forward strand.
CCCTTCAACAGGGCATCCAGGAATTTTGGCTGTTCGAACGGATGACAATCTCAATATCATTTGGGAACGCACTTTGGGCTGTGAGGAACACTATTTTCCATACAGCGTTCATGGAGTTGTCACCGATGACGGCGGCATTGTTTGTACCACGGGCAAAGGCTTTTGGGCATGTGGAGATGTCAGTCAATTTTTTGGCAGTACGGATTTTTGGGTCGTAAAATTGGACAAAAACGGTGAATTGGAATGGGAAACGACTTTAGGGACAAGTGGAGATGAAATGGATGACAGAGTTGCTATTGCTGAAGATGGCGGTTTATATGTTTTTGGAGATGCGGCTAACCAATCGGGGGATGGTAACATAGAGAGTTGTGCCCGACCTGGTGGATATGCTGATGGAATACTCGTCAAGATGAATGCCAATGGCGAGGTGGAATGGAATCGTTGCAATGGAGGGAACAAGCATGATTCATTTTCCAATGTGATAGAACTTCCAGATGGTTATTTGTTTGGAGGGCATTCTTCGTCATTGGACGGTGACCTTCAAGGCGCAGGGTATCATCCTGGGCATTGGTATGGACAATCTTGGATGCCTTTGACTTCCGACATTTGGCTGCTGCGTACGGATTTGGATGGCAATGTGCTATGGAGCAAGTGCTATGGCGGCACGAAAGACGAACAGATTGTCAAAGTCTTCTTGAATGAGGATGGAGGCTATACCGTTTTTGGAACCACCATGTCGTTGGATGGCGATTCCCAAAGTGCAAATAACCTTAAGCCTGCTTGGAATCTTGAAATTGGAAACAAGTTGTGGGTTTTCCGCACCGACAGCAACGGCAACCTGCTTTGGGAAAGAGCCATAGGCACACAAACGGAGTCTCATGAGTATCTTGCTGATGTTATCAAGCAAAACGATAGGGAATATGTGCTTCTTGCAGAGTGCGGCAGCTCGGGAGGCGAAATGCCTTGTGGCGACTACAACTGCACCAATGATACGGCCTATTTGATGAACTCATATAATAACTATTGGGTGCTTCATGTTACTGACACAGTGGATTACACGACTTGGCAAGTGCCGGAATGGCCAAGGCCACTTGATGAAGCAATATTGGTTTATCCTAATCCAACAAACGGAACAGTAACGATAGGCGGTTTGGGAGTTGCCGAAGTGAAGGTTTACAATGTCCTTGGCCAATTGGTGAAGACCGTGCAGGGCACAAACGAGATCAACATCAGCAACTTGAAGCAAGGCGTTTACTTCGTTTCCATCATCACGGAAAACAAGGAGCGTTTCATACGGAAAATCGTAAAAAACTGAAATACTGTATATTACAATTAAAAACAAAACGTCATGAACAAATCAATCACAACCATCATCGCCTTGACGGCGCTTTTCGTCATCGGACTCCTCGCCTTGGAGGGATGCAACAAGAAAGAGGCTCGACAGCCCAAAGTTTCCGACTTCTTCGTTTCGGGATGCAACGACGTCGTTCTCTATCGCGACAATGAACAGAATGACACGATTTACGTGACTGCCGTTGACGAAACGAAGTTGAAAATCAGCACCACAAACACGCCATTCTATTGCGACGTTGACACCATCCGACCTGAAATCCAAACGCAGGAACAAAACATCTCCATCGAACTGCTCTATGATGATTCGTGGGCCGATTGCTTGTGCGGTCGCCATTTGGACATCATCATCGAAAACCTGAAGTTGGGAGAAACCTACTCCGTCAACATCAAGAAGGACGAGCGCGACTATTTCCAGTTCGAGGTCACTTTTGGGCATGACACGAATTTGATGTTCGTCCGCGAACATTGACGGTTGGGCGCCAAATGGCCATAAAACCTTGTGGCATGGCGGCGGTAAGGAATAATTCCCTATTTTCGCAGCGCAAAACACATCGGAAATGGAAAACAAATGGTTGAACGAGGCCTTCAAGGGTGAAGTGCCCAACGACTTTCAGGGTAAAGTGGGCTGGCAGAGTCCGTCGAACATTGCCTTGGTGAAATATTGGGGCAAACGAGGCAAGCAACTCCCTCAAAATCCGTCAATTAGTTTCACTTTGTCGGAATGTCGCTCCGAGACATTCGTTGATTTTGAAAAAGCCGAAAAATTTGGTTTCCAATTCTTCTTCGAGGGCAAGGAAAACCCTGCCTTTGGCGCGAAAATCGAGAAGTTTCTACTTGAGAATCAGTCGTTTTTCCCTTTCATTAATCAACTGAATCTGAAAGTTGAGAGCCGCAACACCTTCCCACATTCTTCTGGCATTGCTTCTTCGGCTTCGTCGATGAGCGCGTTTGTAATGTGTTTGTTGGAAATCGAGAGGTCCCTGAGCCTGTCGAAGGGCCGACCCATAGACATGGTTTTACGAAAAGCCTCTTACTTCTCACGATTGGCTTCGGGCAGTGCGGCGCGCTCGGTGTTTCCGAAAATGGCACTTTGGGGCGCAACGCCTTATTATAAAGGCAGTTCCGACGAATATGCCGTTTCGTTGGCCGATGACATCCATCCCATTTTCAAGACTTATTATGACAGTATTTTGATTGTCAGCGGCGAGACCAAATCCGTTTCGAGTCGCGCCGGTCACGCCTTGATGGAAGGAAACCCTTACGCCCCAGCGCGTTATGCACAGGCAAACGAGAATATCAAGAACTTGCTTGCGGCTTTGAAGTCGGGTGATTTGGACACCTTTATTAATATCACCGAGTCAGAAGCCCTGCAACTCCACGCCTTGATGATGTGCTCCAATCCTTCATTTATCCTGATGAAACCCAACACTTTGCGCATCATCGAGGAAGTCAGGACTTTCCGAAATGAAACCCAAATCCCGCTCTGTTTCACTTTGGATGCGGGTCCAAATGTGCATTTGCTTTATCCTGACAGCGAGGCGGAAAAAGTGGAAAGCTTTATCAAGAGCGAATTGCTAAAGTATTGTAACCAAGGCCGTTGGATTGCCGACCATGTAGGCGACGGCCCGAAAAAAATGCAGTGATGAGAGACCGATACTATAGCAAAGTCATCCTTTTCGGTGAGTATTCGATGATTTTCGATGCCACCGCGCTGATGATTCCGCTGAAACGCTTTTCGGCGCAATGGCAGTTTCCGCAAAGCAGGAACCTCGCTTCATCGCTTCCCTCCAACCATAGTTTGAAGCAGTTTTGCAAATATCTTTCTGAAAACCAAGAATTATCGAATCTCTTTGACTTTCAATCTTTTAATAAAGACTTGAACGAAGGTTTGTTCCTCGCTTCCAATGTGCCTTCGGGCTATGGTTTGGGCAGTTCGGGAACGTTGGTCGCGGCGGTTTACGACCGTTACGCCAAGCAAAAAACGGATGACTACCTGCAACTGAAGACCCTTTTCGGCCAAATGGAGAGTCATTTCCACGGCAGCAGTAGCGGCATCGACCCGTTGCAGTGTTATCTCGGTCTGCCGTTCAAAATCACGCCAAGAGGTGTTGAGTTGCTTTCGGATGATTTCCTCAAAAAAGACATCCACATCTGCCTGATTGACATGAAGATAAAGAGCAACACCAAACCGTTGGTTGAGCATTTCAAACAGCAGCGCGAAAATCCTGATTTCTTGAATCGTTTCCAAGCGGAGTATTTGCCCTGCGTCAAGACTTGCATTGACGCGATGATTTCAGGCGATAAAGAATTGTTTTTCAAATCGTTGAACCAACTTACCAAACGCCAATTGCAGTTTCTTCGCCCAATGATTACCGACAATACAATGGACTTGTTCTCAACCGATTTTGACTTCAATTTCGGCGTAAAAATCTCTGGCTCAGGTGGTGGAGGTTATGTTTTGGGCTTCACGGATGATGTGGAGAAAGCCTCCGATTTGCTCACGGATTTTGAGGTGATTTGGCTGTAAATTCGTATTTTTGCGCCTCGAATGTCAGCCCTGAAAAACATAGAACTTTGGATAGAACGCACCCTGACCACGGTCATCGACTTTTTCTATCCGCCTTTTCGCAAGGTGATGAGCCTTGAGCTGTTCCGTTACGCGGCATGCGGCGGAATGAATCTTGTGTTGGAGTGGGTGCTGTACTATGTTTTCTATCATTTCATCTTCAAAGGTCAAGTCTTTGACCTCGGTTTCATCGCATTCACGCCCCACATTGCGGCCTTCGTGTTCAAGTTCCCTATTACTTTCCTGACGGGTTTTTGGATGGCGCGCCACATCAGTTTTTCAGGCTCCACCTTGCGCGGTAGAACGCAGATTGTCAGGTATTTTCTCGTTACTGTCGGCAACATCTTCATCAACTACTTTGGCCTGAAACTCTTTGTCGAAGTGTTCCAATGGTGGCCGACCGTTTCCTACGTTATCATATCCGTCATCTGCGTGACATTCAGCTACTTGACGAACAAGTTTTATTCGTTTAGGAAGGAGAAATGAGGTTTCACGCAGAACTCGCAGAATCCGCAGAACTTTCAATAGCCCAACACTCTGTTCATCCTATTGTATATCAATTCTTTGTATTTGTTTTTCATTTCATCCGACAAAAACGATTCATCTATTTTCTCTTCCCAAGCAGGCAGGCATTTCTTGAATTGCTTTATCATTCCATCAATGATTTTTTCTGAAATACCAGCTTTGCTTGCGGCTTCAATAAAATCTTTGCGGTTAATGCGGCGCTTTTTCCCATTCAAAGTGAGGGCCAACTCTTCCGTATCAGCAGGATTTACTATGGTTGAATTGAGCAAATCGTAGGCAGGAGAAAGCTCGTAACGATCTGATTCTTTGGAAAGCAACGAAAAGTTCTTCAAATGCATGTCGTTATTGCCTGTAAGCCAGCAAAACAGCACCACTTCATAGAAATTGACCAAATCCAGCTGGGGAACTGAAGAGTGTTTTTCAATTGCTTTGGCCACTTGCTCGTAAGAACTGCGGTATTTGTATTCGGTCTGCCGTTCAGTCAGTTGGCAAAAGTCTTCCATCGGCAATTTGTTGCCTATCGCATCACGATCCATGCGGCGAGTGAGGTAGCCCAATGAACCATCGGCAAGATGAATCAGGGAATGTTGCGCCGTCCTAATACCTGCCATCTCTGCCAAGTGCATAGTAAGGTCTTCGTTTTCTGGAAGTTCTGAAAATAGCGAAGTTTGAGGTTTGAAGATATAAGCACCCCATAAACCGACAATCGTCAATCGTTGGCCGCCTTCATGTTTCTGTAGATTGAGCGACAATTTTGGCTGCACACCTGTAAGTGTGGTCTGCGAGCGGATGATTTGCTCGGCCAAGCGGTCCATATCGGCTTGGGTATAATCCATTACAGGAGCATCGGACATACCGAAAAATTTGCGGGCGCAACGAACATGGAAATCATGCTCACCCTTATCCAATTCCTTATAGCAATACAAGCATCTACTCATCGCTTTCTTCTTCATTTTCAGGTACAACACTTACTACACCAATGCAGTCCTTGCAACACAAAAGCAGCAGTGACATGCGGTCAAGGATGCTGATGTCGGTATTACGTATGGCCACATCCAAAAGCCAACCTTCAGGTATCAGCCCATCGAAAAACGGGAACAAGACAGGGCTTTGATAAGCTTCTTCGCGCAAAGGCAAAGTGAGGCTTATCGGGTCTGCAACGGGCATCGCCAAATATGCCTCGTCGTATTGAAATGCATAACCTTCATCGGTTTCGCTGAGTTTGCCGGTTAATGTGTCTCTGTAATAAACCAATGCTTGTTTCATGCCTTATCCTTTCTTGGTACGGGAGCCATCTCATAATTAAACAAACCAAGCACTTGGTTGACTTTGTCAAGCCTAACGGTGGCTTTACCTTGCTCCATCTCGCGCACGAAATTCAAGCCCACGCCTGATTTGAAGGCAAGTTGTTCTTGGGTAAGGCCGTATTGTTTTCGGAGCCGTTTTACGGTTTCTGTCAATGGTGTTTTCTTCATTATTTTACATCCTATCGGCTGCAAAAGTAATACTTTTCATTGAAATTACATTGGAAATGATGTAAAACTAATGAAAAAGTACAAAATTATACCCGATAGGATATAAAAAGCAATCTTCCCAAAAGAGTTTTTTGGCATTTATGCTGATTATTTCTCTTATTTCCATATTTTTGCCATCATAAAACAACACATAATGATATAGAAAGCAACAACATATTGACATAGAATTAGCGATTCGAAACCGAGTTCTTGATACTCAAACTTTCCACACCAGTTCCCCAGGGAACACCAACTCAAGAACAAGTTTCATGATACGCCAAGTGCTTGGCGTGGAATGACTTGTTAGAGTTGGCGGGCGTGGAAACCCGGAGTATCAGGCAAGAAATATCTTCCACGCTTTTTTCGTGTCAACCAACGACGGCAGGCTATGAACAAAGACAATGTGCATATCGGATACCTTATTAAATCCGTTTTTGACGAGAGCGGAATGACCGTGAGCGAATTGGCTCGGCAACTCCACTGCGAGCGCACCAATGTCTATACCATCTTCAAACGCCGCACCGTGGATGTGGAACTGTTGGCAATGATTTCCGAAATACTCAACCACAACTTCCTTGACGATGCGATGAAACTCTATGGCCTGACAGCCACTTTCAGTCCAAAACTGGAACTCAACATAAGTTTTGACGGCTTCACCGCCGAAAAAGTGGAGCGACTGAAGGAAATGCTTTCGGAGTTTAACGAAAAGGCGTGATTATTATTCACGGAAAGCGTGAGGATAAGTCACAATAGGAGTTATTGACGCGCTACCAATACTCTCTATTTTTGCAGCAACATCAATTAAGTCAAACAAAACGTCAAAAAAATGAAAAAAGTAACATTTACAATGCTCTTTGTCATGTTGACCTTTGCGGCATTCTCTCAGAAGTACGTCCACAACATCACGCAATCCAATGCAAGAGCCATCGAATCACAATTCGGGGTGTTGACGGCTCCGGTAATCGGGGAATTGGGCGAAATCTCTCCGAACAAGATCATCGATTCCTGCCAATGGAACATCAGCGGTGTCAAGGACGCGGCCACTGAAATCCGCCCTTATCTTGACGAGTACAAAAAATACACGGTCGCGAGATATTGCAGCAAACATGGCTACGATTTAATCATCAGCCCAATGTTCCAAGTGCGAACCAATGCCGAGGGCAATATCATGACTGTTACCGTCACGGGTTTCCCGGCCAAGTACAAGAAATTCAGGCCTGCTACAAAAGAGGATAGTTGGATGCTCCCGTTCCTCAACGACAATGTGAGCGACAGGAAAGTCAAGGAAGCCATAAACCGATAAAACTTTGCAAACATGAAGAAAACAAGACTCTTATTGATGGCGCTGGTGATAATGGCCTCTGCGTCAGTTTCGATGGCGCAAACGTTGATTACATCAACCCAAGCCTCAACCAAAGTGATTCTTCCCAAATCTGACAGAGTAAAAGGGCTAGTCATCAGACCCGAGTTGGGGGCGGGTGTTGATTTATCATATTCAGGAAAATTCATTTTCGGACTAAATTGCACTATTGGCTACCAAATCAATCCATATATAGCCGTTGGTGGAGGCTATAATTATGACAGTAGTACGCAATCCTATTATGATTATAGTTGGGGATATAATAAGCATAGGTTTTCTTCATGGTTCGTAAACTTTCGAGCCTACTTTTCAGACACTTATATTAGCCCCTATTTTGACCTTAAAGTGGGGACTCTAAAAATAGGTTCAAATTTTGAGCCAATTGGAATGGGAAGTGGGATGGTTGGAATTCAATGGAAAAGATTTGATTTAGGTACATCAATAAAATATTGTTACTATTATAATGACTCGTGGATTCTGGCGTTGCATTTTGCCTATAACATCCAATTTGGGAAAAAATAAACAATGAGAACGAAATAAAAGTGATGAAAACAACGAGAATTACACTTTTGGTTTTAGCATTTTTTGCTGTCCAACAAATTGGGGAAGCCCAAACCCTTATTACATCCACTACTGCCACAACGACAGTGGTACATTCTAAATCTGGGCGAGAAAAAGGCTTCGTGTTTAGGCCTGAGATAGGATTGGGTATTAATAACTTTTATAATTTCAAACGGCCATTTGTATACAATTTAAATGGTACAATTGCTTATCAGTACAATCCGTTTTTTGCCTTTGGAGGAGGAGTGGGCGGTGACTATTACCCAAGTTTGATTTTAAGCGAAACAAATTATTATGAATTGTTTGATGAGTATGAGTTTAAAATCGCAGTCATTCCTATATTTGCCAATATGAGAGCCTATTTTTGTGACAGAGAATGGAGCCCATTCTTTGACGTGAAGATAGGATATGCCCTCCCGTTAGCGGCCCATCAAGTTTGGAACTCATACGGATATTCTGCTTCGGATGAACTGAAGTATTTATTTTCGGGATTGAAATTGAATTGTGGACTTGGTTTGCAATACAAAGGGATTGATATTGTATTCGCTCTTGGAAAGTTTGATGCGCATTTAAAAACAAAACCTGTTGTATTTTCAAACGACCATTTTGGTTGGGTTAGTTCGTATACTATAAGTATCGCATATAATGTACAGCTTAAAAACAGAGGTAAATAATGGCCATAAAAATCAGGTTCATGGCAATTAGTCATAACGAAATGACAATATGATGTGTCAATTATTCAAAACCGCCCGCACGAAAGTAGGAGTTTTTTCCATTTTGTCCGTTTTCCAACGTTTTTCACCCAATCTGACTCCAATCGAACGTCTGCACAAACAATTCACGGTAATGCTCGCGTAACATTCGGTTTTCGGGTTTGATGAGTTTTGGGTCGTCGGCCAAAAGACGAATGGCGGCCTCGCGCACTTGAGGGATTAATGGGCCGTCTTTCTGCAAGTCGCCAATCATCATCTCGATTTGTCCCGACTGGCGTGTGCCGCCCGTTTCGCCCGGACCGCGCAGTTCCAAATCGACTTCGGCGATTTCGAAGCCGTCGTTGGTGCTGCACATGGTTTTCATGCGGGTCTTGCCGTCGGCGGTGAGTTTGTGGTCGGTGACGAGGATGCAATAGGATTGGTCGGCGCCGCGCCCCACGCGACCGCGCAATTGGTGCAACTGCGACAGCCCGAAACGGTTGGCGTTCTCAATGATCATCACCGTGGCATTGGGGATGTTGACGCCCACCTCGATGACCGTCGTGGCCACCATAATTTGGGCATTCCTATTGATAAAGCGCTGCATCTCGAAGTCCTTGTCCTCGGCACTCAGCCGACCGTGGCATACGCAAATCTTGTATTGCGGTTCGGGGAAATCGTGGAGCAAAGCCTCATAGCCTTCCTGAAGCGCAATCATATCCGTGTTTTCCGACTCCTTGATGCAGGGATAGACCACATAAATCTGCCGTCCGAGCGCGATCTGCTGTTTCATGAACATCATGATGCGGTAGCGGTCGTCGCTGTAGATATGATAAGTCTGAACGGGTTTTCGTCCGGGCGGCAACTCATCGATTTTCGACACGTCGAGGTCGCCGTATTGGGTCATGGCAAGGGTGCGCGGGATGGGTGTGGCGGTCATCACGAGGGTGTGGGGCGGAATTTCGGTTTTTTCATAGAACTTGGAGCGTTGCTCCACCCCGAAGCGATGTTGCTCGTCGATGATGGCCAAGCCCAAGTTCTTGAAAACCACTTTGCTTTCAATCAGCGCGTGAGTGCCGACTACGATTTGCATTGTGCCGTCGGCCAAGCCTGCGTAAATCTTCCTTCGCTCCGCGATTTTGGTGGAACCCGTCAGCAGGGCGAAGTTCACGTTCATGTTTTTCAGTTGTTCTTGCAAAGTGGCAAAATGCTGTGTGGCAAGGATTTCCGTGGGTGCCATCAGGCAGGCTTGGAAGCCGTTGTCCAAGGCCAAGAGCATCACCATCAGCGCGACGATGGTCTTGCCGCTGCCCACGTCGCCTTGCAGCAGGCGGTTCATCTGGTGTCCCGAACCCAAATCCTTGCGGATTTCCTTTATGACGCGCTTTTGGGCATTAGTGAGCGGAAAAGGCAGGTGGTTGTTGTAAAAGTCGTTGAAATAGTCGCCTACCACGCTGAAAACGTGACCTTTGACCGCTTGTTCGCGGTGCATTTTGTTGCGCAACAACTTGAGTTGGAAGAAGAAATGCTCCTCGTATTTCAGTCGGCGCGTGGCCTGCTGGATTTCGACATTGTTTGCGGGCAGATGGATTTGGTAATAGGCGTAACGGCGCGGAATAAGTTGCTCTTTTTCAATAAGTTCTCTCGGAAGCGTTTCGGGAATGTATTCAAACACCTGTTGTAAAATCAGTTTCTGCAATTTGGCAATGGTGCGTGTGCCCAAGCCGTTGTCTTTCAAGCGTTCCGTAGTGTTGTAAACGCCTTGCAAGCCCTCGCCGATAAGCGGGTCTTTGGGGTCGTATTCCTCGATTTCGGGGTGGACGAAGTTGAAGTTGTGGTTGAACTCGCTTGCCTTGCCGAAAAGCACATACTTCACGCCCGGCTTGAAGCGGTTCTTAAGCCATTTCAGCCCTCGGAACCACACCAATTCAATGCTGCCGCTGTCGTCGGTGAAAACGCCCGTGGCTCGCGTCGCTCTCGGTGCGCCAATCATCTTGATGTTGGAAATCGTGCCAACCAACTGATAATAAACGCTTTCGTCATTGATATAGGCCGCCTTTTGGATTTGGCTACGGTCGATGTAGCGGAACGGAAACTGGTTGAGCATATCTTGATAGGTGACCACGCCCAATTCCTTCTTCAGGACTTCGGCCTTCTTCGGTCCTACGCCCTTCAGATAAGCGATATTCGTTTGCAGGAGGTTCTGTTCCATGCCACAAAAGTAATAAATCTTTCCGCTTCCCGTTTGCAATTCAAGGAAAATGCTTACATTTGCTGATGGAATCAATAAAGGCCTTTGGATGAAAACTTTCCTGAATTATTGTTTTTACCGATATGCGAAATTCTACAAGGAATGGGGCGACAATGGCCCTTATATCATGGCATTTGGCCTGTTGTTCCTCACAATAGCATTGTATTTAGGATCAATAATAAACTTCTTGTTTTACCAAATCGGAATGGAATATTCAGACAAAGTCAATATAGGAGTGGCTGTATTTTGCTGTGTTTTTGACTTTGTTTTTAGCATATTGTTGGATAGCGAGGGTAGATACAAAAAGTTGGAAAAAAAGTACAAAAATGAGAACAATGTGAAATTGAAAGGTTGGGGCGTTGGATTGTTCATAGTGTTTGGTTTGATTTGTTACATCGTATCTTTAATGGTTTTCAAAACAGTATGAAAACGGCATTTATTGACATCCATACCCATAGAATAAAACTCTGTGACAACCTGATACAAATCGTCAATCTCGACTTGGAGCGACCTTGTCCCGAGCAAGGCTATTATAGTTACGGCATTCATCCGTGGGCATTGGATAGGGCTGATTTTCAAGTTGATGAAGCCTTGAACAAACTGAAAGAGAACTTGCAACAACCTCAAGTCATTGCCCTTGGCGAGGCAGGTTTGGACAAGTTTCACGCTGACTTTGAGCAGCAAATCAGGCTTTTCGAGCGACAGATTGTTTTGTCGGAGAACATGAAAAAGCCGATGATTCTGCACGACGTGAAAAATCACAACGAAATCATCGCTTTGCGAAAAAAACACCGCGTGAAGCAGCCTTGGATTGTGCATGGCTTCAACGGCACGGCGCAAGATGCCGCCCAACTCACCCGACAGGGGATTTTTCTCTCCGTCGGAGAAAGTCTGTTGCATCCCGACAGGAAAATTTACAACTCGCTAAAAACCATCGATATAGATTATATCTTCTTTGAAACCGACATGGCTGAAATCGGCATTGAAAAGGTCTATGAAACCGCAGCAAAACTTTTGGAAATCGATGTTTCCGAACTAAAAACGAAAATCTTTAGTAATTTTGCTCGAATTTTTCGGGGCTTTGCCGACAAGGGGTCATGACCCCTTGTCCCTACCGGGAAACGGCAAAAGCCCGAAAAGGCTCGAAAAGATATATACTATGGAACACTGGCAAGACAGAACCCGCCTATTAATCGGTGACGAGGGCATCAACATAATGAAATCCAAGCATGTGCTTGTGGTAGGCTTGGGTGGCGTGGGAGGCTATGCCGCCGAGCAATTGGCCCGCGCAGGCATCGGACGAATGACCCTCGTGGACGGCGATGTGGTGAACGTTACCAACCGCAACCGCCAACTTTTGGCCTTGGAAAGCACCCTTGGCCGTCCCAAAGCCGAGGTGATGGCCGACCGCCTCCGCGACATCAACCCCGAAATCGAGCTGACCGTCCTCAACCAATACCTGAAAGACCAAGCCATCATCGACCTTATGGCGCAACCATTTGATTACGTGGTGGATGCCATCGACACGGTTGCCCCAAAAGTGTTTCTGCTTTATTACGCCAAGCAAAACAACCAGCGCATTGTGAGCAGCATGGGCGCAGGTGGAAAGTTCCATCCCGAAAAGGTGGAAATTTGCGACATCTCGAAGTCAAACCATTGCCGTTTGGCGTTTTACATTCGGAAAAGACTGCACCGTTTGGGTGTCTTCGACGGCATTAAGGTCGTCTTTTCGCCCGAGCCAGTCGATGCCTCGGCCATCATCACAGAAGGTGTTGATGAGCAGAACAAGGTTTCCAATGTGGGCACGATTTCCTACCTGCCCGCCACTTTCGGCATCTTTTGCGCTTCTGTCGTTATTAATGACCTGCTTGGAAAATAACAATTCAACAATTCAACAATCAACAATTCAACATGATAAAAATCCTCTTCATCTGTCACGGCAACATCTGCCGCAGTCCCATGGCGGAGTTTGTAATGAAAAAACTCGTCGCCGAAGCAGGCTTGAGCGAGCAATTTGAAATCGCCTCGGCAGCCACCTCGACCGAAGAAATCGGCAATCCCGTTTATCCTCCGGCGCGGCGCAAATTGGCCGAGCACGGCATTGGCTGCGAAGGCAAGACCGCCCGCCAAATGACCCGCCACGACTACTCCTATTATGACTACATTATTGCGATGGATAGCAACAACCTCCGCAACCTAAAACGGATGTTCGGCGAGGATACCGACCACAAAATCAGCCTCTTGATGGACTACACCCACCGTCCGAGCGATGTGGCCGACCCGTGGTACACGGGCGATTTTGAGGCCACTTGGAGGGATGTTTCGGAAGGGTGTAAGGGCTTGCTGGAATATTTGTTGAAAATGGATTAATGTCTTGCAAACGGCTCCATCACCCGCTCGAAAATGCCGTTCATATAAGCCAAGGCCATGCCGTAGTTGCTAATCGGAATATCTTGATTCACAAAGAGATTGGTTCGGTTGATGAGTTGTTTGCGTGTGCTCATGCAGCCGCCGCATTGGATGGCCATGGCGTATTTCTCAGGATTGCTGATAGGCGACAAGCCAGCCACATATTCAAAATAAATGTCTTTCCCTGTGAATTTCAGAATCATACGAGGCAATTTCACGCGCCCGATGTCCTCGCAGGTGCTGTGGTGAGTGCAGGATTCGAGCAGCAAAACCGTGTCGCCGTCCTTCAATTCGGAAAGGTGCGGCGTGCCTTTAACATAGTTGTCGAAATCGCCGCGCAAACGCGCCATGACGATGCTGAAGCTGGTGAGTGGAATTTCCTTGGGTACAATTATGCTCACATAGCCAAACACCTGACTGTCAGTGACTATCAAGGCTGGGTTGGGCATGGTTTCCAAATATTGCTGCAGATGGGTTTCCTTCAGTACGACGCAGATACATTCGTTGTCGAGCACATCGCGGATGGCCATCACTTGGGGCAAAATCAAACGGCCTTCGGGGGCTTCGGTATCCACGGGGCAAACCAAAACGACCACTTCATTCGGCTTGATAATGCCGCCAAGCAGCGACACTTTTTGATACGCACTTTCGGGAATCGTTTTCTTCAAAATCTCAACCAAAGGAGCAATGTCGTCCTTCCTTTGAACGCTGAAATCCAAGGTTTTAGCACCGTAATTCTGTTCAATCACTGCCTTCACGACGGCAAGAAGCGGCTCTTGGTCGGCCTTGTTGTGGACGACGAAGAAAGGCACGGCCAATGCTTTCATGCGGGCAATGAGCTGTTTTTCAGGCTCTTCAAAGTTGTTTCCCGTGATGACCAAAACGGCGCAGTCGATTTCCTCCAAAACCTTTATGGTTTTTTCGATGCGCTGTCGGCCCAAATCGCCCACGTCGTCGATGCCTGCCGTGTCGATGAGCACGCAAGGCCCAATGCCAAAGATTTCTATGCTTTTCTTGACGGGGTCAGTGGTGGTGCCCGCCGTGTCGCTCACTATGGCGATGTCTTGTCCCGTGAGGAGATTGATAAGGCTGCTCTTGCCGCAGTTCCTGCGACCGAAAATGCCGATATGGGGTTTGAGATCTTTTGCCATAAAAAATGCCTATTTTTTTGGCAAAATTACTAAAAACTCGCTGACAACCCGATTTTTCATGTAAATTTGCAGCCAAATTATTAATCAAACTGTTGCAATGTTTCACCGCAATCCATTTTTCCGACATTTCGCGATAGTGGCTGTGCTCCTTGCGGTTTCGCTATGCGCAAGTCCGCCCAAGGCCAAGGCGCAAACCACAAAACAAAGCGTGGATATATTCATGGGCTTGGATTTAAATTTCAAGGACATCCACTTCGAGACTCAATATGATTTTTTGATTCGCCTTACCCCTGGCTTCAAATGGAACATGGGCAACCATTGGCAGTTGTCGGGGCAGGTTATGTTTCCCATTTTGAACCAATACGGCTATGAGTACAGTTTTTTCCAAGTAAACGCACTTAACATCAGTAAGGAATTCAATATCAAGAGTTTGTACCTTAAAGCCACGGCAGGTGCTTTCAGCCACAATCGGTATGGTTTGGATTTGAAGGCTTTTCTGCCTTTGTGCGAATGGTTCGCTTTTGAAGGCCAAGCGGGCTATGTCGGCTCCGTTTATGTGTCGCCTTATTGGGAAATAGTAGCTCCGAACCGTTTTGTAGGGAGATTGGGGGGAGACATCTATCTTTCACGATGGAACACTCAACTTCGTGGTGTGGTAGGCAAGTATTTGTATCGTGATATTGGTTTTGAGGGAGAGGCCTTGAGGCATTTCAACCATACTACGGTTTCTGTCTATGGTAGATGGAGCAACAAGTTTGGATTAGATGCTGGCTTCAGGGTGGTTATCATGCTTCCTCCCTATCATCGCAAGCAAAGAGTTGTGAACTTCAGGCCCGCTTCCAACTGGCGTATGTCGTACTCCATGATGGTTCGTGAGTATTCTCATCAGATGTACCGCACCGACCCCGAAGAAAACGAGCGCGATGGATGGTTCAGCCGCGACTTACTACTGTGGGGCAGCCATACTATGGAACCTGATTTCATCATCAAAGAAAAGACGAAAAAGAATGAAACACCTTAATATTAATATCATTGCCGCATTAATGCTGCTATGGCTGCTACCCCAAACGGGCAAGGCACAACAATACACTGGTATTTCGGGTCTAGTGCATGTCCCATCGGGAGAAATGAACCACGAGGGCGATGCCTTCATCGGAGCACATTTCCTCAACAAAGCCATGACCCCCGACACGGGATTCATCTATTATGGAGATGGGGAAAAATACCACACTTTTGACTATTTTGTTTCGCTGACACCTTTCAGTTGGCTAGAATTGAGTTATGTATGCACCGAGCGCATCTATCGCAAAGACGCTCAAGGCCATGTCATTAATTGGAGTAAGGATCGCTATGCTTCGGTGAAAATAAGGCCGCTGAAGGAAGGCAAGTATCATCCAGCCATTACCATTGGAGGTAACGATGTCTTGACCGCTGGTTACCTCCCCGGTCATTCCGAAGTTCAATTATATTTTTGCAATTTCTATGCGGCAGCCACCAAGCATTTCACGTTTGGAGGCAATGAATTGGGCTTGACGCTGTGTTACCGCTATTACCTTCGCGGCTACAACGCCAAATGGAACGGGATAGTGGGTGGCATCACCTTCCGACCGGCATTTTTCCCGCAAGCAAGGCTGATTGCCGAATACACGGGCAACGAATTCATAACGGGTTTGGATATGCTGCTTTGGCAACATTTGAGGCTGCAGGCCAGCTTGAAAGACTTCAAACATTTCTATGGAGGCATTTGCTTGCAATTCAATTTGCTTGGGAAAAAATATAAGTATTAATGGAGAAAAATAAAAAAAAATATTGCAGGCATGAAAAATATACTTATCTTTGCTGCGTCAATAGGTGAGAAAATAACGCATTGTTGTTGCGAAATGGTTTCACTTTCAATGAAATAGAGAATGACAACTGAGATTTGAACAATAAAAACATTACAACTATGAAGAAATTTATAATGACTTTTTTGGTGGCGGGCCTGATGATTACATCGGCTTTGAGCCTCAGTTCGTGCAAGAAGACAACGGACACAAATGCAAGTGCGAATGAATGGATTCCTACGACATTCGATTTTGTTGGAAGAGGCAATGGTTTATCAAGAGATGTAAATGATTACAAATGTCCTTATGATGGAATAACTCTTAATATTTGTAATCATGGTATTCTGTGGTGGTCTTATGATCCAATTACAGGAGAACAGATAGTTTGTCCGTTGGGTGCATGGGATTCTGTTGAAAACCCAGATGGACACTACCATGAACATTGTTTCACGGCTGAAGATGATTGTACACCTCCTGGTCAGACAACATACAGTTGCATTCATTACGGACGTAAACACAGACATGTAGTGGTTATTTGGCAACAAGGATGGGATAACCACTGGCATCTTGGTGGTGGCTGTTGCGGTCAATAACCAGAGCTAAGGTAAAACAATAGAAAGGACGGCCCAACACCGTCCTTTCGTTTTTTTATCTCATAGTCTCACGAGCCAACCTGCGCACTTCGTTGAGGCTGTTGAGTTTTTTCTTCTTGTCAATCATCCTTTGTTCGCAGTCGCCGATGGTTTCCAGCACTTGTCGCAAGGTCTTGTCCTTCTCTAATAGGAAAGCATGGCCTATGCCTTCGATGGCTCGGATGGACTGGATAAGGTGGAGCCGACGCTCGGCGGCAAGGTGGTTTTGGATGAGAAAAAGATAGTCGAGGTGGGGATTGAAGGAATATAGCACCTTGTCTTTGCGCACGAGCGAAACCAAGTTGTAGACATTGTAGTTTTCGCCGGCATTGTAATAGAAAAAAGAGAAGCCTACCCCCTCAAACTCAAGGTCATCGTATCGGACAAGGTCGATGGAGAGCTTGTTGTTGATGCTCCAAGCCAATTTGTAGTCGGGCAGGCTCGAATTAATGCCTATGACCGAGGTGTCGTCGAATGACGCGATTTGTATTTTCCGATCTTTGGTATTCATGCCGCAAAGATACGATTAATGATGGCATTAATCAGCCTTTGGCAACATTCCGAATGTTTTTTCTGCTGCTTGTTGCTCGGCTCCGCGAATGGAACGGTCTTGAGCATCGGCGTATGGCTTTTCGTCGATGAAGATTTGGACATGAAACAATTTCTTTTGACCTTCTCCAATTTCACCTATCAATTTGTATTCCAAGTGCTTGTGTTGCCTTTGTGCCCATTCCAGCAACTTGCTCTTGAAGTTGATTTCGGTATGCTGCAACTCGTCCACATCGATATGTACCCGAATGATACGCTCGATGATGACCTTTTTGGCAAACTCAAAGCCTCTGTCCAAATAGATGGCACCCATCAAGGCCTCGAAAGCATTGCCTCCCACCGACTTGAAACTCATTCCATTGCCCGTGTTTGGGGCGTGGCGGATGTAATTCTCGAAGCCTAATTTTTGCGACAGTTTGTTGAGCGAACTGCGGCTCACAATGCGCGAGCGCATCTCGGTAAGGAAACCTTCGGGCTGGGTGGGGTAGGTGTGGAAAAGGAAGTCGGCCACGGCCACGCTCAGCACCGCATCGCCTAAATATTCCATCCGTTCATTGCTGACGCGATAATGCCCCACCGTTTCCTCCGCCATCGATTTGTGCGTGAAAGCCACGCGATACAAAGAGATGTTCTTCGGGTAAAAGCCCAAAATGCTGTGGATATAGTCGTAGAGAGCCTTGTCCAGAGGGTCTTTGGGTGCGAAAAGCGAGGGGAAAGCCATCTTAGGATTCAAACTTTTTGAAAATCAAGGTGGCGTTTTGTCCGCCAAATCCAAATGAATTGGAAAGTGCGTAGTGGATGTCGCGCTTTCGGGCTTGGTTGAAGGTGAAATCGAGGCGGTTGTCGATTTGAGGGTCGTCGTCGAAATGGTTGATGGTGGGCGGAATGATGCCATGCTTCAAGGCCAGCACACAAGCGATGGCTTCGATGGCGCCCGCGCCGCCCAAAAGGTGGCCCGTCATCGACTTCGTGGAATTAATGCTGATGTTATAGGCATGTTCGCCAAACACATCCTTGATGGCGATTGGTTCGGCCAAGTCGCCCGCTGGTGTCGAAGTGCCGTGCGTATTAATGTGGTCGATGGCCTCGGGTGCGATTTCGGCATCCTTCAAGGCGCGTTGCATACTGAGTGCGCCGCCTTTGCCTTCGGGATGCGGAGCGGTGATATGGTAGGCATCGGCTGAAGCGCCACAGCCCACCAATTCAGCGTAAATCTTGGCTCCACGCGCCTTGGCGTGTCCGTATTCTTCAAGCACGAGGCAACCGGCACCTTCACCCATGACAAAGCCGTCGCGATTGAGGTCGAAGGGGCGCGAGGCGGTCATGTAGTCGTCGTTGCGCGTCGAGAGGGCTTTCATGGAATTGAAGCCACCAATGCCGCACTCGCCGATGGCCGCTCCTGCACCGCCCGCAATGATGACATTGCACTTGCCGTAGCGGATGTAGTTGAACGCTTCCGTGATGGCGTGTGCCGACGAGGCGCAGGCCGAAACGGTAGCGAAGTTGGGGCCGCAGAAGCCGTATTTGATAGAAATCACGCCACCTGGCATGTTGGCAATCATCTTCGTGATGAGAAAGGGGCTAAAACGCGGAGTGCCATCACCTTGGAAAAATTCCTTCAATTCGTTGAAGAAATGGTTGACGCCTCCGATACCCGAAGTCAGCAGCACGCCCACATTGTCGAAGTCGGTGTTTTCGGGTGAGATGCCCGAGTCGGCGATGGCCTCGTCAGCGGCCACGATGTCGAACTGGGCGAACAAGTCGTATTTCCTTGCGGTTTTTTTGTCGAAGAAGTCGTCGGGGTTGTAGCTCTTCACCTCGCAGGCGAAATGCGTCTTGTATAAAGTAGAATCGAAACGGGTAATCTCACCTGCTCCGTTTTTGCCCTTCACTAAACCTTCCCAGAAATCCTTGGTGGTGTTTCCGATGGGCGTGATGGCACCGAGGCCAGTGACCACTACTCGTTTCGATTCCATTTAAATTTTTATTGATTTTTAATCAACTGAAAATCAGTTGTTTTCAGCACGCATCTTTTCGATGAGTTTGACGACATCGCCCACAGTGACGATGCTTTCTTGTTGGTCGTCTGGGATGGAGAGGTTGAAATTCTTTTCAAATTCCATCATCAGTTCTACGGTGTCCAATGAATCGGCACCGAGGTCATTGGTGAAACTGGCTTCCATAGTCACTTCCGAAGGGTCAACGCCAAGTTTTTCGGCGATAATCGGAACGATTTCATTCAAAATTTCTTGCATAGTTTTCAATTTTAAGTGAATAAATAATACTCGTTTTCGGCGGCAAATGTACGACTTTTTTTTGTAACGGCATATTTTTTCGTTTTTTTGGTTGGTCACGGGCAGAAGTCCATCGGATTTGGAGTTCTCCCGAAATGGCAAAAACCAACTTCGTTTTTCCATAAAATTGTTATGTATATAAATAATTATCAATGTTTTACGATTAACACAAGTTTGTGTTACACAAGTTTGTGTTACACAAGTTTGTGTAATTTGAAAAATGTGTATTTTTACACCATAATTCAACAGAGATGGAAACCACAGAAAAAAAACTCTTCCTTTTGGATGCTTACGCCTTGATTTACAGGGCATTCTTCGCCATGAACAAGAACCCTCGGATGACCTCGAAAGGCCTCAACACCTCGGCGGTGATGGGCTTTTTGAACTCGCTTTATGAAATCCTGAAGAACGAGAAACCCACCCATATCGGCGTGGCCTTCGACGTGGCCGGCACCGCGCAACGGCAGGCCGAATACAGCGAATACAAGGCCAACCGCGAAAAGATGCCCGACGACCTCCGCGAGTCCATACCTTATATAATAAGGCTCATCGAGGCTTTCAACATTCCGATTTACGGCGTGGAAGGCTACGAAGCCGACGATGTGATTGGAACTTTGTCGAAAAAGGCTGAACAACAAGGATTTACAACCTATATGATGACCCCCGACAAAGACTTCGGACAACTCGTTACGGACAAAGTTTTGCTCTACAAGCCTGCCAAGTTCGGCGAGCCGGCTCAGGTTTGGGGACCAAAGGAAGTGTGCGAACGCTACGGCATTAGTGAACCCAAGCAACTGATTGACATTTTGGGACTTTGGGGCGATGCCGCCGACAATATCCCAGGCATTCCGGGCATAGGGGAAAAGACGGCCGCGCAATTGGTGCAGAAATACGGCAGCGTGGAAAACCTCATCGCCCACGCCGACGAGCTGAAAGGCAAGCAGAAGGAAAACGTCATCAACTTTGCCGAGCAAGGAATGATGTCCAAAATGCTAGCTACCATCAACTTGGAGGTGCCCGTCGAGTTCGACGAAGAGGAACTGAAAGCCAAGGAACCCGACCTGCCCGCGCTGATGGCTTTGTTTGAGGAATTGGAGTTCAAGACTTTCGCCAAACGATTCTTGGAGGATTATAAAGGAAAACAATCCACTTTGGACGGCCCTTCGACAGGCTCAGGGACCTCAGCCTCACCGTCATTGCGAGGAACGAAGCAATCCAGGGAAACTGCGGAAAGTCAAACACCCGATTTGTTCTCCACCTCCACTCCCTCTGGTGAGTTTGACCTCTTCCATCAAAACGACAACAGCGGTCTGCTGGAGTTTTCCGACAAGGACTCTGCCAAGACGGTGGCACACGACTACAAACTGGTGGAAACCGAAGCCGACATCAAGGTCTTAGTGGAACTATTGAAGTCGCAAAAGCAATTCATTTTTGATACGGAAACGACCAACGTGGATGTGTATTCCGCTGATTTGGTGGGCGTTTCGTTTGCGATAAAGGCACACGAGGCTTGGTATTTGCCCATGCCCACCGAACGCGAAAAGTGCCAGAAAAAACTGGAATTGCTAAGGCCGTTGTTTGAGGACGAAACCATCCTGAAAATCGGGCAAAACCTGAAATACGACATCTCCATGCTGGCGCAATATGGCATCAATGTGAAAGGCAAGATGTTCGACACGATGTTAGCGCATTACCTTTTGGAGCCCGAACAACGCCACAACATGGACTACCTCGCCGAGGTCTATCTCAACTACATCACCATCCCCATTGAGGACCTGATTGGCAAGGGCCGGCAACAGAAAACCATGCGCGAAGTGCCAATAGAGTTGGCAAAGGAATACGCCGCCGAGGACGCTGACATCACCTTGCAACTCTATGAAAAACTGTTGCCGTTGCTCAAAGAAAACGGCGTGGAAAAGCTGTTCTACGAAATCGAAATGCCGCTCGTGCCCGTGCTGAGCCGCATGGAGGCCAACGGCGTGAAGATCGATACGGAGAACTTGCAGCAAATCAGCGAGGAGTTTGGCGGTGAAATCCGCAAGATTGAGGAGGAGATTTACACGCTGGCGGGCACACCTTTCAACATTGCCTCGCCGAAACAATTGGGCGAAGTCCTATTCGAGAAACTGAAAATCGACGAGAAGGCCAAGAAAACCAAGACGGGACAATACGCCACGGGCGAGGAGGTTTTGCAGAAACTCTTGCACAAGCACGATATCATCCCTTTGATTTTGGACTACCGCTCGTTCACCAAACTGAAATCGACTTACCTTGACGCGCTTCCCGCTTTGGTCAATCCGAAAGACGGACTAATTCACACTTCTTACAATCAAGCGGTTACGGCCACGGGGCGTTTGAGTTCCAACAACCCGAACCTACAAAACATACCCGTGCGCACCGCGCAAGGCCGCGAAATCCGTCGTGCCTTCGTGCCTCGCAGTCAGCAATACACGCTTTTGGCGGCAGATTACAGCCAAATCGAGTTGCGCATCATCGCCCATTTGAGCCAAGACCCCGCCATGGTGAACGATTTCAATCTTGGCCACGATATCCACGCGGCCACGGCTGCCAAAGTGTTCCATGTGCCTATGAATGAGGTCACTAAGGAGCAGCGCAGCCGGGCAAAGGCGGTCAATTTCGGCATCATTTATGGCATGTCGGCTTTCGGCTTGGCCGAAAGGATGGAACTCTCGCGCAGCGAAGCCGCCGACATCATCAAAAAGTATTTCGAGGAATATGCGGGCATCAAGGAATACATGAACCGCAGCATCGCACTTGCGCGTGAACGCGGCTATGCTGAGACCATTTTGGGTCGTCGCCGCTACTTGCGCGACATCAACGGGGCGAATAGTGTAGTGCGCGGTTTCGCCGAGCGCAACGCCATTAACGCGCCTATCCAAGGCAGCAGCGCCGACATGATAAAGATTGCGATGATTGGCATCCACAAGGAAATGCAACGGCTGAAAATGCAGTCGAAAATGATGCTGCAAGTGCATGACGAACTGGTCTTTGACGCGCACTTGGACGAACTTGACGCGCTGAAAGCCATCGTCAATGATAAGATGGTGAACGCCTTGCCGCTGTCGGTGCCGGTGGTGGTGGAGATGAATACGGGAAACAACTGGCTCGAAGCGCATTGATGTTTTTTGTAGTTTTGCAGAAAATTTAGCAGCATGGCCATACCAAGGGAAACGGTTGAACAAATCCTGCAAGCCGCTCATATCGAGGAGGTTGTGGGAGAGTTTGTCACGCTGAAGAAGCGTGGGTCGAACATGTGGGGCAATTGTCCGTTCCACAACGAGAAAACGCCGTCGTTCAGCGTCAATCCCGCACGCAACATCTTCAAATGCTTCGGCTGCGGCAAGGCCGGCGATTCGGCCAAGTTCCTCATGGAACATGAGCATTTCTCTTATCCTGAGGCCCTGCGCTATCTCGCCAAGAAATACAACATCAAAATCGAAGAAAAGGAGCAGACCGCCGAGGAAATCATGCAGCAGAGCATCCGCGAGAAGATGTTCAATGTCAATGAGTTTGCTGACAAATATTTCGTTGATACACTTTGGAATACGGACGAAGGCAAGACCATCGGACTGCAATATTTCCGCGAGCGTGGCTATTTCGACCCTATCATCCAAAAATTCCACCTCGGCTACAGTCCTGCCGAATGGGACGCCTTCACGAAACACGCCAAGCAAAACGGCTACAGTGACGAGCTTTTGGAGCAGATTGGGCTATCCATTAAAGGCCAGAAAGGTCTTTACGACCGCTATCACGGTCGCGTGATGTTCCCCATCCACAGCCTGACGGGGCGCGTCATCGGCTTCGGCGGGCGTATCCTCACCAACGACAAGAAAAGCCCGAAATACCAGAACTCGCCCGAGTCGGAAATCTACGACAAGAAACAGACGCTCTACGGAATTTATTTCGCCAAAAACGCCATTGCCCGTCAGGACGAGTGCATCCTCGTGGAAGGCTATTTCGACGTTTTGCGGATGCACCAAATTGGCATTGAGAATGTGGTGGCCAGTAGCGGCACTTCGCTCACGATGGAGCAAATCCGCCTCGTGAAACGCTACACGAAAAACATCACCATGCTCTACGACGGCGACGCGGCGGGCGTTCATGCGGCCTTGCGCGGCACCGACATGATTCTCTCCGAAGGCATGAACGTGCGCGTTGTTGTTCTTCCTCCCGAGCATGACCCCGACACTTTCGGCAAGGAGTTTTCGGTGGAATATGTAAGCAACTACCTGAAAGACAACGCCAAGGATTTTGTCCGATTCAAGACGGAACTTTTGTTGAAAGACGCGCAAAACGACCCCATCAAACGTGGGCAGGTGATTCGTGACATTGTGGAAACCATTTCTGTCATCCCCGACAGCATCTTCCGAATCACCTACGTCAAGGAGTGCAGCCGCCTCTTGGATATGTCCGAACAGACCCTCACCAATGAGTTGAACAAGATTCTGCGGGCAAAGTTCAAGAAGTCGTTGGGTGTGGAGGACAATGTGGCTCCCGAGACGGAAACCACGACAATGCCAAAGCAGGAAGAAACCGTCGAAGACCAACTGCCTGCGGGCTATTACCAAGAACGCGAGTTGGTAAAATTGCTGCTGATGTATGGCAGGGAAATGATTGTCGATGAGCGTGAAGACGAGAACGGCCAGAAAATTTACGAGCAAGTTTCTGTGGCTCAATTCATTGTTGATGACTTGAAAAACGACGGTTTCATTTTCACTAACGCCGTCAACAAGAAAATCTTCGACATTTTCGACCATGCCATTGATGAAGGTCCTATCCCCAAAGGCCAATATTTCACCTCCAACGAGGATGAAACCATCGCCCAGTTGGCCGCCGACCTGCTCTCCTCGCCCTACAAACTCGACCAATGGGAGAAATTCAGCATCTTCGTCAAGAGTGAGGAAAACAACCTGAGAGCCACCGTGTTATCCTCGATTTACCGCTACAAGGACCTCATCATCGAAGACAGGCGCAAGGCCGTTGAGGAGGAACTGAAAAACACCGAGGACATGGACGACCAACTCATTTTGCTCAAACGCAAGAAAGACCTCGACGACATCCGCAAACAGATTAATAAGGAGTTGGGGATTGTGATTGCGAAGTGATTTCCCATCCACTTCATCCATTTCCCAACCCGAATTATCCATTTTGGATACAAGACAATCCCATTGAACATGCCTTATACCAATAAAAGAACACCTCTGCGCTCGTTTTCTTCAGCTTGTTCAGTTTGTTGTATTCCATCTGTTCAATCTGCCAGTCCTTGATTTGCGACGAATCACAAAACCGCTCAAACTCCGATGCACCACTCTTGATCAATGCGGAAAGATACGCGGCTTTTGAAGCGCAAACAATCGCCTTGTCAATCTGATACGGCTCCGAGAAGATGAAGCCGTTCACCCGCTTAATACCTGCCATCAACTCGTCAAACATACCTTCGCCCTGCATACCACGGGTGCTGATGCACAGCGAGGTCTGGAAAATGTCATCCAACACGTTCCTTGCCGTGATGTTGTCGCCTTTTCTGTAACTCAATTCTTTGCCTGCAATCTTTTCAAAGGTGTTTCTAACGTCATTAAGGTCATCGAACAAATCAAACAAACAGGCCACGTCATAAAGCTGCTTGTTGATTTCCATATTCATGCTGTTGCCGTGTTTGAAGTAGGGAATGCCCGTCGTGTTTGGCGCAAAGGCAGTCAGTTTGTCGCCCAACAGGTCGTTGGCACTGGGCATCTTCACCATGATCATCGGATCCGCCATCGGCAGAAACTTCGATGCGATTTCCTCCTGCTTGATGTCGGCATACGGAACTTGCTCCGTAAGTATGTCCAGCAAAACGCAATCCTCATTGTTGGCGGTACGATGAATGGGGTTGTACCAATGAATATCAATAGCATTATAGTCAATCATAATTCCAAACCTTTTATAAACTCTTCAATTTCAGGCTTTTTTCCTCGTCTTGCCGCATACCTAACCACTTTCGTCATATTAATGGAGTATTGGCTGAAGATATTCCTGTAGATATGCGCCAGCTCGTTGCCTTGGTAGACTTTGAACAGGCGTTTGTCACAGAAAAGATCCACCAGAATCATTTCAAGCGAAGGGACTTTCACTCCCTCAACTGTTTCGGTTGGTGCTTCCGAGACCATTTTCTTCACCACCACAGGCTTTGTGTCACTCAAATATAGGTAGTTGTCAATCACATCATCTGTCGGGTTGTAATACACATTTTTCAATTTCTCCAATAAGAAATGAAAAACCGATTCGGCGGCATCCTTTTCGACGGCAATCACATAAAAGCCTTGAGCGGTCAGATGCTGTGAGAAATTGTTGATTAAGGCCGTATCCCAAAGACAAAAACCAGCAAACGGAAACTGCTTGCCGATGGTCTTGGCCATTTTTTTCAGCTTTGTATCAACGACTGGATGATACGAACGGTTTTCCCCAACCTTAAAGACCCCTTTTGAAACACGTGACAACACACCGTTTTTCACCAACACATACACGCGCCAGTTGATGGAGGAGTCCTTCAGTTCGGGTTCCGATTCGCGAAACCAAGCCGCAATATCAGAGGTCTTGAATAACCCCATTGGCATGAAATGCTGTATTATTTCTTCATTCTGTATCATTCTTTCCAATGTAGATTTTTTCGTCTGCAAAAATACAAATTTTCGGCAATATCCGAAAATATTGCCAATTATTTGCATAAAAAGCCACATCCTCGCCAAAAGGTTCAGCCCACGGCAGAGTACTCGCTTGGTGGCCTTCTCAACTCTCGCTACTCAGACTCACATCTTCACCATCCTCTTTGTCACCATTCCGCCGTCCGTCATGACCTTCACCACATAAACGCCGCTTCCCAAGCCGCTGATTTGGTATTGGGAGCCTGTGGTGGGCTGGCTTTTCACCAACTTGCCGTCCACGGAATAGACCTCGATGTGTCTCATGCCTTCGCAACGGATCGTGAAAACGTCGGCACTGGGGTTGGGATAAATGGTGGCTTTGACATCGTTCTCCGCAAGGCCGTCGTAAGGCTGCACAGCTTCGATGGCGGCCAAGGCATCCACGCGACCCACGCCGGTGAGGTTGCTCTTGTGCTCAGTGAGCTTGACGGAGGTCTCTTCTAAGATACGACAGATCTCGGCAGGGGTCAGCTCGGGGTTCTTCTGGAGCATCAGGGCGATGATGCCTGCCACACAAGGCGTCGCCATCGAGGTGCCGTCCATGTTGGTGTAACCGTCGTTGGTGAGGTAGTTGAGCGACTTGATGGCCACGCCGGGACCGCTCACGTCGGGACGGATGAGGCCGATGCCGGGATTGTAAGGATAGTCGCCAAACTCGGAGTCTTGCCATGTGACGGGACCCTCGCAGGTGAAATAGGCCGCAACGTCGTTATAGTCGACGGCACCCACGGCAATCACGCAGGTCAGGCCGCCAGGGTTCTCCTGTTGGTCGGGGTCGAGATAGGGCGGTGGACAGCTGGCAGGCACACGCACGTTGTCGGGCACGGGTCCATAGCCCCAGTTCTGAAGATGGCCCTCGTTGCCTGCACAGACAGCCGCTACGATGCCCGCATCGAGAACGGACTCACATGTGCGACGCAGCAACTCTTTGTCGGGCATTTCGGCGAGACTCATGCCCAACGACATGCTGATGAGGTCGCAGCCATGCTCCACCGACCATTCCATGCCTCTCGAAATGTTGACCGCACCGCCAAAGCCCGTTGAGTCAATGCTTTTGACGCACATCAGCGTGGCTTCGGGGGCCACACCCGTCAGCGAGCCTGCCGTGCCGTCGCCCAATACGGTGCCGGCACAGTGTGTGCCGTGGTCGAGGTCGTCCATGGGGTCGAGATCGCCGTTCACGATGTCGATGCCGTGAAGCGGGAACTCCTCGCCGCCGTCCCAGAGGTGGTCAGCCACGTCCAAATGGTTGTAGTTGACGCCCGAATCGACGACGGAAACCAAAACGCCTTCGCCTCGATAGCCCAATTCCCACACCTTGTCGGCATTGACCATCAGCACATTTTGTGTGATTTCGCGGGTGGCTTCTGCCACCTTGCCCCGTTCGGTCTCGGGAATCAGGTTTTGCTTGTGGCTGAAGGCAATCGTCTTAATGTCAGGCCTTTGCGCAAGGTCTTGAATGGCGGCTTTGGTGGCCGTGAAGTAAAGCGCGTTGGCCGTCCAAATCGATTGGGCCGACGTGGTCAAGCCGCGACGCTCCATTTCGGAAAGCGTTTGCTTCAGGTCGTATTGCGATGCCTTGGTAAAGGCTTTCAATTCGTTGATTACAAAAGCCTTGCGTTCCGCTTTGGTACCAAAGAAATCGGCTTGGCGACACAGTTGCGTGCGGTCGTATTGTGCTTTCATCAAGACGAAAACCTCGATTTTCTCATCGTCCGCGCGGCGGTTCATTTCCTCGCTCAGCCTCGGGTCGATGGCTTGGGCTTGAGCAAAAAGGCTTGCTAATGCCAATATGATGATTAAAAAAGGCTTTTTCATGGTTCTCAGATTTTTATGATCTTCTGGACAAAACTGGAGCTTCCGTCCGTGACTTGCAACATGTAAACGCCGCTTTCAAGGCCATCGATTTGATAGCTGTCGCGGTCGGCACGGATGCTACGCACCAAACGTCCGTCGATGGCGTAAATGTCGATTTGGCTCATCCCTTCGCAACTCACGGTGAAACTGCCCGTGGTTGGATTGGGATACACCTGAACCGACTGCAATTCAGCCTCTTCCACGTTGTCGTAATCCACGGCATTGACGGCGGCCAAGGCATCCACGACGCCTGAGCCGAAGTTGTTGCTCTTATGCTCAGTGAGCTTCAAGGCAGTGTTTTCCAGGATTTCGTCGATTTGCGCAGGAGTCAGGTTAGGGTTTTTGGAGAGCATCAGGGCGATGGTGCCAGCCACGCAGGGCGAGGCAGCCGAGGTGCCGCTGAAAAGCGTATAGCCGCTGTTGTTCCCATGGTCGAGGGTGGTGAGTTCGTTGCCAGGCGCGCAGATGTCGGGGCGAATCAACCCGATTTCCGTCGTGCTGCCAGCGGTGTAGGGATAGTCGTTGTATTCGGCCACGTCCATCCATTGCGATGGCCCTACTGACGAGATTTCGTTAAAGCCGTTGTCGGAAAGAACGGAGCCAACGCAAACCACGCAGCTCGTGCCGCCTGCATTCACCATTTGGTCGGGATGCAGATGGGGCGGCGGGCAGTCGCCAGGGGTGTAGATGTTTTGCGGCACGGGAATCATGAACTGTACCGAGCCCACGTTGCCTGCACAAGCTGCGGCAATGACGCCTGCAGCCAAAGTGTTGTCGCAAGCCTGTCGCATCATCAGTTTTTGGGCGGGTTCGGGCTTGGGACGGCCCAACGACATGTTGAGTACATCAGCACCATGCTCAATGGCGAACTGCATCGCGGCGACCCAAGGCGTCTCTTCGCCAACGCCGTCGTCTCTGAAGGCTTTCAAGACCATGATGGTGGCATCGGGAGCCACACCGGTCTTTGTCCCGCCAGCACCTGTTCCGCAAACGATGCCTGCCACCTCGGTGCCGTGGCCGTAAATATCATCAGGATCGTTGTCGTTGTAATAGAAATCGTAGCCGTGGTTGGGGTATTCGCTACCGCCATCCCAAAACCGACCGGCCAAGTCCTCATGGTCGAGGCGCACACCCGTATCGATGATGGCGACGAGCACGCCTTGGCCCGTATAGCCCAAATCCCAAACGGGCGGCACATCTATTTGGTATAAAAACTCGGCAATGTCGCGGTCGCCGTTTTTCACAGCGGATTTGACCTCACCGTCGGCAATCCATTGGGTTTCTTCGCGATAGGCGATGGTCTTGATGCCTCGCTGTTGTTCAAGGCTGTTGATGGCCGTTTTGGTGGCTTGGCAGCTGATGGCATTCACGAGCCAGAGCGACTGGATGTCAGCCACCATATCGTGTTGCTTCATCTCCTCAAGCAGGCCAAGCAGCTCGGCTTGCGAGGTTTCGGCCTGACGCTTCAGCGTTTCCACCACGAAGGCGCGACGCTCTTGCTTGGTGGCGAAGAAGTTGGCCTCACGGCTTAATGCCCTCGCGTCAGATTGTTCGTTCATCAGGACGACGATTTTGATTTTCTCGTCATCGCCCCGCTTGCCCATCTCCTCGCGTAGCGCAGGGTCGATGGTGGTTTGGGCGGTCGAACCGATGATGCCTAAAAACAAGGCGATTGCGGTGATAACAAGTCTTCTCATAAAGTATTGATGCAATGGTTGATTGTGTCGGATGGCTTTCATTGTTATGGGTGCAAAAATAAAGGAAAAAATAACGGTGTGGTTTTGTTTTAACGCCAAAATTTCCCCGTTCTGCCGCATTTGCAATGCGGGAAAACAACGATATGTAGCAGCCGCAGATTTGTTTAGGATTTATGTAAGATTTGTTTCCCTGTCATAAACCAGCGAAATCCCGAAAAATAAGACAGATTTCGCTGGTTTTTGCCATACAAACCGAACTTTTTATCGGCTACCGACACAAAACCTATATCCATTTTGGATATTTTCCGTATTTTTGAAGCCGAAATTCTAAAGGTCGAAAAGAACGGAAAAGAAATAAACGGTTAAAATATCATCAAACTATAGCAGAGCTTTTTGCTCTTATTCCCTCGCTGTAAATCTGGGAAATTTGTCATACAGGGATAAGCAAGCAAAGGTTCATGCTTTTTGCGTGAATCTTGTTGTTTATGGTATGACGGGCATTCCAGAGCCTACAGCGACATAATGCAATAAATTCACGCATTTTCATTGCCCGCAGAAAAAGAGCCAAAGCACCAAGAAAGAGCAGGCAATGGAAAACAACGGTAACATCCACATCGGGCATCTCATCCGTGAGCAACTCGGACTTCCGGGATTTATACAACCTTTCGAGTGTGGCTATTTCTGTTTCTCTTCCAATAATATTCTTGTATTTCATTGTTTTGTGCAATTGTTTTCGCCGCAAAAATACTGTTTTTCTGCAAAATAGAAACAAAAAGTTTACTTAAAACTCAGCGAAAACGAGAATTTCTTCTCTGATTTCGCTGAGTTTTAAACAGACTACGCACTGCAAAACACTAAAAAACGGCCGAAAAATGATTCTGAACATTTCCTATACCGCATTTTTCGACTTCTTCCAATACAATACCGCCGAATTCCTTTCTTTTTCCCATCCACTTCATCCATTTTCAGCCCATATTATCCATTTTGGATACATTTTCTGTATCCGATTTGGATAATTAAAATATTGATTATCAAATAATTAATTTGTTTGTATTGGAATTTTTTGTATATTTGCAGCGTGGAAAAACTATCAAAAAATGGAAAATCTAGACGAAAAACAAGAATTGAAAAAACTTATTGATAATTTGTCCTGCGACTATCTTGTGTCTTTTTTCAAAGCTAAAGACAATGAAAAGTTGAAGCCAAAAACTTTGCTATTATTAGTTTTAGAGCAAATCAGATGGACGAATATGTTGGAACTATCAATGGATGAAACAGAAGATGATTCAACGTTGAATATTACTCAAGAGTATTTACAATATAAAATAGGTGAGTTGAAATACTTAGAAATAAATCACATAAAAGGAAACACTTTTGATAATTGCATTCAATATCTGAAAAAAATCACCCAAGACGCATTGAAAAACCAAAACAAAGAGATTGGAGAACAAATAAAAAATCGATTGGATTTCTTTATTAATGAATTAAAGAGTCGATATAACGTATAAGAACTGATAGATTCTATCTAATGGCGATAAACAAAAAGAAATTATATGGCACTTATTGACGTTGTTAAATGCGAACTTCACGATTACGAATTATGCGTGAAGTTCCCTTCTGAAGATTTGAGAATTGGATCACAATTGGTAGTGTATCCATCCCAAATAGCATTCTTTGTAAAAGGTGGTCAAATATTTGATGAGTTCGAAGCTGGAACATATACTCTGAAAACGAGTAATATTCCGTTGTTGAATAATATTATCAATATTCCTTTTGGTGGCGATTCTCCTTTTCAGGCAGAGGTTTGGTTTGTAAATTTGACCACCAAACTAGATATAAAATGGGGCACGAATTCAGAAATTCAATTAGAAGATCCTAAATATAACATTATTGTTCCAGTACGTGCTTTTGGCCAATATGGAATGAGAATCGTTGACCCAAAACTATTTCTGAAGACTCTAATGGGTAATATGACTTCTTTTGAAGTTTATAAAGTCAACCAGTACTTCAAAGGAAAGATGTTGTCACAACTTAGTTCTTTGATTGCAAAAAAAATCGCACAAGATAATATATCCATCTTGGAAATCAACACCCACTTGGTTGATATGTCAGAGTATTGCAATGAGGAAATAAACAAGGTCTTTACAAAATATGGTATTGAGTTGCAGGAATTCAGTATCATGTCTATCAATGTTCCAGAAGATGACCCTAGTTTAATCAAACTGAAAGATGCAAAAGACTTAGCTGCCCGCCTGAAAATTGCAGGAAAAGATGTATACCAAATGGAGAGGAGTTTCGATGTCCTTGACACTGCTGCAGGCAACGAAGGCACAGGAGGCCAAATGATTGGTATAGGCACTGGCTTAGGTGTTGGGGTGGGTGTTGGATCGGCCTTCGGCCATATGGCATCGCATTTTATCAACACAAATCCCCCAACACCCGCTTCAGCACCAGCATACCAACCTCCTACCTATCAGGAACCAACTTATTTCTTAATGATTAACGGCCGGCAGCTTGCAGGTCAGACCTTGCAAAACATAAGAGACATGGTCACACAGGGAATAATGAATGGTGAAACCATGGTGTGGAAAAGCGGTATGGTGCAATGGTCCAAAGCCTCTTCTGTGAATGAATTGGCTCCCTTGTTCTTTCAACAAGCTCCTCCACCTCCAATGCCAAGCCATGAGCCCACTTATTTTGTTTTCATCAATGGGCAACAGGTGGGAGGTCAGACCATCTACAACCTTAGAGACTTAATTAATAAAGGTGATATGGATGGAGAAACGATGGTTTGGAAAAGTGGGATGCCTCAATGGGCCAAAGCTTCAGACGTGCCAGAAATAGCCTCTTTATTATCACAGCAAGCACCACCTATGTTACCTCCTCAAATGTAATATGTTATGAAATACATTCATTTAATCATCGGCATGATTTGCCTTTTCTTGAACATCGCAATTTGTTTGATTTTCGATTGTGCCGGAAATCATGTGCTCATCATTAGCAGTTTAGTTATCATAACGACAACACTAATAAACCATTTCACAGGCGCCATTGACATCAAGGATGGATTTAAGGTTGCCTTGCCGTTTTTCTTCACGTTCATCGGATTGGTTGAATACAGCTTATCGTTCTTCGTGGATGAATCGTTGAAAAACGACGGTTTCCTTGTAGGTATCATCTGCTTGTTTGCCTTACAGGTTTGCGTCTTAATCATCTCAGCATTGGTTTCAAGAACAGATTCTCAACAAAAACCACATTATTAAAAACATACTACAATGATCAATCAGATTAATTACCAATCAGGAGTATCCAAGACGGTTGCAACCTATCAAACGCAATCATCGCCTCAAGAAGCAATTAACTCGCTTCATAATGCAATTCTAAAGTGCAAATACAAAATCAAACAGCAAGCTCCAACCATGATAAAATTCAAGACACCAATGACCCTTTTTGACTATGGCTTTAATATGACTGCAACCTTGAGCCAAAACGAGAGAGGAACTATCGTTAGAATTGAAGGGAAACCCGTCTACCCCCTTGATATTTTCAAAGTTGGTAAAAAAAGAATAGAGGCTCTTGCAGCCTTTTTATAATTACCCATAATCATTCACAATAACCTTTATAAAACGTAAAACTATGGCAAACAAATGTAACACATGTGGGGCTACGGTACCCGACAATGCAACAGTGTGCCCTTATTGTGGTAATGCTGTCACTCCAACACAGCCAAGCAATGTGATATACACAGTAGAAGAAGACGAACCTTCAACGGGATTGAATATCCTTTCGTTTCTTGTTCCGGTCGCGGGCTGGATAATGTACTTTGTTTTTAGAGACGAAACTCCCATTAAAGCAAAAGCTTGCTCAAAATGGGCTTGGATAGGGGTCGCTGTTACTATTGGCCTATCGATACTAATGGGGGCTTGTACTGCCTTACTTGATTATTAGTATCAGATGTAGATGAGCAAATTTAGTTTACATAAAAGGCGCGAAACCACGGGACAGTGAGACTACGAGGCGTTTACTTGTCCAGAAGTCTCGAAGTCCCGAGCTCCGAAGTCAAAAGATATATCAGTTTGATTTTGAACAGTTACTTAACATCAATAGAGTTTAATCATTAAAATTTTAATTATGGCAAACAAATGTAACACATGTGGCGCTACCGTGCCCGACAATGCAACAATGTGCCCTTATTGCGGCAATGCAGTTACCCCAACACAACCAAGTAATGCTGTGTTGAACTCGACAGAAGAAGACGAACCTTCAACTGGCTTGAATTGGCTTTCGCTTTTTATTCCATTAGCGGGCTGGATAATGTACTTCGTCTTTAAAGAAAAATCACCAATTAAAGCCAAATCATGTGCAAAATGGGCATGGATTGGATTCGCCATAGATGTAGTCTATGGGATATTTAACGCCTTAGTTGAGTAATAAAGCCATGACATAAAGAAGTCCATTAGATTTATATCCAATGGGCTTCCTTGGTTCAATTTCTATAAGTCCACAATTCATCGGTCATTGTGAGAATTTGGATGACGATAATGTGAGACTTCTTTTCGACGAAGTTCTAAATTCTAACATATCTTTAGTGAGACCAAAGGGGTTAAAGATTTTCATGTTCAATAATTGACAAAGCTATGGCATACATTAATTGCAAAAAATGCGGCTGTCAGATGTCTGACAAGTCTGAGGCGTGCCCTATGTGCGGAACGCCTGTTGATGCAAATGTGGAAGAAATCAACAAACTATCTGTAGAAGAACAGCACAAACCAGAAAATCCCATTCCAAATGAGCAGCCGATGAAGACGAAAGAAGAGGCTGAGCCTACGGAAAACAATCCTCCTACGCCACCGCCTCCAACTCCTTCTAAGCCAAAACCAGAACAACCAAAGAAAAAAAACAAAACTGGATTGATTATTGGCATTGTGGCTGGGGTTATCGTAATAGCAGCTGTCATCGCGGTTTTTGTGATGAAAAGCAATAAAGAACAAGATTTATCAGAACAACAGGCTGAATATGAACTGCAAATGCAAGAACAGCAAGCCCAACATGAAGCCGAACTGGAAGAGCAAAGACAGCAGCAAGAAGCCCAACAAAACAAGCTCAAAGGCTACGAATGGCTTGAAGGTGTTTGGGTTGGATGCGACGAATATGGGAATTTTGGCCGTATGATTGTTACAGATTCATACTATCAAGTTGTCAACAGCAACATGGATGATGCATTTGACCAAGTTGAAAAAATGGAAAAAATAAATATTGAACTCAAAAACAGGCCTGACTATATTACTGGAGAAGGAAATGGAGTGTCTTTTGGGTTTGATGAATACATCCGAGTTGATGTTGAGCATCATTCTATCTATATCATACAAGGTGAATATAATGGCATCGTATTACAAAAAATCGAGGAAGACGATTTTGAGGCTGCGGTTTTTGAGGCTAACCATGGTTGTCCTCCGCGAGTCTATTCCAACGCCTACGATGGCTACGTCAACATCCGCCAAACTCCCCAAAGCAAGGCTCCCATTGTGGGTGTGCTCCACAATGGTCCAGAAGGGGCCGTTCTGTTGGGCACAGAAGGCGAATGGAAAAAGATTGACTGTAATGGCATCGTAGGCTATGTTTATGAAAAGTATGTTCAAGACACGCCAACTGAAGTGTATGAATATTGGGGAATGTTAAGGAAAGACGCAAGTAATTACCGATTCACAGAAAGCGATTTGAGTCCGCTCACAGCAAAGGAATTAACCTATTTGCGTAATAGCGTGTATGCAAAACATGGCTATGTGTTCAACTCCCAGGAATTGAATAACTATTTCAAACGGATTAGTTGGTATCACCCGGATGCCAGCGTCACCGAAGCAGCCTTAAATAGTGTGGAAAGAGCGAATGTGGAGTTTATAAAAAATTATCAAGAACGAAACGGGAAGATTTACAAACCTCAGTGAGAATGTTTTATTTATTGTTTCTATTCCTTGTACCTCAATGCATCATCGCTCAAACCAACGACACGCTGAGGTATAAGGCTTTTTTGTTTGTTTCACGGCCCGTTCCCGAAGCAGTGAAAAACCGTATGCAAGGCAAGTCAATGCCCCAAACGGCCACAGTCAGCTACGATGAACTGCGCTATCTCACTGTTTTTCATTATGATTACGAGGGCACTATCAGAAAAGGTGAACTTGTTTGCAACAAAGCCATTGCAAAAGATTTACTATTCATTTTCAGAGCACTGTTTTCAAGAGCTTACTCCATTAATAGCATCCGCTTGGTGGATGACTTCAATGCCGATGACGAGGCTTCGATGCAGGCCAACAACACCTCATGCTTCAATTGCCGCACTGTGGCCCACTCCAAAACACTTTCGAAACATGCTTTCGGCATGGCTGTCGACATCAATCCTTTGCAGAATCCTTACGTCAAAGGCTCCTTTGTTCAACCAAGCACAGCATCGGATTATTTGGATAGGACCAAAGATTTTCCCCACAAAATCGACGAGTATGACTTTTGCAAGGAAGTGTTTGAATCGTATGGCTTCCAATGGGGCGGTCAATGGCGTAGCGTGAAAGACTATCAACACTTTGAGAAAAGAAAATAGCATACTTTTCCTGCCATAAACCAGCGAAATCCCGAAAAACAAGACAGATTTCGCTGGTTTCTGCCATACAAACCTAACTTTTTTCGGCTATCGACACAAAACCTATATCCATTTTGGATATTTTCCGTATTTTTGAAGCCTAAATTTTAAAAGTCAAAAAAAACGGAAAAGAGATAACCAATTGAAATACTAACTGAGCTTTTGCTCTTGTTCTCTCGCCGTAAATCTGGAAAATTTCGCACATGAGAATAAGCAAGCAAAGGTTCACGCTTTTTGGCGTGAATCTTGTTGTTTATGATGTGAAAGGCATTCCAGAGCCTACGGTGACATAAAGCAATGAAATTCACGCTTTTTTCATTGTCATGGAAACAAAGCCGAAGCACAAACCATCGGCAAGCTATGGAACACTCTGGCAGCAACATCCACATCGGGCATCTTGTCCATGCGCAACTCAAAGCCGACCAACGCAGCGCAAGCTGGTTGGCGCGTGAGATTGGCTGCTCGCGCAACCATGTCTACAAAGTCTTCAAAAAGTCCTCGCTCGAAGCCGATTTGATTCTCAAAATCTCTATCGCAATGAATTTCAACTTCTTTCGGTATTACACGACAGCGTTCCTCGAAGGGATGAAGGATAGGTTGGGTGAAGAATGGAGTTGCTAAAATTGGATTTCGCTGGTTTTTGGCATAAATTGCTGCAAATTTCGGGGTCAGCGGATATTTCTGATGATAAAATTTCGGGGTCAGTGGATAAATTGATGAAATTAATTTGCGGGTCAGCGGATTTATTTGTATTTTTGCAGCGGATTATCAAATAGTTAATGTATGGAAAAAGTGTTTAAACGCAAATTGTATGACGAATTGCTGACATGGAAAAATGAGAGCAAGGGAAGAAGCGCTGTTTTGGTGGAAGGTGCCCGGCGTGTCGGCAAATCAACCTTGGTTGAACATTTTGCCCAACAAGAGTATGATACCTACATACTTGTCGATTTCAACAAGGTACCGAAACGCATCAAAGACTTGTTTGAAGATTTGACAGACCTCGACAGAATCTTTTTGAACCTACAACAACACTATCAGGTTGTGCTGAAACCGAGAAAGTCACTGATTATATTCGACGAGGTGCAAAAATGTCCGTTGGCACGGCAGGCCATCAAGTACCTTGTCCAAGATGGCAGGTACGACTACATTGAAACAGGCTCCCTAATCAGCATCAGAAAGAACACAAAAGACATCACCATTCCAAGCGAGGAAGACAGGATTACCATGTATCCGATGGACTTTGAGGAATTTCGTTGGGCGCTGGGCGACGAGGTCTCGATTCCGCTGTTGAGGCAGTGGTATGATGCCAAAATGGCTTTGGGACCGTCGCATAGAAAGGCAATGTTCGATTTGCGTCTGTTTATGCTTGTAGGCGGGATGCCTCAAGCAGTGAATACTTACCTTGAAACGAACAACCTCAGTCTTGTTGACAAAACAAAGCGAAAAATCATCAGTTTGTATTTGGAGGATTTCCAAAAACTGGACCCAACCGGCAAGGCGGAGCGTCTGTTTCAGAACATTCCCGCACAACTCAGCGGCAACCAGTCGCGTTATCAGCCCTATGCGGTCATTGGTGATCAGTCGGAGAACAAAATGACAGAACTGCTACAGGCTTTGTCGGAAAGCAAGACCACCTTGTTTTCCTATCATTGCACCGACCCGAATGTGGGCATGTCGCTCAACAAGGACTTAGGACGCTTTAAGATATTTCTTGCCGATACAGGCCTTTTCGTGACACTTTGTTTTTGGGACAAGGCTTTTACGGAAAATGCAATCTATCAGCAATTGTTGGGCGACAAACTGAAAGCCAACTTAGGCTATGTGTATGAAAATCTTGTCGCCCAGATGCTGGCAAGTGCTGGAAACCAATTGTTTTATTACACTTTTCCGAAAGACGAGAAGCACAACTGCGAGGTTGATTTCCTGCTTTCTCGCGGCAACAAACTTGTGCCTATCGAAGTTAAGTCGTCAAGCTACAAGACGCACAAATCACTTGACGCTTTCTGTGAGAAGTTTACCTCACGCATAGACAAACGGATTTTGCTTTACACGAAAGACTATCAGAAAGACGGAGCAACAAGTTGCCTGCCTGTGTATTTTACGCCGTTCCTATGAACTCACATACCCCCGTCAGAAACCAGCGAAATTTCCACAAAAAGAAAGGTTTGCCACTTGGATTTGGCGTTTCCGATATTTTTCCACTTGATATTTGAACCAGAGATTCATACTTTCCCAAAATCTCCGTACTTTTGCAGCCCAAAATTCAAGCAACATGTTTAACAGGCGTAAGAAATGGCGTGTGCCGGCCGGACAGGAACCGACAGCATTGGACAAAAAGGTGATGGCGTTGGAGGCCAAAGGCGCAATGGTACCCAAACGCAGCCTCATCCGCACCCCTGAAGAAATCGAAGGCATCAAGCGGAGCGGTGTCATCACCACAGGCATCCTCGACCTTGTGGGGGAGAGAATCCACGCGGGAATGAGTACATTGGAAATCAACGAGTTGGTTCATAATTACACCATCGAGCATGGTGCCATCCCCGCCACCTTGGGCTATGAAGGCTTCCCGAAAAGCGTTTGCACGTCCATTAATGAAGTGGTGTGTCACGGTATTCCGTCGGCGAAGGAAATCCTGAAGGAAGGCGACATTATCAATGTGGATGTCACCTCCATTTTGGACGGCTATTATTCCGACGCCTCGCGCATGTACATCATCGGAAAGACCTCGAACCGCAAGCAGAAATTGGTGGACGTGGCCAAGGAATGTCTGTATGTAGGCATGGAGGCCGCCAAGCCTTTTGGCTTTGTCGGCGACATTGGCAACGCCATCCAGCAACACGCCCACAAGAATGGTTTCAGTGTGGTGCGCGACCTCTGCGGCCACGGCGTGGGTCTCAAATTCCACGACGACCCTGAAGTGCTGCACTATGGCAAGAAAGGCACGGGCATGTTGCTTGTCCCAGGCATGGTGTTCACCATCGAGCCGATGATTAATACCGGCACATGGAAAGTCTTCGTCGATAGTGCCGACGGCTGGACGGTCATCACCGAGGACGAACTGCCATCAGCGCAATGGGAGCATACGTTTTTGATGACGGAAACGGGGCTGGAAATTTTGACGCATTGATTGTTTTTCGAGTTACCGCCATGTATTCTGAAAAAATACTCGGCGGTAAGTGGTTTAAAAAAGGGGTTACCGCCGAGTATTATCGTTCATAACTGCATCAAATCCACCAAAGTCACTTCGCTGTTGATGTCGCCCGAATAAGGGTTGTCCTTCAGGCCTAAAGTCGTTATCATGGTGAGATGGAGTGCCTTTTTTGTTCGGGTTTGTTCGCGAAACAGTTCGCGACGGTCAAGCAGCCATTGGTCATAATCTTTCTTGATGGAGTATGCCGTTGCCGAATATTTCATTTCGCAAAGGTTGATGGTTTGGTCGTTGCGGTCAATGAGCATATCGATTTGCGCCCTGACCTTACCCAGCTCATCGCGGTATGTCCATGAGCAAACATCGCTCTGTATCCCGTTGATACCCAATGCTTTTTTTATCTGATTAAGGTGCAAGAAACCAACCTGTTCAAAAGCATAGCCTTTCCAAGCCGTCACGCTGGCAGATTCCATCATATTGCTCCAATGATGTTCGTCGCGGCCATTGTAATCCTTTACGAAACGCAGGTAAAACAAGGTGAAAAGGTCGGTCAGTTGGTAAAGCATGTCGCGTTGTTTCTTGCCAAAAGCGGAATAGCAGCGCACGATGTCGCAATTGCAAAGATTTTTCAACATTTCGGTCAGGTTGCCGTTATCCGTCAAACCAAGCAAATCGAGAATCTCCTTTCGGGTCATGCCTTTGGCTTTTTGGCTCAATAATTCGACAATCCGCTTGTAAACGGGCGCATCGTTGAACAAAGAGCCAAACATGAAATCGTATTCCGACTTCAATGGTGCCGTTTGCGAGAAAAGCAATTCGTCCACATTTTGGGTTTGGCTCAGGCTTTTTTGCAACATACTGATATAATAAGGTATGCCGCCAAACACCATATAGCAGTCCAAAACTTGCCTATCGTTCCATCTTATACTTTGGTATTCAAGCAATTGCTTTGTTTCCGAAAGCGTAAACGGAGCCAACCAGATGCGGCGTGTCACACGGTTGTGCAAGCCACCTTTCCCCCCCAACAGTTTGTCGGTCATCCATGTAGTGGCCGAACCGCACACAACCAATTTCAAATTAGCTTGACTCGATGCCCAACTGTTCCAAAACAACTCAAAGGCTTTGAGGAACTTGGAGCGCGGCACATCGAGCCACGGCATTTCATCAAAGAAAACGATGATGTTTTCCTTTTCCACACGGGAAAGATAGTGCTGCAATTGGTCGAAGGCTTCCATCCAATTTTTGGGCACGGGATAGAAACTGTTTGAAAACCGATTGAGTTGCTTGTTGAAAAAGGCCAATTGTTCTTTCAATGAGCCATTGTAAATGCCTGTGGTATAGAAGTCAAACTGCTCTTGGAAAAACTGTTTCACAAGATAGGTCTTTCCCACGCGGCGGCGACCGTAAACTGCCACAAGTTCAGGCTTCTCTGAGCGGCAACATTCCTTCAGCAGTTTCTGCTCCTTTTCCCTTCCTATGATTTTCATGGCGTTTTCTCGTTAAATCCACGCCGCAAAAATAACAATTTTTCGAGTTACCGCCATGTATTCTGAAAAAATACTCGGCGGTAAGTGGTTTAAAAAAGGGGTTACCGCCGAACTAAAACGATGTTTTCTAAAACTGGAAATAGATAAACGACTGCAAATCAGCCGTGATGAACTGGTAGATGACGAACACGATGATGGCGCAAACCACAATCATCAGCGGCAGGGGCATCTTGGCGAACCAAATGCGATAACGCCGCTTGAAGTTATCGGGCAACCAATGTATTATCAATCCTATCACAATGAGAATGAACACATTGCGATAATGGAAGACGATGCTGGGAATCATGTTCAAATCCCAATGGCCGCCCATTTGGTTGACCATGCTTTGGGCGGTTTCCCATGCTGTTTTGTTGGCTACGGCGGGGTCGAGGTTGGAGCCGCTGCGGAAGAACAGTCGTGTGAAGGTGATGAAGGTGAAGGTTTGGAAGATGGCCCAAGCGT
Organism: uncultured Bacteroidales bacterium; assembly: GCA_947166105.1. Taxonomy (GTDB): domain Bacteria; phylum Bacteroidota; class Bacteroidia; order Bacteroidales; family F082; genus Limimorpha. Next base: position 59,618 of record CAMVCZ010000005.1, read on the forward strand.
CTTGCAGCCATTGCCAAGCCTTCTTGCCGCCAAACAGGTTGTAGAGCATCCGTAACATATTGCCAGCCAGCACAATCAGGCACCACACAAAGAGCATGTTGAACACGGGCTGAGGCACATAAATGCACAACACCCTCAGCAAGAAAGAGACCGCGATGATGAACAAGGTGCGCCCGTAAACGCTCCAGTCTCTCCAAAACTTGTAGAAAATCATGCCGATACCGTTCAAGCCGCCCCAAATCATGAAATTCCATGAGGCACCGTGCCACAAGCCGCCCAAAAGCATGGTGTCCATCGCATTGATGTTGGTGGTGATTTTCTTCCTTTTCTCAGGCTTGAAAATGGCCACCATTCCCACAATCAAGGCGACTATGCCCACACCTACACCTACCCACAGACTATTGGAAAGGAACACGGCGATGGCGGCAATCATAATGATGATGCAGAACGAGCCGAAAGTGGCGTTGCGGTTGCCGCCGAGCGGGATGTAGAGGTAATCTTGCAGCCAGCGCGACAGCGACATGTGCCAGCGTTTCCAAAACTCGCCCGGATTCTTGGCCTTGTAGGGCGAATTGAAGTTCTTGGGCAGGTAGAAACCCATCAGCATGGCCACGCCGATGGCGATGTCGGTGTAGCCCGAAAAGTCGGCGTAGACTTGCAGCGAATAGCCGAACAACGCCATCAGGTTCTCGAAGCCCGTGTACATCAAAGGCTGCTCAAAAACGCGGTCGATGAAGTTGATGGCAATATAGTCGCTGAGCACGATTTTCTTCACCAAGCCGTTCATAATCCAGAACACGGCGATGCCAAACTGGTCGCGGCTGAGGAAGTATTTCTTGTGGAGTTGCGGGATGAACTCGTTGGCTCTCACGATGGGACCAGCCACCAATTGCGGGAAGAAACTCACATAGAAGCCGAAATCGAAAATGTTGTGTACGGGTTCAATCCGCTTGCGGTAGACATCCATAATGTAACTGATGGCCTGGAAGGTATAGAACGAGATGCCCACGGGCAGCAGAATGTTGTCGACGCTGAATCGGTTGTCGCCCGTGATTTGGTTGCCCACCCACGAGAACACGTCGAACACATGGAGCTTCAATCCCAAGAGGTCGTTGATTACATCGATCAGGAAATAGGCGTACTTGAAATAGAAAAGCAAGGACAAATTGACCACTACACTAAGCCCAAGCACAAAATTCCGCGTGCCGTCCCTCTTTCGCGAATGGAGCCATTTGCCCGCAAAGAAATTATATAAAGTGATGAAAATCAGGATTAATATGAAGAGTCCGCTGGTCTTGTAGTAGAAGAACAGACTGACGAAAAACAGGAAAGAGTTGCGCAGCAGGCACTTGTTCCTGAACATGGAGAAAAAGGCGAACACCACGGCGAAAAAGGCCCAGAAATAAAACTGGGTGAACAGCAAGGGATGGGCCTTGTCGAAAGAAAAGACTTTTGTCAGGAAGTCCAACGCTATTTCGGGATTAAAGGTCATTATCAGGGTCGTTTTGCGTTCAGTTGGACATGTTCTATATATCGGGTAATCAAAGCATTGTAAAGCAAGTCGCCCAAGAGCTTGTAGCCCTCGTTGGTGAAATGCACCTTGTCTTTCTTGGCCAATCCCGCCTTCTCCCATTCCTCCATCGACTTCAGTCCGCCCATGATGTCGAACTGGTTCCACACGGCGGCATTGTAGTCCTTGCCCATCTCCATGAAAGCCTCCTCAACCACAGGGCCGTTCAGATTGACTTGGTATTTGTTTTTTCTTATCTTCTTGAAACTGTCGTTGTTGGTCACAAAGAGCAGGGCGCAATCGGGATTCACCCTTTGGATGATGCTGATAAGCTCCTTGTAGTTCTGCTTGAAGTAGGACTTGTTGAAGCCAGTGTCGGCGGCGTCGTTGATGCCGATGCTGAAGATAATCAGGTCGGGCTTGATAAGTTTGAGGTCGCGCTCAAAATCGTGGCAGCGCAAGTAGGAGGGAACGCTGGCCCCGTTCACCCCCACGCCATGCACGCTGATGCCCGACATGTCGTTTTCGAGCAGCACGCCCGTCAGGGTGAACTCGCCTGGGACGGAATCGAAAAGTATGCAGATGGAATCCGTAAAGTCGGGCAAAAGGAAGGTGTAAGTCGATTTCCACTCGTCGTACAGGCCTTGCAACAAGCTGCTGTCGTAGCTGACCACGGGCACCACATTGTCCGTTTCCGAAAAGCCGATTACCGTAACCCTGTTGAAGTCGTAATTGGGAGTAAGGCTGGTAGGGTGTTTCTCCCTCGTGACGATGCTGACGGTAGCCATCGGGTCGGTGGTGGTGATGGCGGCGCCGGCCAATCCCATCCGCTTGTCGGTTTCGCGGCGGACGGCGTTGCGGCAATAGCTCCAGTTGCCTGTCGAGCGGACGATGTAGTGTGAAGGATTGTTGGTGCCTCCTGCCGAGAAAGGGAATACGAAGTTCTTTCCGCCAATTAGGTCGGGGCTGATGCTCAGCAAGTTGTCGCGGAATTGTTGGGTAAATATGCCTGCCTGCACATGCGAGCCTCCGATGTGCATGATGCTGATGTTGCCTTCGCCGAGAAACACGACCGAGTCCATCTTGGAGAAGAAGCGTTCCATCGGCAAGCTGTCGCCAGGATATGTAAGCCGGTTGTTTTCGAAATGGGCAAAGGGGTAGTCGGGCACAAACTTCACCAAAGGCAGAGTTTGAGCCACGAGCAACCTGCAAGCCAAAGCCAATCCTATGAAAACCAGCAGTTTCTTCATTGTTTTTTCAGGGTGAAAGGTGGTTTGTAGAAAGGCATCCTTATGCGGCCTGCCGTGCGGGTGGAATCTTCCTTCTGGTCGAGGTTGATGAATTCGATGACCTTTTCGCTTGGCACGCGCTGGCGCAGTTTGTAGAAATCATAATAAGTGGTGAACGATTTGGCCAAGTCGGAGCCGATTTCCTGAGCGCCTCTGAAGGTGAAATGCACATGGTCGGGGCCGGCCAAGGCGGGCTTGTGCTTCACCCACTGGGCCATCGAGCCTTCGCCGCCCATCACGTTGAACATGTCCCAATAGGCCACATTGTTGCGCAGGGCCATGATGCGGAGCGAATCGTTGAGTTCGGGGAGGCCTTTCCATGTGCCCATCTTGCCGTTGTAGCTCTTGCCCATGTCGGCGGGGCCGATGAAGAGCAGCGTGGCCTTCGGCGCGACGCGCTTCATGTAGTCGATTTGCTTTTCAAGCTCGGCCATATAAGTCGTGATGTTCTTTGAATTGGAGATACCGGGCATACGGTTGCCGCCAAACTGCATGATGATCAGGCGGGTGCCCAACAGTTCAAACGACTGCTTCAAAGTGGCCTCGTTGATGCGGGTGAAGATGGTGCCTGTGCAGCCGCGCAAGGCCACATTGTCGATGGCCACGCCCGGCTCGCCGTCGAGCAACACGGCATAGATTTCTGCGTTGCCCTTCAAGTCGATGGAACCTCTCTTCACGTTGGCGGGAAGCTCCCAAGTGATGAGCGTGACGCTATCGCTGGCAGCAAGTGTTTTGGGTTGGGCCGGAAGGTTGTCGCACTTCAGTGTGGCTGTGAAGTTTTTGCTGTTGCGGCCCAAAAGCACCGAAACGGTGGAGATTTCCTTGGCCTTGTCGAAGGCTTGTGAATGGTTGGTTTGCGTGAATGAAATGGTGCCGCTGCCCACCACTTGGCTGAACTGCGACATCACCCCATAGCGGTTGTGCGAAGCCCTTTGCGTGGTGGCGTCGCCATAAACGGTGTAGCGCACAAGATTGGAGGCGCGTTGCACCACCGAAATGGTAGGCACGGGCTGAATGGCCGGAACCATGTTGGGCCCCGACCCACCGAAAAACTCCTGCAATTTCTGCCTCAACACCGACGACATGCGGTCCATCTCGATTTGCGAGTCGCCGTAATACATGACGCGGTAGGTTTTGCCCTGCGCACCGGCTTGCTCGAATTGTGAAAACAGGGTGTCGAAGAAGGTGTAGTCGTCGTTGGGGAGGTAGATGCGGTTGGGGTTTTCCTTCAAATAGGTGCGGAAAAAGCGCATACTGTCGAGCAGGTTGTCGCTGCAAGTCATCTCAAAACTCTTGTTCACGTTGTTCAAAACGGCGTCCACGTCCACTTCTTCCGCTTGTGGTGCCTTGTCTTTCGCGTAGGAAGGGAAATGCAAGTTCTTGCCGCCGACGGCAAGCCCTTCGGCAGGGAAAAAATACCATGCCACTCCCAAAATGAGCATCACGGCCAAAATGAAAAATAATGTGCGTCTGGGTTTCATTTCTTGATAATCAATATTTGTCCTTCTAAAATTTTGTCGTCACTCAGGTTGTTCCATTCCATCAAATCTGAAATCGAGACATGGTACATCGCCGCGATTTTCGTCAGCGTGTCGCCTTTCCTGATTTTGTATTTCCTGATGGATGGGTCGTCCTTGTCTATGGTTTGCCCCGCTTTGTCGGAAGAGGTTTCGGCCACCGTTGTCTCCTCGTAGTCGACCACGGAGGAGTAGGTGAGGCTGTCTTCGTTGGCCAAATAGACATAGGCGATGAAATCGGCAATCACATGGGCGTCGGGCATGAGTTTCTTCTCGTAAAAGTCCCAAAGCGAAGGATTTGAACCTTCGTGAACCAAGACTTGGTTCAGCGAGGAGGGGCTGTTGCAATACGCGAGGATGGCATACCACCAGTCGTTGTAGTTCTTGTGCAGGTCGGAGATGTAGTCCAAGGCTGCTTCCGTCGAGGCGTGGATGTCCGACCGCTCGTCAAGGTTCTCGTCGACGGAAAGGCCATACCTCATCGCGACCAACGATGGCAAAGCCCAATAGCCACAGCGGTCGCCTTGGCGATAATCCGTCCTCATTCCGCTCAGCGACAATGGGAGGTATTTCAGCTCCAAAGGCATTTTCCTTTCCGTCAGGACTGAATCGAGGTAGGGTTCGTATTGCAAGAAAACGGTCGAAACGGGTTTCGAGGAGCGGGTTTTCAGGATTTCGGCCAAATTGTCATTGTAGGGCAACGGAATTTCCTTCTCCATGCTTTTCAGCTCTTTAGACAGATTGGGCGTTTCCGACGACACGCAGCATCGGTTCGCCATAAGGCAAACAAAACATGATAATGTTATAATCAACATTCTGATTTTCATCGCTTTAAGAGATAAAGTATGGAATACCGTGCAATCTTGCAAACGGGTGGCAAAGATACACAAAATCTGTTTTTCGGAAACAATCAGGAAGCAAAACTTTGGCGGAAAAAATTCATTTCCCCAAGTGCATCCTTATCCGTGAGGCCAAAATATCCACAACCACAGGGCTTGAGCCGCGAGGCAGGATGATGTCGGCACTGCGCTTGGTAGGCTCGATGAATTGTTGGTGCATGGGTTTCACAAAAGTCTGGTAATGACGCAGCACATCCTCCCAAGTGCGTCCGCGCTCGGCAATGTCGCGGCGGATGATGCGCATTAGGCGCTCGTCGCTGTCGGTGTCGACGAAAACCTTGATGTCCATGCGTTTGCGCAGTTCCTCTTGGGTCAAGACCATGATGCCCTCCACGATGATGACCTCGGTGGGATGCACATAAATCACTTCCTGCGAGCGGGCGCAAGTGACGTAGGTGTAAATCGGCATGGGGATGGTTTCGCCTTTCTTGAGGCGGTCGAGATGGTCGATGAGCAGGTCCCACTCGATGGCGTCGGGGTGGTCGAAGTTGATTTGCTTCTTCTCCTCGGGCGTCTTGTCGCCGTTGTCGAAATAATAGGCATCCTGCGAAATGACTGATACTGAGTTTTCTGGCAATTGTCTTACCAATTCCTTGACGACGGTGGTCTTCCCTGAACCTGAGCCGCCTGCGATTCCAATGACTAACATAATCTGAAGTTTTGATGGCACAAAGATAGGGCTTTTGTTGAAAGGTTTTTGAGCTTGACGAAAAATTGTTGATTGTTTAATTGTTGAATTGTTGGGAGGAATTGCGTATTTTTGCACACAAATTCAAAACCATTTCAAAATGAACGTTATCAAGAAAACTTTGGGCGCACTGATGGCTGCCGGCGTAGTGGCTTTAGGCAGCTGCGGACCCAACCTCCCCGAACTTCCCGTTTCGGAAGTGCAGCCCTATTTCGGCGATGCCGCCAAAACCAAGGCCATCGACACGGCTTTTTATGAAGTGAAGGACGCGAAAGGCCACAAGTTGGGCACGGTATTGTACTCGTCGCCCTATTCCGACGGCGTGAAAGGCTTCAACGGTCCCACACCTTTATTAATAGCCTTGGATGCCGAAGGCCGCATCAAAAATGTGGTGCTCCTTGAAAATGAAGAGACACCTCGTTTCGTGCATCGTGTGGAGAAAGGCGGACTTTACGACGCATGGATCGGCCTCACCGTTGATGAGGCATTGAACAAGGATGTGGATGCCGTGAGCGGTGCCACCTACACCTCCAACGGCGTGAAAAACAGCCTCAAAGCCCGTTTGCAAGCCTATCAAAGGCAGGTGAAATAACCGTCATTTAACAGCTATTCCATAGAATCGTCATTGTCAAGAAGGTCGTTTTTGGTCATCGTTGGTCGACCTTCCAAAACGATGACGATTTCTCCTTTTATGTCCTTCTTGGAGAAATGTTCAATCACCTCGGCCAAGCTGCCTCGGGCGTTTTCTTCATGGATTTTCGTCAATTCCCTTGAAACACAGACTTTTCTGTCTGCACCGCAAACCTCAGCCAATTGCTGCAAGGTCTTCAGCAGGCGGAACGGCGATTCGTAGAGGATGGTCGTGTAAGGATATTCGGCCACTTCCTTCAACTTGGTTTGGCGGCCTTTCTTGTGCGGCAAGAAGCCCTCGAAAATGAACTTCTCGGCAGGCAAGCCCGAATTGACCAAAGCCGGCACGAATGCCGTAGGGCCGGGCAGGCACTCCACCTCGATATTGCGCTTCACGCACTCGCGCACCAGCAAAAAACCTGGGTCGGAGATGGCCGGGGTGCCCGCATCGGTGACCAAGGCCAAGGTTTCGCCTGCCTCGATGCGGTCGGCGATGCGTTCCACCACGAGATGCTCGTTGCGGATGTGGAAGGCCGTCATGGGCTTGCTGATTTCCAAGTGCTTGAGCAGGTTGCCCGAGGTGCGGGTGTCTTCGGCAAGGATGCCGTCCACCTCCTTCAGGATGCGGATGGCCCGCAGGGTGATGTCCTCCAAATTGCCGATGGGCGTGGGCACAAGATAGAGTTTCGGCATGGCGTTTAGGATTCAAACTTTCTGGAAACCAAATCCTTGAGCTTCTGGTAGGCCTCGTTGCTGCTGTTCCATTGCAACTCAATCTTCAACTCGTTCAGGTAAATCATCGCGCCGTTCAAGGTCTTGAGGTCGTTGAGGTTTTCGATGGATTTGTTGTATTTTTCCATGCTTCCGCCAAACAACTCATTGACAAACAAGAACTTATCGTTGATTCCGATGACCGATTTCAGGTCGCGGACGGGGTTTTGCTGCAATTTGGCCGCCAATGAGTTGTCCTCGTGCATCATTTTCTCGCCCAAAGTTTCAGTGGTGGCAAACTCAAACTCGGCCTCGTCCTGAGCGAAGAATCCCGGCAACTCGTCAGATTGGGGCTTTTCTTCCTCATACCTGTTGTTTTCAACGGGTTCATCCTCCATTTTCGGCATTTCCAAAGGATTGTCCTTCACCAACTCGTCGCCATGCACGCGGTCGCGCTCCGGGATTTCCTCTTCGGGAATGGCTTCCATGACGTGAACCACTTTCCCCGTGGTTGGAGGAGTTTCGACGGGAGCTTCCTGTTCGGGCATTTCCTCGAAACGGAAAAACAGGCCGAAATCGTCGCTCATGGGCAATTCCTCTTGTTTCTCCTCAGAGGCTTCCGTTTCGGTTTCCATTGTCGTGTTTTCTTCCGCAGGTTGTTCCTCCATGATTTCCTCAAAAGTTTCTTCCATTGGTTCAACAATTGGCTCTTCCACAATTTCCTCAATGGGTTCTTCTACAGGTTCTTCCACGGGTTCATCAACAAGCTCCTCGATGGGTTCTTCCGCAGGCTTTTCCATCAATTCCTTAGAAGGTGTTTCCTCCTGAATTTCAATCTGTTCCTCAACATGTTCCTCGACGAAGGGCATCGTTTCCACGGTCTCCATCGGCTGTTCGGTTTCCTCGATGGCTTCGGGTTCCGTTGCGGGGGCCGCTTCAGGTGCTTCTTGCTCAATGTTGCCAAATAGTCCGGTCAAGGCTTCGGCATCGAAAGGAAGGTCTTCATTGTCGGGTTCCTCGCCCAAGTTGACCGAGCAAAGCAGGTCGTAAAGGGTGTGGGTGCGGTTCATCAACACATCCAAATCGAGGAGGCCGAGCGTTTTTTCGTTCCTCAGAAGGTAGTCGACTTGTTGATATAATAGGCTGATTTCGTGCTTAATGGAAAGCAGTTTTTCTTTTTGGCTCTCAAAATTGTCGTTCATATAGTTTTTATCTTTATTTTAGCGGCGAAATTACGAATTTTCCATAATATTTCGACAAGCTCAATAACCTTATTTTGACAAGCTCAATAATCAATAATTGCAATGATACTCGAAAAAGACTCTCACAACAAATCGCAAGGCTGGATAGAAGTGATTTGCGGCTCCATGTTTTCAGGCAAGACGGAAGAACTGATCCGGCGGTTGAAACGCGCCAAAATCGCCAAGCTGAAGGTGGAAATCTTCAAGCCGGGCGTGGATACGCGCTATAGCGAGGAGGATGTGGTGTCGCACAATGCCACGGCCTTGCACTCCATCCCCGTGGAGAGCGCGAACGAGATTCTTTTTTACGCCACCGATGTCGATGTGGTTGGCATCGACGAGGCGCAATTCCTTGATGATGAGTTGCCTAACGTGTGCCAACAGTTGGCCGACCAAGGCGTGCGCGTCATTGTGGCGGGCTTGGACATGGACTTCATGGGCAAGCCATTCGGACCCATGCCCACGCTGATGGCCATCGCCGAGGATGTGACGAAGGTTCACGCCATTTGTGTGCGTTGCGGCGGTCAGGCGCAGTTTTCGCACCGCACCATCGCCGGCGACAAATTGGTGGTACTTGGCGAAACGGAAAGCTACGAGCCGCTGTGCCGCGCTTGTTATCTGAAGGCACGTTCCCAAAAATGAGGCAAAAGAAACAGGGCTGCCACATCGTGGCAGCCCTGCAAATGAATCAATCAATTACTATTTTCTGTGTCCTGACGGAATCGCCGCCCACCAAACGCAACACATATACGCCCGGGACAAAGTTGAGAGTTGAGAGTTGGGAGTTGAGAGTTGTAAGCTCCTTTCTCACTAATTCTTTGCCGAGAATGTCAATGATTTGGAGGGTTCCCGTGCCGTTGATGATGATGTTGCCGTTGTTGATGTAGGCAAACGGTGCATCGGACGCTGAGCCTGTCGAAGCGTCGTTGGCATTGAACACCAAGCGGAAACGACTGGCGTAGTCGGTGGTCTTGGAGGTGAAGGTGTAAGAGGCCACGGTCCCTGAGCTTGTCGAAGGGCCGTTGCCACTCGTTGCGTTCGGTCCTTCGACAGGCTCAGGAACCGAAGGCTCAACGGCCAACAAATCCACATCCGCGCCAGTGAGGTTGTCAATCAAATGCAGGTAGTCAAAATCCATGTTTTCCACGTTCACGGTCAGGGTGTAGGTGCCGTTCTTCTCAGCCTTGAAGTTCAAAGGCATTTCGCCCGTTTGTTCGGCGGCGACCACCGCATAGTCTTTCCCGCCCTGCGGGATGTAAACCTTCGTGTTGTTCGGGTTGAGTTGGAACTTGGGCAAGGTGCGGTTGCTGTCGAAGCGGACAATGGCGCGGTCGATGACGGAACCACGGCCTTGGCTGAGGTTCACGACCAAGGAAGCGTTGTTGGCTATCGCGCTTTGTGAGGCCGGGGTGAAGGTCATGGTGTCGTTTTCTCCCTCGGCGATTACGAAGATGCCTTCCATAAGCTCAACGGTATTGCCTTCGGCGGCTACGATTTCGTCGCGGTCGCCGTTCATCACGTAGAAATCACGGTCGATGAAAGCGATTTCCGGCAAGGGGTTGCCCACGAGGTTCCAGCCGGCAAAGTCGGCGGCGGGGTCGTAGGCCAGCGGCACTTCGGCAGGCTCAGTGGCCGCGTGGGGCGTGCCGACGAAGGTGAGCGTGACATCCCCGCTGTTGGCGTAGAGGTAGCCACGGCCCGCTTCGAGGTTGAAGTGGTAGTGCTCGCCTTCCGCCTTCCAGTTCTCCCATTCCAATTCCGCGCTTTGGTTGAAACGGTAGAGGTCGTATTCGTTGGCGAGGAAGCCGTTTTGCGCCGTGGGCGTGACGGCCTCCGCCACAGGCGAGGCTATCAGATACCAGCCTCCGTTGTCGGTGTGGGCGATGATGTCCTTGGTGAAGGTTGTGCCTTCCAAGGTGGTGAAGTAGGCGCTCTCGCTCCAGTCGGTGGGCTCGTCTTCGCAAACGCCTTGCACCTTCACCTCGTATTCGGTTTCGGGCATAAGACCGGTGAGCGTGTGGGGGCTTTCGGCCTCGCTGAGGATAATCCATTCGGAGTGGGTCATATCGAACAATGCGATGTCGTCCAAGCCCACGCCGTAGCCGTAGTGGTCGGTGCAGCGGAAGCCTATTTGGTAGTTGTCGGCAAGGCCGGTCAGGGCAACGGTTTGGCTCGTCCATGCTTGGTGGTTCTCGGAGGTGCTCCACAGCTGGTTCCATTCGCCCTCGTTGCCGATGCGGTAGCAAACGGCGAATTCGTCGGTGTCGTTGTCCCATTTCCTGTTGACGAACCAGAAGGAAAGTTCCGCGCTGCCGTACTCGCCCAAGTCGAAAGCGGGCGTGACCAAGTAGGTCACTTGGTCGTTTGTGTTGTGCGTAATCAGGGCGTTGTAGTTGCCGCTGTGGGTGCCGGTCTCTGAACTATAGTCTCCCACGCCGACGCGCCAAGTCTTGTCCGGGTCTTGGTTGTCGCCCTCTATGGTCCAGCCTTGGGGCATCGTGCCGCCCTCGAATCCCTCGCTGAATAGGGTTCCCATGCTTGGCGCTTGCCGGTAGGAAAGGTAGTAACTGTCGTTGAATCCTGTCCATGAAACGGTGACGCCCGTCGCCGTGAGGTCGCTCACCGCAACATTGGCGGGAATCTCGCACCCCATGGTGGTGAACACGAAGGACTCGCTCCAGTCGTCGTAGCCCGCGCAGTTGCTCTTCACTTGCACCTCATAGTCGGTTTCTGTTGCAAGTCCGGTGAGCGTGTGGGGGCTTTCGGCCTCGCTGAAGGTTATCCATTCGGAGAGGGGCATTTCGCATAATGCGATGTCGTCCAAGCCCACGCCGAAGCCGTAGTGGTCGGTGAAGCGGAAGCCGATTTGGTAGTTGTCGGCGAGGCCGGCAAGGACAACGGTTTGGCTTGTCCATGTGTTGTGATTCACGGCGGTGCTCCACAGTTCGTTCCATTCGCCCTCGTTGCCGATGCGATAGCAAACGGCGAATTCGTCGGTTTCGTTGTCCCATTTCCCGTTGATGTACCAAAAGGAGAGTTCCGCGCTGGCATACTCGCCCAAGTCGAGGGCGGGCGTGACCAAGTAGGTCACTTGGTTGTTTGTGTTGTGCGTAATCCGGGCGTTGTAGTTGCCGCTGTGGGTGCCGGTTGATGATAGATGGTCGCCCACGCCGACGCGCCAAGTCTTGTCCGGGTTTTGGTTGTCGCCCTCTATGGTCCAGCCTTGGGGCATTGTGCCGCCCTCGAAGCCTTCTTTGAGTATCGTGGGGATTTCGCGGTAGCGCAGCGCGTAGCTGCCGCAAGCGCCCTCCCAAGTGATGTCGGCTTCATGGTTTGTGATGTTGGCGGCTGCAATGTCGTGGGGCGCAATCAATGCGGGATTGATGGAAACCTCCAAGTCGTCAATGAAACAGGCCATGTCATGTTCTTCCCACTTGAACGCCAAACGTCGCGCATCGGAGGGCACATTGTCCAAAACCATGCTGTGTTGCACAACGTTGCCGTTGCCGCTATTGAAAGTGGCAAGGGTCGTAAAAGAGTCACCGTAGCCATGGTCATTGACGGTAATGTAGCCTAATTTTATGCCTCCACTTTTGTTGTCGGGAATATGCATCCAGAAACTGATTTGCAGATTGTGGATGGGATTGCTGAACTCCGGCAGAATAGCGGCAGTATAGGTATAAAAGTATCCATTATTATAGAACGACAAAGACTGCGTGCCGCTATGGCTCCAATAGGCACAATTGTGCGGGCCTACGCTGGCATTATCGAATTCTCCCCAATGCTCGGGACGATAACCCTCATTGGAGTAAGCAGTTCCTGCGGGGCTTTCAAAGCCTTGGGTATAAGGCGAATCGGGAGTTATTGTCATAGGTATTCTAACGGTTTTCCAGAGGCTGATAAAGCCGTCGCACACGCTTTGCACTTTTGCCTCGTATTCGGTGAGGGGCACGAGGTTCTCCAAGGTGCAGGTGTTGGCGGCGAGGTTGGTGTAGACCCGCGTCCATTCGCCGCCAGCTGGCTTGATTTCCACGTTGTAGGTGCCGCTGCCGCCTGTCCATGACAGCGTGGCTTGGTGGGCGGTGATGTTTTCAGCCTCCAAGGTTTCAAGTTTTGGGCATGCAGGTTCGTAGAGGAAAGTGGTCCAGGGGATGAAATTGGACGGATAGAAGTCATAGGAATCCAACGAGCCAGAAAAGGATGGTGTTAATTCAACATCTACCCAACTGCCATAGAAATAAACGGGGTCACTCGGATGGTAACCTAACCCTAACTCTGTGTTCTCGATGCCCACGAGCAGGTTGCCGCCGCCATATACATAATCCTCATCGAATAAGATATGGATATCGGCCATGCCTAGAGGATACAACACACCTTGGTAAACGACGGTGGCATTGGCCTTTGGCACAGGTTGGATGTTGTGTTCGTCGAATGAGGTGGTGTCCACCTCCGTGAGATACACGTCCACGGAGCAGTTGGGGTAATTGGTACCTTCGGCCCTGAAGATTATGCGCTTGATGGTGCCGCCCACCATGTCCGTCAGGTCGTCGGCGGGGATGATGAACTGGCTTATTGTGTGATGGTCGAAAACATTGATGCATGCGGGAATGGATGGATGAGTATCCCTTCCATCATACACTTTAAGTTCTTCTTCTTGCGCCCAAGCCGCAAGCGGCGCGAGCATCAAGAGCATCAAGAGCAGCGCGGCGGCGCGTTTTGTTTTGGTTTTCAGGTTGTTGTAGTTCATGATGTTTTTGGTTTGAATCAAGGCAATCATGGGCGCCTTTGCTTTTTGAAGTAAATTCTTGTCCATGGTTAGGGTTGATTTTGTTTGTGAATAACAAATGAAAGAACTATTTTTCGACTGCAAAGATAGGGGATTTTTCGGGAAAGTCAAGGGAAAATTTCGCTCCAGCCCTTGTGGAATGAGGGAAAGGTGTAACATTAATGGGGTACCTTTTGAAGCGACAAAGCGCATCAATTCAACATAGTAGTCTTCGACATCGTCCGTTATTAATACCGTGTATTTACGCATAGAGTTTGTGTACTGCTTCCATCAGTTTTTTCTCAAACTCATCCAATGTGATGTATTTCTTAGGTCTGCCTTCTGCAATGTCGCGCATATCGCGTTCGATGGAGGCTTCCCAATAGGCACGTTGCTCTGGCGTGAGGTCGTCTTGCACCTCAGTGGCAGCGGTTTCTTCCAATGTGTCAATAAACGTAGTCATCGGTTTTTCTTTTTATTCGGCGGCAAAGTTACAGATTATTTCCAAAACTTCAAATGAATCGCTGTGATATTTGCGGCACAATTTTGGGCTTTTTCGGGAAAGTCAAAGGGAAAAGTATCTCCACGAGGGCACTAAAAAAGCAAGGCGGCCAAACCTGACCGCCTTGCAACATCCAATATTATCATTCCACAATCATCTTCTGCGTCCTGACGGAATCGCCGCCCACCAAACGCAACACATATACGCCCGGGACAAAGTTGAGAGTTGAGAGTTGGGAGTTGAGAGTTGTAAGCTCCTTTCTCACTAATTCTTTGCCGAGAATGTCAATGATTTGGAGGGTTCCCGTGCCGTTGATGATGATGTTGCCGTTGTTGATGTAGGCAAACGGTGCATCGGACGCTGAGCCTGTCGAAGCGTCGTTGGCATTGAACACCAAGCGGAAACGACTGGCGTAGTCGGTGGTCTTGGAGGTGAAGGTGTAAGAGGCCACGGTCCCTGAGCTTGTCGAAGGGCCGTTGCCACTCGTTGCGTTCGGTCCTTCGACAGGCTCAGGAACCGAAGGCTCAACGGCCAACAAATCCACATCCGCGCCGGTGAGGTTGTCAATCAGGTGCAGATAGTCGAAATCCATGTTTTCCACGTTCACGGTCAGGGTGTAGGTGCCGTTTTTGGCGGCCTTGAAATTGACGGGTTGTTCTGTGCGGCTGGATTGCTTCGCTTCGCTCGCAATGACGGCGACAGCCCAATCCTGTGCGCCCTCGGTGGCATAAACCCTCGTGCTGTTCTCGTTCAGCGTGAATTTCTCCAAAGGTGCGCCCTCCCGCTTCAGGATAAAGCGGTCGATGATGAGACCGTTCTCGCTGACTTCCAAGGTGATGCGGCCCTTCGACAGGCTCAGGAACTGCTCGGCATTGGTGGCGCGGCTGTTGAAGGTAATGGAGGCATTGTCGCCCGTGGCCTTCACGAAGAAGCCCTCGCCGGGTTTCAGCGGATTGTTTTCGCTGAGGGTGCCCACCGCTACCTCGTCCTTGGCCTCATTCATACGGTAGACTTCCTTGGCCACATTGCTGCCCGTGAAGGCCGTCACATTGTGCGCAAAGGGGTTGCCCACAAGGTTGAAGCCTTTCAAGATGCCTGCCGTTGGGGTATAATACAGAGGCACATTCACCATGGCGTTGCCAGCACAAAGATTGCCCGCAAAAACAAGCGTCACGTCTTGGTTGTTGGCGTAAAGGTAGCCTTTCAACGGCTCGATGTTGAAGTTCGCATATTGGCCGTTGGGCTTGTGGTTTCGCCAATGATGTGTCGGCTCTTCATAGAAATACAGGTCGTATTCGTTGGCGAGGAAGCCGTTCCATTCCTGCGGCCACAGGCTTTCGGCAAGCGGCGAGGCAATGAGATTCCAGCCACCATCATTGTTGTTGTTGTCGCTATAGCCTTCGATGACCTTCTCCACCGTGGCATAGAGATCGTCGTTGGTGTGGTAGAGCTGGCCGCCGTCCTTCACGGTAAAGCTGCCCGAATAACCACCTCTAACGATGGTGCCAGCATTGGCCACATAGCCACTCGGCACTTCAGCATTAGCCAAAAGCAGCACATCCGCGCCTTGGGTGGGCAATGCGCCCGTGTTCCAGTTGGCGGCCACGTTCCAGTCACCAGTGGTTTGGAAGATGGCGGGAAGCATGTTGTATGTGTCTGTGGTGCCAAGGTTCACGTTGCAAGTGCCCACTTGGACATTGTTTTCCAGCGTAATCTCAAAATGGCCGCGCAAGGCGTTCAGGCTATAGTCGGTTCCGTAGGGATAGTGCAGCAGGCCGTCGTCGCCAAAATAGAGGTATTCGGTGGTATTGGCATTAAGGGTTGTGTTGCTGAAATTGCCCACGAAACGGATGTTGCCGTCAGTGTTCTCGATGCTCGACATGTTTTCGTCAATGGTCACGTTGTTGAACACGGGGTCGGTCACGTTGTCGCCGCTGCTCCAGCGCACGAGATAGGGCTTTCCGGCCTCCGTTGCGCTGAGCGGGTCGGTGAAGTTGAGCGTCAGGTTGCCGTTGGCGTAAGTCGAAGTAGCGGCCAAAGTGTGCACTTCCGCGCCTTCGAGCGGGGTGCCGGTGAGGCTCGTCAAGGCGAAAGGCAGGCAGAGCAGGTTCCAGCGTCCGTCCTTGTAAAGGGTGCGCCCACTGATGAGGACATTGCGTGCTTGTCCCACATGGTTGCTGAGGCGATGCTCGTTGTCATAAAAGTCTTGGCTGTCGTCGTCCAACAATTCAATGGTGATGGTTCCCGCTATGGTGATGGTGACCTCCTGCGCTGGCATTTCCATAACGTAATAGGTCTCGCCATATTCATTGGTGCCCGCTGCTGTCAATATCGTGCCATTGGCTTGGTATTGTGTATTGACATACTCCGACGAGCCGAGCGTGAAACGGATGGATTCGCCCGCACCCACATAATAGTGGTTGGTGTTGGCTGCTTCATCGTTATAGTAAGTGCCTGGCACAGTGCCCACGCTGTAATCGGGATTGAAATTGACAATTTCATCGGCGATGATAGGCCAACCGCGCATTGCCTTCAAGAACATATCGCTGTCATTGATGCCACCGAACTCGCAGGCACCAATGTAATAATTGAAAGAAGCATAGCCTGAGGCTTCGTTCTTTCCGATGATGGCGCCTTTGTTACCACCATCGCCAACCGAAGTCATCAGGTCGGTGCTGAGACTATGCTCGACAATATCATAATTATGGCCGACAATGCCGCCACAAATAGTGCCAAGCAACAAGGTTCCAAAATGCTGTCCTGTAATCGTGCCCTTCATGTTCACTCCACAAATGCCGCCTGCTATTTGAGTGCTTTCTATGGTAGCGTAGTTTGTGCCCATCACATAGCCGTCATTAGCAATATTGAAGCCTACGACACCGCCTGCACAGCTGGCCTGCACATTTGCTGCATGGTTGGTGCATGAATTGATGGTACCATAGTTTTGACCTACAATGCCGCCCGCAGTGGAAGCGGTCACCATGATGTCGGCGCCTTCTGCCACGGAACAATTTTCCAAGTAACCCCTGTTCATTGCCGCGATGCTGCCGCAATGTCCGCTTGCCGTTCCTGTAAAACGGTTATAGCCCACGAGGGTCACGCTGCGCAACGTGGCATTGCTGCCAACATATCCAAAGACTCCAATATATTCATAACCGCTCGCGTTGATGCCAGTAATGGTGTACATCGAACCTTCGAAAGTGCCTTGGAATGGTTTTTCTTCGTAGCAGCCCACGGGTGTATAGGTCTTGCCCGTGTAGTCGAGATTGGCAGCTTGGCGGAAATAAACGCCATTGTAGTCCTTGCCGCCGTTCACGAATGAGGCCAAAAGGTCCATGTCGTCGGTGTTCTGGATGAGGAAAGGCTGGTTCCATGTTCCCATGCCGCTCCAAGGATGTTGGATGGTGAAGGTGGCCGTCAGCGTGTCGGTGTAGTTGCCGATGCCCCATGCCTTTATTATATGGTCGCCCAAATCCGTAAAACCTTCATCAGGCAGGTCGGTTTCGTATTCCGTGCCGAGGGAGAGGGTCTTGCTGCCCGACTTCACGGTGAGCGTGGGCGTGTGTGCCTCGCCGTCGAAATAGACCATTGCGGGTTCAATCGTGAAGCTGGTCAAAGAGGCGGGAGCGATGGTGAAAGTCTCCGTGCGCAAGCCGCCGTAGCTGCCCATTCCCCAAACGTGTACGGTGTAGTCGCTCGGATAGGTGAAGCCTGCGGCGGGAATGTCGGTGAAGAAGTGCGTGCCTTCCACAAGCTCGTTGCCACGTTCCACTACGGAAACGGTCGGGTGAAGTGCCGAGCCGGTATAAGTGGCATTTGCGGGTGTGAAAGTAATGCTTGTGTTGTAGGGATAGCCCGTCAGCGTGATGTCGATTACGCCTTCGGGGACGATGAGTACGTTGCCAATGGGCATCGTGAATTGCCATGTGCCGTCTTCCTGCGGAAATGCCTCCGTTTCGTTGCTGTTATTGACAAACGCCCTGTAGGTCCACATTTTGCCGCCTCCGGGCATGCCGAAAGTGCTCACGTTCGAGAGCGTGATGGTGCTGCCATCGGCGTAGTAGTTTGTGCCGCTGACAGTTTTGGTGGGCGGTGTGTCTATTGTGCCGATGGTCATTTGTGCGCTGTTGAAGCCGATGGAGTAGATGTGCTGTATTGCACCTGCGCCCTCGTCGGTGCCTTGCGTCGAGCCTTCCACACCCACTGCGCCGAGGGTGCATCCACCGCCCACAAAGTTGTTTTCGTTGAAGGTGGCTGAGTTGTTAAAATTGCAGCCAAGGATGCCGCCGACATACGAAGAACCGCCGCTGATGGTGCCTGTAAACGCATTTCCCTCAATCTTCACTTCGCCAGAAGGTGTTGAGCTCCCTCCCACAATACCGCCAATAATAGCCGTAGTCGTGCTTGTAGCCACGATGGTAGCGGCACTTGTGCAGTTCCAGACGTTTGCAAGTCCGTTTGCTATGATTCCCACAATGCCGCCTACATTGCCAGAATCCTGTCCGCTCATATCCACGATTTCGATGGTCACATCGCTCGTCACGTGGCAATTTTCAATGTGGATGGGTATGGCTGCGCTGCCAAATCCTCCATTCAGGCGTCCCGCGATTCCGCCTACACCGTTCCTGCCTCTTATCGCGCTTTTGCTCAGCGTGAGGTTTTTGACTTGAGTTCCCCAAGAAGAGGGGTTGAGTTGGCCAAACAGACCGATGTGTATATTATAACTGGAAGGGTGCCCTGTCGAAGACGACGGCGGTGTTGTTCGGTCGAGGGTTACGTTGCTAATGGTGTGGAAATTTCCGTCGAAAACTCCCTCAAAGCTGCAATTGGAATTGACATAGTGGTCTCCTATGATTACATACGTCTCGTTCTTGTAGTCGAGGTCGGCCTCGAGGCGGAAGTGCTTGCTGCTGTAGCTGTTTCCGCCGTTCACATCGTTGGCCAGCTTGGTCATATCATCAATGGTTTTGATGATGTAGGGGTCGTGCCACAGGCCGCTGCCGCCGCTGAACTGTGCCCAAACTGCCGTGGGCGCAAGCAGCGCAAAGAGCAAAAGCGCTGCAAAGGAGCGTTTCGTTTTGGTTTTCAAGTTGTTGGTTTTCATGATGTTTTTGGTTTGAATCAAGGCAATCATGGGCGCCTTTGCTTTTTGAAGTAAATTCTTGTCCATGGTTAGGGTTGATTTTGTTTGTAAATATTGATGATAGAACATTTTGCGGCTGCAAAGATAGGGAATTTTTCGGGAAAGTCAAGATTTTTTCGTCGAAGTGCTTGCGGAATGGGGGAAAAGGTGTAATTTTGCACTCGGAAACAAGTCGTGAGCGGCCGATGTATATGGGTAGCGCGAAGTCCCCGCCCGCATAGCATCACACTTTTTGAGCGTAAGCCACCCTCACGCATTCCGGGGCAAAAAAAGAGGCATCATCTGATGCCTTTTTTATTCCTTGCTGTCAATTGCCGTAATGCAATACTGGACTTTTTCATGTGTGCTACGCCTCACGCCCACCGTCATCTTCACCGTTCCGATGCCAACAAGTTCATGCTCCATTATCAGAATCCTTTCAAAAGGTTTCTGGTTTTTGTTGTCCTGTTTGGGCTTCCTAACAGACACTGTCTTTGCTCCAATGAGAATGGAATCAAGTTGCAGCACTGCCAATGTCGAAAGGTAGCTTTTGGCTGCGTGTTCGCTGGTTTCGATGATGGACACCATTCGGATATTGATGTAATCTTTCAACGATATGTTGTACTTCCTTTGCGAAGGATTCTTGGTTTTCCACTCGCGGTAGAAATCACGGATGATGGCTTCCCTCGCTTTAATGTCGTCGATGGTTTTGCCTTCGGGTATCATGGCCATATTGTATTGGATTACAAGCGTTTGCTATTTATGATGCTTTTTGGTTTGAATCAAGGCAATCATGGGTGCCTTTGCTTTTTGCAGTAAATTCTTGTCCATGGTTAGGGTTGATTTTGTTTGTAAATATTGATGATAGAACAATTTGCGGCTGCAAAGATAGGGGATTTTTCGGGAAAGTCAAGGAATTGTGAAAACCATTTTTCAAACTATAGAACACGAAACCCCTCAGTGGCAAAGGTTTCCAGTTCGTTTTGGTCGTTCACGAAGATGTAATAGGCCTCAACACCGTCCATGCCTTGGATGAGCGGCAGCGACAGCTCCATGCCCATCACCATGCAGATGGAGGCTAAGGCATCGGCCCAAACGGAATTTTCGGCCATGACGGTCACGCTGAGCAATTGATGCTCAACGGGATAGCCTGTTTTCGGGTTGATGCAGTGGGAATAGCGTTTGCCGTTGCGTTCCACATATTTGCGGGTGCTGCCCGAGGTGACCAATCCCTTGTCGCGCAAGGCGATGCGGGTTTGCACGATGCGCTCCGAGTCCATGTTTTCGGCAGGTTTCTCAATGCCCACAATCCACGGCTTGCCGTCGGGTTTCTCGCCCCGCGCCATGATTTCACCGCCCGTATCGACCAAAAAAATTTTAACGCCCTGGCTTTCGAGGAAGCGGGCAATCAGGTCGGAAGTGTAGCCTTGGGCTATTGCGTTGAAATCCAAAGTCATGGCAGGGTTTTCTTTGACGACTTTCCCGTTCTCGATTCGGATGTTCCGATAGTCGACCAACTGTCGCAGGCTGTCAATTAATTGCGGTGTGAGGCTGTCACCGCTCTTGTAGCTGAAGCCCCAGGCGGCCACGATGGGCGAGATGGTCGGGTCGAAATAGCCGTCGGAAAGTCGGGCGGCCTTTTGTGCGATGTTGAAGTTGTCGATGAAGATGGAATCCAATGTAACTTCCTCATTCCGATTGACTTTCGAGATAATCGAACTGTCCACCCAAAGGTTGACCGACATGTCAACGGCATGGAAAATCGAGTCGATTTCGCGCTGGAAATTTCGGTTTTGCTCGTCATAATAAGTGACGGCATAATAGGAACCTTGCGCCAAGCCTTGCAGGACGACTTTTTCGGGCTGCTTTCCACATGACGCCAAAACAGCCAAACCTATAATCATCAAATCTATTTTCCTCATAACTTTCAACTCTCAACTCTCAACTGACTCTCAACTCTAAACCCTCAACTATAAACTCAACAAAACGCTCCATTTCCAAGCAAAATTCTCCCAAACCTTGGGCAAACTATAAGGCCCGTAGCGATAGAACACGCCCGCGCCGATTTTCGTCAAAGGTGTGGCCAACAGCCCATCAACGACGAAACCGCTCTCAAAATAGCCCTTATCCATCGTCTTGAAATTCTTGTCGGAGTGGTTTTCGGCACGCTTCATGTCGCCCCAACCGAGGTTGGTGACGATGGAAAGCCGTGGGCTAAACCATTGTGAATGAGTCTTCCACAACATTCCGTTGAAATTGTGGCTCAGGTAAAGTGCCACAAAACGGTCGCAGAAGAATTCGTCCAAACGCATGGTGCTGAAACTGCCCGGCGAGTAGAGTCCAAACTTGTCGTAAGTGCCCAAAATGTTAAAAGTTTCCATCACGGGACAGGTCGCCGTGGCATAGCCGGCCTGCAAAATCACTTTGGAAACGCCAAGGTAATGCGTGTAGAAATTCTTTGAGACTTCCAATTTGAAGCGGTCGTACTCGAATTGGCCGCCCAAAAGGTTGGGGAAGGCGTGCTGGTACGAAACCCAAACGATGGGGTAGAGCGTGCCCAACGAGCGGATGCCTTGCGGGGTGCTGAGGAACTTTTCGTTGTAGGCAAACCTGAGTTTGACTTCGGCAAGGGTGAATCGGCCTCCCTTCAGTGTGTCGGAGGGGTTGAGACCAAAGTTGATGTTGTATTGTTTGTGGCTCGTGCTAAGGTTTACGAAAGCCTTGAAATGGCGGGCGAAACGGGTCGCGAAAGAGAGTTCGAGGCGCTTGCTGGTGGTGTGGACGTTTTCGTAAAAAGTGTATTTGTAGTTGGGAGCGGAGAGCACGGAGCCGCTTTCCATCTCCAGCAGGCCGCCAAACTCGCCGATAGGCTCCGACTTGTGGGTGTATTTCATCCCGAGTTCCATTTGCCGCTGTCGGTTGAGTTTCACTTGCAGTCCGCCGCCGTAGTCCAATCTTTTGATGCGCGTCCAGTAGCCGAAAGACCCGTTGAGGCTGAGCCAACGCGAAAACCTGTCGTTGGTGCTGAGGCCGAGGCCGAAAAGAATCCCTCGCGAGCCTGAAATGTTAATGATTTTGCCCAAGTCGAGGTCGATGGGGCCGACAGGGATGGCCGATTCGTTCATCACTTTGTCGGTGAGGCCGAGAACGCGGTCAAAAATGTTGGTGCCTTGGGTGAGCGAGTCGACGAGGATATAAGTGGCTAACACTCTTTCGGTTAGTGAATCAATGCGGTGTTGGTTCCAGAAGGTTTCGTCGCGATAGGCGGCATCGGCATCCATGTTGATTTCGATGTCGGAAAACACGCGGTTGCTGATTTCAGGGTTGATTTCGATGTCGCTGAGGTAACTCTTCCCGATGGCGACCATAGGGAAACTGCCGCCATCCATGCTGACCATCATGCTCGGAAACTTCAGGTTGGTGTTCAGTTGCTTCGGAAACCATTGGCCTTCCACTTTTTGGTAAAGTTGCTGAATGTCAGCGGAAAAGATGCTGCCGTCTTCGTCGGGCGAAGCCTTCACGCTTTGCAATGCCCAGCCGTCGCTGTTGACGGTCATGGTGCCGCGCAAGCCCTTGAAGGTGCTGCCGCGCATGGGATGGAACGAAATCACATAGAGCGAGTCGCCCTGCCCGATGGGTTCCACCGTTTCCAAGGTGAAAAAATAATGCGTTTTGCTGCCTCGGCTGATGGGATTCACATAGTCGGTGCCGGTGATGCTGACGGTTTCGTCATAGAAACTGACGCTTTGCATACTGTTCACCAAGTAGATGAACGTCGGTTCCCTCATGCCGGCCACTTTGGTGCCAAGCACGTTTTGCAGTTTGCGGTCGGGCTTCTTGAACAGCACCTCCGATGCGGTTTCCATCACCATCAAGTCGCTCTTTTTCAGGATGCTGTCAAAAATCTTGAGGTCGTTTCTTTCTTTGATGGTGTCGTTGGCTACGGCTTGTCCGAAACTGCTGCTGTCGATGGTGAAGACCATCTTGTCATACAACTTGTAGCGGTAGGAACCTAACGAATTGGGGTTGTTGGCCTTGCGGTGTGCCATGAGGCTGTCGATGATGCGATGGGCGGGGTTTTCGCCGGCCTCGACGGTCACTTCGCCCAACTCGAAAGTCTTGGGCGTGAGCGCGATGTTGCATTTTTTTTGGTTCGCCTGCAAGGTGATTTCCTTGGGTTCGTAGCCGATGGACGAAAACTTCACTTTCAGGATGGGTTCGTCAAGGCTGATGGCATAGCGTCCGTCGATGTCGCTGATGACGCCGTGCTGCCCGTCATTAATCACCACATTGACGAAAGCCAAGGGCTGGCGGTTGTGCTCGTCGGTGACTTTGCCGCTGAGGGAAAAGGTTTGGGAAAACAGGGTTTCCGCCAAAAAAAGGAGCAAAATGAGGGGAAGAATCCTGATGCGGAAGGCGTGCTTCATTCTTGAGTCTCAATTAGATAGACCACTTCGTTGTCGCGTTTCATCAGGTATTGCTCGCGCGCCACTTTCTCCATCGTGGCGGTGTCGTTCTTCAAGGCATCGAGGTAGGCCTTGTCTTTGGCAATCTCGCCCTCGTAATATTCGATTTGCTGTTTTTGGTCGTTCAGTGAGTGGCGCAGGTGGAGTTGCTCGAACAGGTTGAACTGGTCGATGAAAAGGATGACCACCAAAAAGGCCAATGTGGCCCACATATAGCGGTTGTTGAGTTTACGGAGTATTTCCTTGAACGTCATGGCTGTTTCCGATATTGGGTTTGTCAAAATCTTTGATTCAACGCAGTTAAATATTTCGGCTTGCAAAGGTAATATATTTCGATGAACCTAACGACCTTTTTTCTTATTTTTGCGCTCTCGAAACCATCTAAATTCTCATAAAATGAAAAAAGTTATCGCAACGACAAAGGCTCCCGGAGCCATCGGGCCTTACAGTCAGGCCATTGAAGCCAACGGATTCGTTTACATTTCGGGCCAACTGCCCATCAATCCAGAAACGGGCGAAATGCCTGAAGGCGTTCCTGCCCAGACCGAGCAGAGCATGAAAAACCTCGAAGCCATCCTCAACGAGGCCGGCTGCACCTTCGACAATGTGGTGAAATCCGTTTGCTATCTCGCTGATATGAGTTACTTTGGCGAGATGAACACGGTGTACGGTAAGTATTTCAAGGGCGACTATCCCGCCCGCGCCGCCTTCGCCGTGAAGGAACTGCCCAAGAAGGCCTTGGTCGAAATCGAAATGATTGCCGCGAAATGAAAATCGTCTTTTTGGAGCCTTTGGGCTTGAAGGTCAGGCAGATTGAGGCCGCTTGCGAAGGCCTGAAAAAGGCTGGCCACGAGGTAATTGTTTATCCCGACCGCAACGAGAACCTCGACGAACTGAAACGCCGCGCCGAAGGTGCGGAAGTCGTCATCGAAAGCAACATCCCGCTGCGCAAGGACTTCTTGGATGCTTGCCCCAACCTGAAAATGCTCTCCATCGCCTTCACCGGCTTGGACCACATCGACTTGGAGGAATGTGAGCGTCGTGGCATCGTAGTGAAAAACGCGGCAGGCTACAGCACCGAGGCCGTGGCCGAGTTGGCCATCGCATTAATGATAGACCTTTATCGCAAAGTGCTTGAAAACGATACGATTACGCGCCAATGCAACCGCAAGGGCATTATGCCCGGACGCGAAATCGGGGGCAAGACCATCGGCATTATCGGTATGGGCAACATCGGGCAGCGCGTGGCCAAGATTGCCAACGCTTTCGGTTGCAAGGTGCTGGCTTGGAACCGCACACAGAAGCAAGTCGACGGCGTGACTTTCGTCGACAAGGAGACTTTGTTGAAGGAATCGGACATCGTCACCCTGCACATTGCCTTGAACGCCGACACCCGCGACTTCATCACCGCGAAGGACTTCGCCCTGATGAAACCGAGCACCATATTAATTAATACCGCTCGCGGCCCTGTGGTGAACGAAACGGCCTTGGCCGAGGCTTTGAAGCAAGGCCAAATTGCCGCTGCCGCCACCGATGTTTACGGCACCGAACCGCCTTTGAAGCCTGAAAATCCTTTGCTTGGCGCACCCAATCTCATTATGTTGCCACACATCGGCTTTGCCACCGAAGAGGCGTTTTTGCTTAGGTTGGGGATAGTCGTCCGAAATATAGAGGAATTATTCTGATTGTTTTTGGATTGCTTCGCAAGAAATCTTTCAAAAATCAAAATAAAAATCATTTAAAATCAATGAATTAGGATTTTTGATTGATTTTGAAATAAGATTTTAATAGGATTTCTCGCGAAGCGATTCCATCAATCAAATTTTGGCCTGTAAATCATATCCGCCGTGACGAAAGCCTCCTTGAACCTTGGCTTGATGCGGCGCAGGCATCTTTCGGCCTCCACGCGGTTGCGGAAGTTGCCCGCACGCAGGCGGAAATACGGCTCCGAATAAGTCAGGTAAATCGGAATGTCGGGGAAAGCTTTTTCGAATTGGCTTTTCACTTCTTCGGCATGTTGGAGCGCATCGTTGCCGATTTCCATGAAAACATGGATGCGATAGCCGCTGAACGAACTGTCGACGACATAAAGTCTTCGCTGTTTGGCGATGAGGTCGTCGATGCGGCTGTCTTGGTTAATATTCACAGAACCAGAGCTTTGTGCGAAAGCAAATGCGGCAATCATCATCAATACCGAAAGGCAAAAAAGTCGTTTCATAACGGATGTTTTAGACTGCAAAAATACTATTATTCTGCTAAATCCGTCGTTTTTTATTATTTTTGCGGCTGAAATAGTAATGACAATGCCCAAACTTTTGCTTTATATCACCCTGAAAGGGACATGGATTACCCCAACGCTATGGCCATGAACAGTAACCTTGATGCCAATGCTTCCCATTTGAGCAAGGCAGAGAAAGACCTCGAAAACGCCCTGCGCCCCGACTTGTTTGACAGCTTTGCCGGACAAAAGCAAGTGGTTGACAACCTGCGCGTTTTCGTGAAAGCCGCCGCCCAGCGAGGCGAAGCCCTCGACCATACTTTGCTGCACGGCCCTCCAGGCTTGGGCAAGACAACGCTTTCGCACATCATCGCGCATGAGTTGGGCGTGGGCATGAAGATGACTTCAGGCCCCGTCTTAGACAAGCCGGGCAACCTTGCGGGCTTGCTCACCAGCCTTGAACCCAACGACGTGCTGTTCATCGACGAGATTCACCGCCTGAGTCCCGTGGTGGAAGAATATCTCTATTCCGCCATGGAGGACTTCCGCATCGACATTATGATTGAAACGGGCCCGAGTGCGCGTAGCATCCAAATCACGCTGAACCCCTTCACCTTGATTGGTGCCACCACCCGAAGCGGCTTGCTGACGGCACCCTTGCGCTCGCGCTTTGGCATCAATTTACGCTTGGAGTATTACGATGCGCACACCTTGGCCAAAATCGTGAAACGCTCGGCGAGCATTTTGCGCGTGCCCATCGACGACACGGCAGCCTTCGAGATTGCGCGTCGCAGCCGTGGCACACCGCGTATCGCCAACCTGCTTTTGCGTCGCGTCCGCGACTTCGCCCAAATACAAGGCGACGGCACCATCACCATCGACATCGCCCGCATCGGCCTGAAGGCCCTCAACGTTGACGAACACGGCCTCGACGATATGGACAACAAGATCCTCTCCACCATCATCGACAAGTTCAAGGGCGGCCCCGTCGGCGTGAACACCATTGCCACGGCGGTAGGCGAGGACCCTGGCACCATCGAGGAGGTTTGCGAACCCTTCCTCATCCAAGAAGGCTTCATCATGCGTACGCCCCGTGGCCGCGAGTGTACCGATTTGGCTTACAAGCACTTGGGGAAAACGAGGATTAAGCCTACGGGGGAGATGAGTTTGTTTGAATGAAATAATCCCTACCTTTGCCGAACAGAACAAATTGCATTAACATTAATATGAAAAAACTTACATTAATCATCGCAGCCCTTGCCCTGCTCGTCAGCGGCTGCTGCAACAAGGACGCTTCGACAAGCTCAGCATCCAATGGAACAAGCGAAAACACTAAAGAAGCAACAACCATGAACACCACCATGCAAGACCTGCTGACACGCCGCAGCGTGCGCAGCTACACCGACGAAGTGCCTCCGCGCGAGGTCATCGAAGAAATCTGCAAGGCTGGCACCTACGCCCCGACGGGCATGAACCGCCAAGCCCCCATCATCATTGCCGTCACCAACCGCGAGGTGCGCGACAGGCTGAGCAAGCTCAACGCCGCCGTTTTCGGCCCTGACAACGACATGGACCCGTTCTATGGCGCGCCCGTGGTTCTGGTCGTGTTGGCCGACACCACCGCTGCCATGACTTGGAAGGAAGACGGCTCGCTCGTCATGGGCAACCTGCTCAATGCCGCCCATGCCAAAGGCTTAGGCTCATGCTGGATTCATCGCGCCAAGGAAGTGTTTGCGACCGATGAAGGCAAAGCCATCCTCGCTGGACTTGGCATCGATACCGAAAAGTATGTCGGCATCGGCAATTGCATCCTCGGCTATGTGAACGGCGACTATCCCGAAGCCAAGCCGCGCAAGGAGAATTACGTCTACTGGATTGAATAACAAGTCAACACTCATCGGGCACCTCGCGTGCTTTGGTGCCTACTGCATCTTCGGGTTCAACATCGTGTGCTGCAAGAACATCTCCAACGCACATGTGTTGACCCCGATGGATTTGTTTTGCCTGAGAGCGACAGGAGCTGCCCTTTTGTTTTGGCTCTTGTCGCTTTTCATGCCCAAGGAAAAGGTGCCGCTGAAGGATTTGCTGCAAATCTTTGTGGCATCCATGCTCGGCCTTTTCCTGACGCAGATGAGTTTCCTGAAGGCCATCACCATGACGACCTCCATCGACCTGAGCATCACCAACACCTGCACGCCCATTATGACGATGTTTGTGGCCGCCATCGTCTTGAAAGAGCCTATCACTTTCAAGAAAATCGGGGGCGTTTTGGTGAGTTTGTCGGGTGTTTTATTACTGATTTTCAATTCGGTAGGACTTGGCGGCGGCGCAACGGAAACCAAGCCTATGGGTATTGTACTCACCATCCTCAACGCCCTGACTTTCGCCCTCTATCTTGGCATTTTCCGCCCGCTGATTACGAAATACAATGTGGTCACTTTCATGAAATGGATGTTTCTTTTCTCAATGTTGGTGGCCTGGCCGTTCAATGCGCGGCATTTCTTCCAACTGCCTTTCGGCCAGATGGATGGCAAGATATTGTGGCAGGTTGCGTATGTGGTGGTTTTCGCCACTTTCGTCGCCTATTTCCTGATTCCCGTCGGGCAGAAAAGGCTGCGTCCGACTTTGGTCAGCATGTACAATTATGTGCAACCCATCATTGCCACGCTCATCAGCATTGCCATTGGCTTGGACCGCATCACTTGGAAAAAATTGGTGGCTATGGTGCTGGTTTTCACTGGCGTTTGGATTGTCAACCAAAGCCGTGCGGCGGCACATAATAAAAATGTGGAGACACCGTAAAACGGCATCTCCACAAACAAAACCAATGAAAAACAAATCCTTTTTTATTCTTTCACAAACCTTCTCGTTTCCGACACCTTGTCATTCGTCAAACGGATGAAATAGATGCCGCTTTGGAGGTCTGATGTATTGATTTCCACTTTGTTGTCGCAATCTTTCTGGCTGTAGACCAAAGTGCCCATGAGGTTGTAGATTTCCACATTGCCGATGGCTTCGTTGGCCTCAACAGTCAGTTTGTCGCTGGCCGGGTTGGGGTAAATCAGGGTCGTGGCTTGATGTTCGCCAATGCCAACGGTGTATTCAAGGTTGGCCGTGAGGTTGCGGTTGGCCGTGGCGGTGAAAGTATACGTCTTTTCTTCCGAAACCACTTCGCCGTTTTCCGTCCAATTCCTGAAGGCATAATCCTCGACAGTCACCACGTTTACAGTCACTTGATCTCCGTATTGATAAGTTCCGCCGCCCGTGACGGTGCCGCCTTCTGCAAGATTGATGTTGGTCACGATTTCAAAGGTCTGCACGGTGAAGTTGGCAACAAAGTTGTGGCCGCTCGTGACGGTAAAGGTGTAACTCGCATCCGTTGAGACTTGCGAACCGCCTTCAGTCCAATTTTCAAATGCATAACCCTCTGCTGGCGTGGCGGTTACGGTGCATTGCTGTCCGTGGGTATAGAGGCCGTTGCCAGATGTGGTACCGCCACTGCTTGGGTTGGAGTTGGTGGCGATATAATAACTCTGGCCTTCAAATTGGGCCACCAAAGTGCGATTGCCCGTAACGGTGAAAGAGTAATTCGGGTTGGTGGAAACCGAGGAGCCGTTTTCCGTCCATCTCACGAAGTTGTAGCCCGTGGCAGGCGTGGCATGAACGGTGCAAGTTTGTCCCTGCTGGTAACTGCCGCCACCCGTAACGGTGCCGCCCTCGGCGGGATTGGCCGAAACGCTGATGGTGTAGTTCTGAGGCTGTGCGGTGAAGTTGGCCACCAAAGTGCGGTTGCCGTTCACCGTGAAGGTGTAGTTGGCTTGCGATGAAACCACATTGCCGTTTTCCGTCCAGTTGTTGAAGGTGTAGCCGCTGTTGGCTGTGGCCGAAACAGTGCAGCTTGCGCCTTGGTTATAGGAGCCGCCGCCTGTGACGGTGCCGCCGTTGGTCGGGTTGGCCGAAACGGTGATGTTGTATTGCTGCGTCTGTGCGGTGAAGTTGGCCACCAAAGTGCGGTTGCTGTTGACGTTGAAGGTGTAGTTGGCTTGGGTTGAAACCACGTTGCCGTTTTCCGTCCAGTTGGTGAAGGTGTAGCCGCTGTTGGCCGTGGCCGTCACGGTGCAGGATTGGCCTTGGTTGTAGGTGCCGCCACCTGCAACGGTACCTCCGTTGGTCGGGTTGGCCGAAACGGTGATGTTATAAGTGGTGCCGCCGCCACCGCCAACGGTGATGTCTTGCATGTAGGGCTGGCGTTGAGGCTTGGTGACAACAATTTTCACCGGTTGCCCCGAAGTGATTCCACTCACCGGCACATTGACCGAACCTGAAGCGGGCACCAAAGCCGCGCCTTTCAGCACATTGTTTTGCGAAATGCCCACATACGAACCCGCTTGTGCATTAACAGCGAAGTTGCTCGAACCCGAAGGAATGGAGGAAGCGTGGCTCACGTTGTTGGGCGTAGGATTCACGCGGTAAGGCATGATGGAGCCGTCGCCAAGCACGTGGTAGGCTTGCCAATAATAAAGCGGAGTGGTGCTGGTCTGGTAGTTGCCGGCATGGGCATAACACACGGCGAGGTTGCCGAGGAAGGTGATGGAAGAAACGGTGTTATAGGTTTCGTCCATCCAAATGCCGTCGTAAACGCCTGTTGCCGTATTTTGTTGGGTCGGGGTTTGGTTCATTACCGTTGTGGCACCCACGCCAAAGTAATAGTCTTCATACCAATAGGTTACGGGGCAGGAGCCGATGTAGGAATAGGCAGCCTTGTTTTCGCCTCGGAGCATGGCCTCGCCGAAGCAAGGCTGGCTGTAGCCGAAGTTACCCGTCAAGCAGCAATTGCCCATAGCCAAGAAATATTTGTTGGTGTTGGTCAGGGCGTTCACGTTGGAAACCGAAAAATACGGGTCGGACCAACTGGTCTCTTCGCCATGAGCCGTATAGTTGACGAAACCCACACCCGTGCTGAGGGCGTTGTAGCAGCCCGGATATTGGCTTTGGTTGAGGTGGGCGTTCACGGTGGTGAAGCCGTGGGCCGTATTATAATAATAGGTGGTAGCGTAATTGATGGTGGGTTGGCCGATGCGCGGGTTCCAATAACTGTCCCAACCGGCGATGAGGGTCACATTGCTGAGGTAGCTCGGGTCGGGCATGGTGTATTGCTCGTATTGCAAAATCTTGTTGACGATGGCCGTCACTTGGTTGGTGTTTTCGGCTGACATGCGGCTGTAGAACATGTCGGGGAAATAGTCGTTGTCGATAGAGCCATAGTACAAGTCGGTCACTTTTTGGGTGGCGTTGCCACTGGTTTTTCCGGGGACTTGACCTGTGTCGCCGACAAGGATGACGAAAGTCGGTGTTGCGCCTTGACTGACGCCGGTGTTGTAGAGGTTCTGCACATACGACTGGATGGCGTTATAGTTGCCGCCGGCCTGCGCCGTGGTCACCACGTTCACGTCGAAACCTTTTTGGATTTTCCAATTGATCCAAGGCTGCAAGGCTGAAACGTAGTTTTCGGGCGTGATGACAATCATGTGGACGGGATAGGCCATCAGGTCCGGGTGGTCGTCATACACATCCATGATTTGGCGGTAGTTGAACATCTGCTTGTAGACGATGTCGAAATAAGGGCTGTAGGTGTTCAACAACATGCGCTCGGTTTCAGCGCGGTCGGCACCCACAAAATTGATTTCCACTTCGATGTCGTTGAACACGCGCAAGGTGTTGGCAGCGGGATTGTAACTCACCGGATTGATGACCAACGAGCCGATGCGGATGCCGCGCATGGTGCCTTGCACCTCAATTGTGGCTTCGGGCATGGAGGCGAGGCTGCGGGTTTGGTAGGCTGCGGCATTGTAGACAAACTCAACCTCGTCCAAATTCTGGTCCTTGCGGACAGAGGGCTGATGCGGGATGAGGGTGCCGATGCCATAGTCGGAAAGACGGTAATCTGTTGTCGTGTAACTGATTACATTCACCTGTGGCGTTGCCCCGAAAGGCACGGCCAGCAATTGATGCGAGGCAGGCAGTTCAGGCGTGCCGATTTCGCCCGAGGCGTAGGTGCCTTCGATGGCGATTTCAGAGAAAGTGCCCCTTTGGGTGGCAATTTCGATGCTCTCGATGGAGCCGTAGCTGAAAGTGGCGCGGAGCGTAGAGAAGTCGCTGTGCGTGATTTCAGCCTTTGTTTCGTGGCGCAAGTCGATGCGGCCATTCTGGGCCACGGCAAGCATTGTACACATGGCCAAAACAAGGAGAAGGGATAGTTTTTTCATTTTGAACTAATTAATTTAATTTTGGTGTAATTTGAGCGCAAAAATAGGAAAAACAATCAAGTTTAGGGAGATTAATGGAGTTGAAAATGATTTTTTTTGAAAGATAAGGTACAAGTTTCGGAAATTAATCATACTTTTGCAGCAAAATATGAAAAATCATACTAATCACAAAAATCAAGTCATTATGTTAGAAGACAATGGAAAGTACATTTTCGGCGTGGTGAAAATGGGCGAGCGCGGACAAATCGTCATTCCCAAGGAAGCCCGCGAAGTTTACGGAATCAAGGCTGGCGACAGCCTTTTGGTGCTTGGCGATTCAAAAGGCATGGCCGTCTTGAAAACCGAGATTTTTCAGGACAAAATCGATGAAATGTTAGGAGGAAACTGACTATGGAACGCAAGCATTGGATTGACAATCTGCGCTGGGCGACGGTGCTTTTGGTGCTGTTTTACCATGTCATTTATTTCTACAACAACAAGGGCGTTTTTGGCGGCATCGGCGGTTTCGGCGATTATCCAGAATGTCGTCAGTATCAGGATATTGTGATGTATATCCTCTATCCCTTTTTTATGCCGCTGCTGTTCATTTTGGCGGGCATCGGCTCGCGTTATGCGTTGCAAAAGCAGTCGGGCAAAGAATGGTTCAGGGCACGCACCCGCAAACTGTTGGTGCCGGGCACGATAGGCCTTTTCGTGTTCCAATGGATGGTCGGCTATTTCAATACCGTTGTGGCCGCTCGTCAAGGCGTGTTTGACGGTATGCCCGCCATAGCAAAATATATGATGATGGCCATTAGTGGCACTGGCCCGCTGTGGTTTATTCAAGTGCTGTGGTTGCTGTGTTTGGTGTTGTTGCTCATTCGAGCCATCGACCGCAAAGATTGGCTTTATAACATTTGTGGGAAAGCCAATTATGTGGTTATCATTCTATTAGGCGTGTTGTTTTGGGTCGGTGAGCAAACCCTCATCAAAAATCCCCGCCCCGAATCGTTGGACGGCCTTTTGAATTTGTATAAGCCGTTTTTCTACTTGGTTCCTTTCCTGTTGGGCTATTTCGTGTTCGCCCACGACGAGGTTCAAGAGAAATTGGAAAAGGCTTGGCTTCCGCTGATGGTTTGTGCCGTAGTTGCAGGCACGGTGCTGATTGTCACCACTTTCGGACAGGACAACACCTCGCCGCAGTATTTGGGCAGTCCGCTCAATTGCCTCTATGGTTGGCTAATGTGCCTCGCGATGATGGGCTGGTTCAAGGCAAAATTCAACCGCACCGGAGCCTTCGCTGGCTATATGACACGCTCCAGTTACGGCATCTATATCGTTCATTATTTGGTGATTGCCTCGTTGGGCTATATGATGAAGATGTATACCTCATTGGCCCCGTGGATGATGTATGCCATTCTTTTCTTCGCCGTGATGCTGCTTTCGCCCGCGATTTATGAAATTTTGAGGCGGATTCCGTTTGTGCGGTGGTGCGTGTTTGGAGAGAAGAAAAATCGCTGAAAACTGCCAAAAATTTTGCAGAAAAGGAAAAAAGACTTCCGTTTCTATGCAAAGTATTACTACTTTTGCGGTACAGAAAAGGAAGAAAAACTTCTTTTTCTGTACCTTAAAGAATAAAATGAATTAGTGAAAATGGACGTGGTGGACTTCATTTCCGACCCTCACGAACTTGACATCTGGAGCAACGACTATTTTCTCCAGTTGGCCGATAGAATTAAGTTTGTATGACTATGAAAGACAATAAATTGTATACTGAAATCATTGCCCACCAAGACTCCACCCAAGTCGCAGGCCTCTCTCGTTTTTTCAAGACGGGCAAAGGACAATACGGCGAGGGCGACAAGTTCCTTGGAATCAAGGTGCCCGAGACCCGCGAAGTGGTGAAGGAATGTTGGAAAGAGACTTCATTTGAGGACTTGGAAACCTGCATCCGTTCCGAGTATCACGAGATGCGCTTGGCCGCCCTGCTCAGTTTGGTGCAAATCTTCAAACACGCCAAGAAAGACAATGCTTTGCAGCAACAATGCATTGATTTTTATCTGTCACATACTGAGTTTATTAACAACTGGGATTTGGTCGATTTGTCATGCTACGAACTGCTCGGCACTTGGCTTTTGGACAAGGACAGAACCCTGCTCTACGACCTCGCCCGTGACGGCAAGACCATCTGGGAACAGCGTATCGGGATGGTGAGCACGATGCAATTTGTCCGCCACGGCGAGTTGGATGATACCTACGCCATTGCCGACATCTTCTTGGCAAAGCCCAAACCTTTGCACGACTTGCTTCAAAAGGCCGTCGGGTGGCTTTTGCGCGAAGCAGGAAAACGCGACGAGCAACGCCTGAAAGACTGGCTTTTAAGTCGTTATCAGTCTATGCCGCGCACCATGCTCCGCTATGCGATTGAGAGATTCCCTGAAAGTGAACGCACCCTGTTTTTGAAAAGTTAAACCTAAAGAAGCGGCGTTTCGACAAGCTCAACGACCTTTGGTTCCTGAGCCTGTCGAAGGACCAACAAAATGATATGACTGACATCCAACTTCACTACATCGAGCAAGGCCAAGGCCAACCGCTCATCCTCCTCCACGGCAACGGAGAGAGTTGCGACTATTTTGAGCATCAAATCCCTTGTTTCTCAAAGGATTATCGCGTCATCGCCATTGACACACGCGGTCACGGAAAAACGCCGAGAGGCGAAAAACCTTTCACCATCAAGCAGTTTGCCGAGGATTTGTATGGCTTTATGGACGCGAAAGGCATCACCAAAGCCAACATTTTGGGCTTCTCCGACGGCGGCAACATCGCCTTGGAATTTGCCCTGAAACACCCGGAACGGATTGAAAAACTGATTCTTAACGGTGCCAACCTCTTCCCAAGTGGCGTGAAACCGCTGTATCAATGGCCCATCGAAATCGGCTACCGCATTGCAAAAATGTTTTCGAAGAAATCTGGGAAAGCCAAGCAAAACGCCGAACTCCTCGGCCTGATGGTGAACGAGCCGCACATCGACCCTTCCGAACTTGCCCGCTTGACCATCCCCGTGTTGGTCATCGCAGGCAAGAAAGACATGATCAAGGAATCGCATACAAGGCTCATTTACAAAAGTTTGCCCGATGCCCAACTGAACATTATCGAAGGCGACCATTTCATTGCCAACAAGAATTATGAGGCATTTAATAGGGTGGTGGAGCGGTTTTTGAGAAAATAATCCTACATTTGCAGGCATGATTTCAAATGTCCTGAAAATGAAAAGGTTTTACTTATTTTGTTTGCTATTGGCTCTTGGTTCCATAACCTGCCAATCCACCCCCATCAACCAAGCCACAGCCTTGACTGCTGCACAAAAAATCGCCTCAGCGCAATTCGCCATTGAGCGTGCTGAACCTCGACTTGTCTATACAGGCCAAAACGAGGCGTTTTTCGTCTTCAATATTGGCGAGAGTGCTTTCGTCATCATTGCTGGCGACGATGCGCACCGCCCTGTCATCGGTTATTCTGATGAATCGGCGTTTGATGCGGCCAACATTCCGCCGGCGTTGGCGTATTATTTGGATGGCGTGGCCGAGTGCATGTTGCCTTTGCGTCAGGCGGTTGCCACGCCTGATGTGGCTGCGGAATGGGCTTCGGTGCTTTCGCACGGAAGGCTGATTTCGCGCAATGGCGGTCGTGGCACGGGCTATTTCTGCCAAACCAAGTGGAATCAGGATTACCCTTACAACATTTGCTGCCCTGAAGACCCTGCCGGTTCGGGCGGACATACCTACGTGGGCTGCTTGGCCACGGCCATGTCGCAGTTGATGCGTTTTTGGGCATATCCAGCGCAAGGCATTGGCAATCATTGCTATAACCATGAGGATTATGGCGAGATTTGCGCCGACTTCGGCAACACGACTTACGATTGGGACAATATGCCCAATGTGCTGAACGCCAACGCTTCAGAGGCCGAAAAATTAGCCACGGGAACCTTGTGCTTCCATTGTGGCGTGACCATCGACATGGGCTATGGACCCGATGGCAGTGGCGGTGCATCGGGCCCCATTCCTGGGGTGATGCACACCTATTTCAATTATTCTGAGGCCAATGTGCAACTCAGGCGCAACGATTTTGAGACCGAAACTTGGAAAGCCATGGTGCGTGAGCAATTCGACATGGGCTGGCCGATGTATTACGGCGGCTGCGAGGATGATGGCTGCCATGCTTTTGTGTGCGACGGTTACGACGATTTCGACATGTTCCATTTCAACCTCGGTTGGGGCGGCAGCAGTGATGGCTGGTACCTCATCGACGATGCGCCTTACACGCATCCCGCTGACGCCATGTTCAATTTTGTTCCAGCACCGGTTTACAACCAAACACCTTCAATGCCCACCGACTTCACGGCGGTTCCCGTTTCGGACACCGACCTGAAGGCAACCTTGCATTGGACGAACCCCACCACAACGCTTGATGGCTCGCCATTGTCGGCCATCGAGCAGGTGATTGTGATGCGCGACAATGAAATCATCCAAACTATGACCAATGTTGCTCCTGGACAAACCATTGAAATTGTGGATGTTGAAGTGCCTCGTTACGATGTCTACCATTATGCGGTGTATGTCGTGGCCAACGGTCGCATCGGCAAGCACGCCCATGTGATGAAAGTGCAGGTTGGGCCAGCCTGCCCGTGGAAAATCATTATGACAACCAATTCCTTCCAAGGCTGGCAAGGTGGCTGCATCAGTGCCTACAACATGGCTGGCCATGAGATTGGCCGTTACACCATGACCTCCTCATCGGCCATTTCCGTGGAGCCTGACATGCCTTTGGGCAAACTCAGTTTCGGCTGGACGGCACCCGAAGAGACTGTAAATCAAATGGCTTTCGTCATCAAGGACTACACGAACAACACCGTGTTTTCCTTCACTGGCTCATCAGATGAGTTGGCTCAGGGCGTTTTCTTCGAAGTGAACAACAGTTGCGGCGGTTCATTGGACTGCGGCACACCTGAAAACCTTGTGGCTTCCGTTGAGGACGATGGCATTAGGATAACTTGGGAAGCCGTTGAGAATCAAGGTTATGGATACAATGTTTATCGCGATGGTGTGTTGTATCGCCTCATTCAGGACGGCACGACTTTTTTGGACGAAAACCCCACTCAAGGCGGCCATTGCTACCAAGTGGCGGTGCTTTGCGAAGGCGGCGACAATGGCGAGCGATCCAACGAGTCGTGCGCCACTTTCGGGCCGTGCTATCCGCCCCGCGACTTGGATTATGAGTTGACCAACAACTTCAAAATCAAGTTGAAATGGGATGCACCTGAGCCTCACGAGGGGCTTTCAGGCTATTATCTCTACCGCAGAGAAGGCGATGGAGAATATCACAGAATCAAGCTATTAGGCGCAACGGCGGTCACTTTCACCGACAATTCTGCACTTGAGGAAGGCGATTATTACTACCGTTTGTATGCCTATTACGGCGACTTGGACTGCACCTCCGCGCCCGCCAACAGGAAATACAGCCCCAACGAGTTCGAGTTGCACGCCTACTATTCGCCGTCGGGCACCGACGAAAACGAAACTCAGGTGAAGGTCTATCCCAACCCGGCCAAGCATTTCGTCACCGTTGAGGCAGAAGGCATCAAGGAAGTTTCCATCTACAATGCCCAAGGTCAATGCGTCATGCAAAAGAATGTCGCTGACAATCAAATCGTTATTGACTTGAAAGACATGGCCAAAGGGCTGTATCTGCTTCGCGTGAAAACGGCAGAAGGAGTGGTTTGCCGTCGGATTTCGGTAGTGGATTAATGATAACCCAACTCCGCGTCCAATTGCGGGATGCGGATGTCCAAATACTGGCGCATCACCTCAATTTCCTCCTCGTAACGGTAGGCGTCGTAATAGCCGTAGCCGTCTACAGGCCACCGATCGAAGTTGCGCTCAACATAGTCCCTGATGGTTCGGTCGTTGTCGCGAATCATGCGCTCGATTTTCTTTTTGCTGAACAAACCGCTGTCGCGCAAGGCCTTGTAGCGTTGCCTCAGTAACGTATTGTAGTCGAGGAAAGGGTTGTTTTCCAAGCGGTTGAGGAGCAGGCATCTCTCGAAGTTGGGCAGGCTTTCAGTCATTTTCAGTTCGCCTTCGCCGTCGCGCCCGAAAGCGTCGTCGTAGTCCCAAATGGCGATGCGGAAGGGGGTGTGGCTGTCGCGTTTGTAGAGGTAGAAGTTCTTCATCACGCCGTCGCCATTGTTGGTGAACATGAGCAGCAGGTGCCAGTCGACGATGTTCTCCAAGTCGAAAATGTGGCCGATTTCGCGGGCGAAGGTGCTGTCGTCGGCATGAATCATAAATTGCATGACGTTCTCAAGATAGCCGTTCATGTCCTCGTCTTCGATGTCGGGATAGTTCTGCTGGAAATAGTTGCCCGGTTCCTGCACCCATTGCGGGTCTAACCTGTTTTCCCCGAAAAAAATCGGCGGGTCTTTGAAAATCATGGCCAAACTGTCCTTTTTGTTGAGGCCAAGCGACCCTGCATTGAGTTTCTGCATGAGCACATAAAGGCCATTGTATGTGCCGTTTAGGCTTACCGTGACGTAGGCGCACTCGGAGGCAAGGTTCTTCAGCGGGTTCATCTCCCTGAACAAGTCGAAACAAATCTTGTGGTGCATGAAGGTCTTGTCTATGTAGTTGGCATTCAGGATGTAAGACTTTTGTTTCGGGAGTCCTGCCAACGAAAGGCTATGGTCCATCTTGAAGGTGTAAGATATTTTGTGAAAGACGCAAGAAGCCCCGCCACGGGTTTTCACGCGGGCGTTTTCCATCATGATTTCGCCGTTTTCGGAATAGACGATGACGCATGGAATCTTAGGCTCGCGGGGAATGGCCTCCGAAACGATGTCGATGTTGGGCAGTGGCTTGGGCTTTTCGCACGATGCAAAGGCCATCGCCAGCAGCACGAGTATGGCATTTGCCATGAAACGGTTTTTTCTCATTGGTTAAGTGTATGTTGCGGCAAAAATACAAAAACTTTCAACTTTCAACCCCCAACTCCTAACTATTTACTAACTTTGCCGCGTAATAATTTAAAATCATGCTAAATAAAGAAAATGTACAAGAAGTCCTGAAGGACGTGATTTATTTCCCCAAGGGGGACAATATCGTTGCTTTGAATATGGTTGAGAATCTGATGGTTAAGGACAATGCCATCCGTTTCGACCTTGTTATGGAACATGCCAACGACCCGAAAAACGACATTCTTGTGAACGGTGCCAAACGCACCCTGACCGAGGTGTTTGGTGAGGGTATCGACATAGAAATCAAGGTGGTGGAAGAGAAAACGGCACTCTCGAAGGTGAAGCATATTATCGCCGTGGCTTCGGGCAAGGGTGGCGTAGGCAAATCGACGGTGGCGGCCAACTTGGCCATCGCCTTGGCGCGCGCCAACCAGCGCGTGGGCTTGATTGACGCCGATATTTACGGCCCTTCCGTCCCGATGATGTTCGGACTGGGTAACGAGCAGCCGAGTGCTTTCGAGAAAGACGGCAAGACGGTGATGCTGCCCATCGAGAAATACAGCATCAAACTGATGAGCATCGGCAGTTTCGTCGATGCCGACCGCCCGCTCATTTGGCGCGGACCTATGGCCACAAGTGCCTTGAACCAACTGATGAACGACACGCTTTGGGGCGAGTTGGACTGGATGGTGGTGGATATGCCTCCCGGGACAGGCGACATCCAACTGACTTTGGCCCAACAATATAAGGTGTCGGGTGCGCTCATCGTGACCACACCACAAAAAGTGGCCTTCGCCGACGTGCTTCGCGCCGCCATGATGTTCAAGGAAGAGGCCCTGCAAATTCCGATTTACGGCTTGGTGGAAAACATGGCCTACTTCACGCCCTCCGACATGCCCGAGAAGAAATATTACATTTTCGGCAAGGAAACCGGCCAACAATTTGCCGACCAACTCGGCGTGCCGCTCCTCGGCCAAATTCCTATCACAGAGAAGATTGCCGAATGTGGCGATGCGGGTATGCCCCTCGCCTTGGATGCCGATTCGCCCGTCACTAAGGCTTTCGACAAGATTGCACAGGAAATAATAAATACGAAATGATATTTGCACGCAGAATTCGCAGAAATCGCAGATTCGACGAAGTCAATTTTATGAAGCGCAAAGCGACGAAAACAATGCGTCCGGCAGGTTCAGCGATTTCAGCGGATTCTGCGTGAGAAAAAAAGATAGATATGGATAAAGAAACCATCCTAAGAAAAGTCAAAAACGTCCTCGAACAAGTGCGTCCCTACCTTCAGCAGGACGGCGGCGACGTCAACTTCGTGGAACTCACCGACGACAACACCGTCATCGTTGAACTGACGGGTGCCTGCGGCAACTGCCCCCACAGCAAAATGACCCTCAAAAACGGCATTGAGTCAGTGATGAAGAAAGTCATCCCCGAAATCAAGGCCGTCGAGCAAGCCGATGTTTTGGAATTATAGTGGTTTAGAAACTACGGATTACGCGGATTCAACAGATAATTAAATCGGTCAAATCAGTCAAATCCGTAGTTTAAAACAAAGAAATACATCAAATCAATTGTCAAACATAAAACCAATCAAAAATGAAAAAAGTTCTATTCTCATTAGTGGCTATGCTGCTCCTTTCGGTGAGCGGCTTCGCGCAAACGACCTACACAAAGGTCACCTCTGCCTCTGGTCTTGAAGCTGGAGCCAACTACCTCATCGTGGCCCATCACGACGACTTGGGTGTCCTCGCTATGGGTTACCAAAAGACGAACAACCGTAACGCGGTGGTTGTGAGCGAAAACGGCGAATCCATCACCGTTACGCCCGGCACCGACCCCTCCAGCGAAACAGACGTGTTCCAATTTACATTGGGCGGCAACGCTGGTGCTTGG
Organism: uncultured Bacteroidales bacterium; assembly: GCA_947166105.1. Taxonomy (GTDB): domain Bacteria; phylum Bacteroidota; class Bacteroidia; order Bacteroidales; family F082; genus Limimorpha. The sequence continues at coordinate 100,332 of CAMVCZ010000005.1, forward strand.
ACCTTCTTCGACGAAGTGAAAGGCGGTTATCTCTATGCCGCAAGCAGCAGCAGCAACAACTTGAAGACACAAACCACACTTGATGCCAACGGCGAATGGAGCATCGTTTTCAATGCTGACGGCACTGCTGAGGTTGTGGCCCAAGGCGAAAACGAGCGCAACAACATGCGCTTCAACCCCAACACCTCAAACAACGCCCCCTTGTTCAGTTGCTATGCCGAAACGTCGAGCGTCGACACGCGCGTCTGCCTTTACAAGGCTGGCGGCAGTGTCGAACCTGACCCCGAGCCGACCAACTATCCCACCAACTTCACTGCCACGGTTGACGGCACGGACGTGACCCTCACTTGGACGGATGCCGTTGGTGAGCAACTGCCTCACAGATATGTTGTCATTGCCGCTTTGGGTGCCGTCACTCCTCCTACAGACGGCATTGCCATTGCCGATAGCGACATGGCCAAAAACGTGAATTACGGCACGCAAACCGTGACTTTCAGCGGCTTGCAAGGTGGCACAATCTATCATTTCGCCATCTTCCCATACACCAACAGCGGCGCCAACATCGACTATAAGACCGATGGCAGCTATCCTACGGCTACTGCCGCCACGGAACAGATTTTCACCCTTCTCTTCGAAGACTTCGACGAAGACCTTGGCGTGTTCTCAGCCTATGATATGTACGGCGACCAAACCTGGCATCAAGCCACCTACCAAGGCACGACTTATGCCAACATGAACGGCTATGCCAATCAGGTTTATAACGAGAATGAGGACTGGCTCATCAGCCCCGCCATTTCCAGCAACGGTAATCAGGATGCCAACTTGTCGTTCCGCACGGCTATGAAATTTGAAGGCGACCCACTGCAAGTGAAGGTTTCCATTGACTATGACGGACAAAGCGAACCGACTGATTTCGAGTGGGTTGACATTACCGATGCTTTCGATTTCTCGACGGGCAACTACGAATGGGTGGAATCCGGTGAAGAGAATATTTGGGGCATCTTGGATGGATACGGACTCGGTTATCCTGATTTCTATGTCGCTTTTGTTTATAAGAGCACAAGCGAAGCCGCTTCTTCGTGGGAAATCGACTATGTGAAGGTTGTTTCATACGGTGCCGTGGCAGTGGAAGAGAACAACCAAACCATTGGCCTCTATCCCAATCCTGCCTGCGAGCAGGTGTCGTTCATGCTCGAAAACGATGCCCAAGTCAGCATTTTCGACATGACGGGCCGCAAGGTGAGCGAAACGAATGTGGCTGCTGGCCAAGCCCAACTCGATGTCAACGAACTGGTGAATGGCGTTTATTTCGTCAACTTCCGCTTCGCTAACGGCACAACGGCAGTTTCCAAGTTTGTGAAGTTCTAAAAAGATGTGTTTTTGAATCCCTTTTGGTTCGGGCGGATTTGCAATCCGCCCGTCCCGAGGAAGGGATTTGTAATCCCAATGAAAAGCCATCTCCTCATAGCCCTCCTTCTCATCACAAACTGGGCCACAGCCCAGCAGGTGGAACCCGTGCGCTATGAGGTGAACCGTTGGCATAAGGCGCAAGGCTGTCATTTCCAGTCGTTTGGCGAAAATGGCGGCCTTTTGCTTTACGAAACCGAAAAGACCGACAAGGCGAAGCACCGCCTCTGGAACTTCGCTTGCGTCGACAGCAGCCTTTATGAAACCCGCAGCGACCTCATCCCCTTGCCCGACAAAATCAAATTCTTCGATGCGGGCAACGATGCGCGTTTCGCAGCTTTCCTTTTTGTGAACGAGGACAACAAAAAGGCAGCGGATTCGCTTGATTTTCTTGTAGTTGCCTACGACCGACAAGAAAATGCCTACCGCACTTTTTGGGACAAATGGCCCGAAAAGTCGGTGCCGCTTTCCGTTGAGGTCGTTGACGGCACGATGATGATGGCCTTGAACAACAGAAACGGCAACGGTTCTCTCCGTTTCTACGACCTCACAAGCGACCAATGCCGCACGATAACTCCATCATCGTCAGGGAATTTTGTTTTGTTCCAAACAGATGCCTTTGCCAAGGAGCATTGCTTTGTGGTGGCCGCCAAGGAGTTTGACAACAAGCGTTTCGTTTCCACGTCCTTCCTCGTATATTCGCCCACGGGCAACCTGCAAGGCACTTACCGTTATGAGAACATTCCCAACGCCGCCTTGGGCCGCATGGTGTTCCGTTTCGACGAAAGCCGAAACTTGGTGGTTATCGGCACTTTGGAGCGCGAAACGGGCCGGAAAGTCAATCTCGAAGGCGTGACCGAAAACTTCGACAAGGAAAGCCTTGGCGTGGTGTGGATGCGCTTTGTCGGCGGAGTTCCCGACAGCAAAGTGTTCTTGTTCAAGGACATGCCTGAAATTGAGCACGCTTTGACCGCCTCTGACCGCGTGCGCCTGCGCGAGGAAAAACTGAAAAACCAAAGGAAAGACAACCCCACGAGGGGCGAAATCGCGTTCCAGTTCCTGAAGCCCCGCCTCACCGATTTTGGCGACCTGACCATCTTTGCGGTGGAGGCTTTCATGCCTTATTACCACACCGAAACTCGCATGAATTATGGCTATTACGGCTATTACGGCGGCTATCCCTACACTTACACCGTGTTCGATGGCTACGACTTTTTCAGCGAAATCATCCTTGCTTTCGACCGCGACGGACATCTGCAATGGCAACAGTCGGTAAAATTCGACAATGAACTGACTTACGACCTTTTCCCACACTCGTCAGAAGGGGTGTGCTATGATGAGTTGGTAGTGGCTTCGCCCTATCGCAACCAATTACGTTACACTGCTTTCGATGCCAACGGACAAGCGTTGATGAACCAACAAAGCGAAAAATTGGCTCCGATTTATGGTGCTGATTATGTGGAAGATGAGTATTTCGCGCAGTTGGGCAAATGGTATGGTAGCCGTTTCCTCATTTTCGGGTCGCAAATCATCCAAAACGGCAGTCAACCCAAGCCGAGGCGGACGGTCTACTACCTGCAAAAGGTTCAATATGATTGAGTTATGTTGACAAGTTACCTGAAGTATTTGTTGCAGCGCAAGAGCGAGTATGGCATCCATTCGCCTTTCGTGTATGATTTCATGCGCAAGGTGCTGAACGACAGCGGCTCCAACCGCGACTACGACACCATTTATCGCGTGGCGCGGCTGCTGGACAAGCGGAAATACATCCACTATAACCTTCGCAAGCAAAGTAGGCTGCTTTACAGGATGGTACGCTATTTCGAGCCTGATTCTGTGGTGTCGTTTGGGCGGCTTACTGCGTTGAATACCACGGCGTTGGCGTTGGGACACTTGCAAACCAAAATCTATTTGGAGCAGTCGGATGACTTTTTGGATACCTTGAACTCGATGGGCATCGTCAATGTGAACCTCATCCAGCCCGCCGAGTTCGATTCGGAGCATTTCAGGCGGTTGAACACGGGTTTTGTCTTCTTCAGTCGTGCCTCCTTCGAGGACGACACTTGGGACTATCTCGTTGATTGCCTGAATTATAAGACCGCTGATTCGGTGTTTGTCTTCGAAGGCATCCACCACAACAAAGCGATGGAAGACGCTTGGGAGGAAATCAAAGGCAACGAGGATGTGTCGGTCACCCTCGACTTGTATTGTATCGGCATGGTTTTCTTCCGCGAAGGCATTGAAAAACAGGACTTTGTATTAAAATATTAGAGTTTAATACCACAAAACATGCAAAACCTACAAAACAACGGACAGAGTGGGGAAAGCACGCCAACCGGCTGCTTTCTGGCGGCGATGCGGTTGCATAGCCGCCACAACCAACGAAAGGTTTTAAAAGTTTTGTCGGTTTTGTGAAAAACAAATTACAATGAAGAATATCACTTATACGAAAACTGGCGACGAAGGCAAGACCTCACTGATTGGCGGTCTGCGCGTCGCGAAATATGATGACAGAGTTGAAGCCTACGGCACTGTCGATGAGTTAAGCGCCTTTATCGGCGTGCTTTACGACCAAGAGGGCATCACAGCCGAAATGAAAACCGTTTTGGACACGGTGCAGAACAAGTTGTTCACCATCGAGTCGCATTTCGCCTTGGACGAAAACTCCGAGGTGAAAAAGATGATTCCCGTTTTGACCGCCGATGATGTGGCTTTCTTGGAGCATGAAATCGATGTGATGAACGAACAACTTCCCGAGTTGAAATCGTTCGTCATTCCGGGAGGAAACTTGAAGGCAAGTCACGCCCATGTGTGCCGCACGGTGTGCCGTCGCGCCGAGCGTCAAGGTTGGCGTTTGGCCTCGCAACACCCAATAGATACTATCGACTTGAAATATCTCAATCGCCTGTCGGATTATTTCTTCGTTTTGGCAAGATTTTTCGGCTTTTTAGAAAAATCCAACGAAACAAGTTGGGAATCAACGAAATAAAAATTTATTATTTTTATTAAAAAAGCCCTTGTTAGTTAAAAAAGAACTTGTATTTTTGCGCCCTCAAATTGAACCATCAACGAAGTTAAATCGATAACGAAAAAGACTATGTATTGGACACTTGAATTAGCCTCAAAATTGGAAGACGCACCGTGGCCAGCCACTCGCGATGAATTGTTAGACTGGGCCTTGCGCACGGGCGCACAGGAAGAAATCATTGAGAACCTTCAGGAAATCGAAGACGAAGGTGAGATATACGAACGCATCGAAGACCTTTGGCCAGACTATCCCACCAAGGACGACTTTTTCTTCCATGAGGATGAGTATTAAAAATTGATATTCAGTCGAATAAAAAACTCCCAGAAAACCCTGGGAGTTTTTTATTTACTGACATTTTACGTCAGTTAGGTATCCTATTATTGCGTCCGAATAAAATGTGATATAAATGACCTGTAACGATTCTATGTCTATCTTCCCGAAAATCAAGGATATGAATCTAAAAGATGCCCAATCTGCACGAGAAGCCTTGCTCCGTTATTGTGAACTTGACACATGGGCAATGGTGAAAGTTTTGGAAAAGTTGAAAAAAGTTGTATTTAGCGACTGAATGTATTTGAACTATCATTATTTTTGCAATCATAAAAAGCGGAAGCCGAAAAGCAAATAGAGTTGACGAGATTTAATAATTTAAATACTATGAAAAAAATAGATTTTCTTGATGAATTATTGGATTTAATAAGACTAACAGGTGCTGACCCCGAGCAGTATATGATTGAACATGCTTTGTTTTTTGATGAAGATGTTGTTGATGCGGCATTCAATGAAATGTTGGATAAAATACAAAAAGGTAAAGCAATCCCTATGAGAAGTTCAACAAAGAAAGAAATTGTATATAAAAAAGGAAATCAAAACTATTGGAAATCAATTTATCAAAATATTTCAGATCTCGAAGTCGTGCTCGATAATGATGGTAATGCCAAAGTGCGTAGCCTTATTACTAAACTTACAGGAGAAAGCATTAGTCAAGGAATTGATAGTAGCATAACATTTGGGAAAATCAGTCATATTTGGGGAGAAGCATATAATCCTATATTGTTTTCGAGTCTATGGAATATCGTGTTAGTCCCTGCCTATTACAATGATGTCTTAGATAAAGATGATAGGACGCCTCATGATTTTATTCAGAGAATAAAAGAATTGTTTAAAGCAATTTGTTGGACAAAGTATGATGTTGAAAACAAATTGACAAAATTGGGACTTACCAAACAAGAGATTGATAAGTATGAACCAAATGTTTCTGTTCTTAATGGTATTACTTATAAGCTCAAAACTATTCCGATGAATTCAACAGGCCGAGGAGGAAATGGTAGTCCTCGTCGCCATTATACTATCAATGGCACAGGTAATTATTCCATGTATGACGTAATGGGAAAATTTGCCATTTATAGAATGGGAAAAGGCGACACCATTGATGACGTGAATGAATTAGCAAAAGATTATACAAATTCGAGCATCTGTTTCTTTTCAGATGATAAAACAAAAGTATTTCGCTACCAGTTACAAAAAAAAGATGGCTCTTTTAGCAATCACACAAACAAATTCAACTATCAAGACAAAGATTATTACAGCACCAAGGAGATGAAGGGCAAAGAGAAAGGTAACTTTACAAAACTGATGAATGAAATCAATAAGAATTTTACAGATTTTCAAATAGTTGAGGTATAATAAATAAGTAAGAAAATAAAATCAAAAAACTATGTCATTCAATTACACAAGTCCTTTTGGAATTAGATTAACAGCAACAGAAGAACAATTGCTCGAATCAATTGATAAATTCAACTACCCATTAACTGGACATGCAAATTTGGCGGATTTGCATTCGAAAATTACGGTTGAGTTATCAGACGAGCAAAAAACACGTAAATTTTCTTATGAAATCACTCCTTCCCAAAGAGATGCTGAAATCAACAGATTGAAAAATAGAATTGATGAAATAAGCAAGCTTATTGATCAAAAAATGCAAGAGTTTGAAGAAGCACAAGGTTTAGAGAAGGACAGACTTGGTAGACAACTTGGTGAGTTGGAAGTGGAACGGGCTCATTTAAGTGATATTTATTATGTTTATAAAAATGCTAAACAGGGAACGAACGGCAACTATATTGTTGGTGGTTGTTATGAAATTTTAGGTGAGTATATATCATCATCAAAAAAAGTAGTATTGTATAAAAACTCTATTAATAGTGTTAATTCACTTGCGATTGTGTACGTTCACGAAATGATGCACGCTTATCTTGATGGTGGTGGTATTACTTTGCCCGAAATAGAAGAACCAATTGTTGAGTATGGTATGTTGTGTTTCTTTAAAGCATTTGGTGACGCAAACTTACTTGACTTTGCACAAAAAGAAGTCAAAAACAAACAAAATACTATAGGTCTTGTCCATTATGGTTTTGGGCATTGTATTTTCAATAATCCAAATGGCATCAATTGGTTGGATGATTATCAAAATGCCAAAAACGGTTTAGCGGAAACAGACCTCGATGTTGTCGCATATCTGGATTATTGGAAGATGGGAATTTATCCTGAGAAGAAAGAGAAAGAATGCTTGGTGGCATTGTACAAAGCACTACATCATGGAACAACAATACCTATAACTGTCAAACAAGGAAATGTCAGACGGGTCAGACGTAGGAATTATACTATCAATGGTAAAGGTTCTTATTCCATGTATGAGGTAGTTGAAGAGTTTGTGAAGTTTTTACAAGGCCAAGGAAATACTATAGGTACAATCAATCAGGAAATCCAGAACTATATAAATAGTGGTTGGATTTTTGTATCAAGTAATCCAGGCAAAGTTGCATGGTCTAATGAAAAGGGCGAATACTCTTCTTTGTCGGGCTTTTACATTACAAAGCAGTGGAAAGGAAATGCTAACGGTAATTTTACCAGATTAAAAGATGAAATAAATCAACGATATAAAAACTTTCAAATAGTTGAAATATAATTAAATTTTATACCTCTCCGCCATCGCCCGAATCTTCTCCTTCATAGTTTTTCTGACATTGGCAGGCGCAAGCACTTCAATGTGTTCGGCCTCGTGCAGCAAGGCTTGGTAGAAGTCGTTGGTGGGGTAGAGGTCGTAGGTGAAGATGGTGAAGTCCTTGGTGCGCTCTTTCTCCTGCTGGGTGTGGTGCAGTGGTAGCGAACGGAAGTACTTTGCCCGGTCATTCTCGACCTTGATTTCTATGTGCTCAAGATTGATTTTCCCCATCCTTTTGTCATCTATTCCGGTGATGATGCCAAAAAAGGGTTTGAAATAAGCCTCGCTGTCAAAGTCTTCAGGAATCTCGAAAGTCTTCTCCGATTTCTCCAGCTTTTGGATTTTGTCGATGGAGAAGGTACGCATTTGGTTTCGAGTGAGGCAGTAACCAACGACATACCACCGCCGCTCAAACTGCTTGACGCAATAAGGACAAAACTCGTAGGGCTCAGGGGTTTCTTTGCGATTGTCGAAATATTTGGTGTATTCGAAGGAAACGACATGGTTGTCTTCCATGGCATCCAGAATGGCTTCCAACATTTCGTTTCCCGAGGGGACTTCTTCCACCAAAATGCGGTCTTTTAGCCGTTTGTGTTTGACAATTGTGTCGCTCACTTCCATCGTTTTGAGTAACCATCTGTTGATGTCATCAGTTTTGATATCTTCTTGGTATTCTTTATCAATATAGTAGCGATATCCTCCTTTTTTATCACAGTCAATGACGGTGCCAAATGTTAAAACAATACCGTCTCTCCAATTATGGAATGTCCTTTTGTTTAGACGTTCGCCTTCTGAATATTTATACCATTTTTCTGCAATTTCTTCGAAGGTCAGTCTGTCATTTTCCATCAGCAGGTTCAAAAGCCAGCGGTATTTGTGATCAACGGGTATTGACATGGTGGTAAGTTTTAGATTATGGACATGAAAGTGCAAAAATAATAAAATTAGGTGGAACTATGCAATCTTGCATAGTTCCACCTAAAGCCATGCTTCAACTTGCGTTTCTAAAACCAGCCACACGCGATCTTTCTTTGACCAGGTTTTCCTCGTCGCAGAAGGTTTTGAGCATGTCGAATTCGTGAGCTTTTCCGTTGAGGATGCTTTCGATCTTGCATTTGCGGGCGATATTCTCGATCTGTCCGCCGCTGAGGTTGTAGCGCAAGGCGAGTTGCATGGCAGTGTCGTCGTCGAGTTGCGGAATCATGGTGCGCCAGATGTCTTTCCTAACCTCAGCCTCTGGTGCATGGAACTCGATTTTGAAAAGGAAACGCCTTTCGAAGGCACCGTCCAAGTTGCATGTCAGGTTAGTGGTGGCAATAAGGATGCCGTTGAGTTTCTCCATCTCTTCGAGGATGATGTTCTGCATGGTGTTTTCCATCCTTTCCACCGAGCGGTTGACCTCCGTGAAGCGGCCTCCCAACAAGGCATCGGCTTCGTTTAGCAGTAGGATGGGAGCTACTGAAGAGTTACGCACTGCGTTTTGATACTGACCGAAGATAGCCTTCACGTTCTTTTCGCTCTCGCCCACCCATTTGTCGCGTATGTTGGCCATATTGACTTGAAAGATGCTTCGGCCGGTGGCGCGTGCCAGTTGCATGACGGTTTCGGTCTTGCCTGTGCCAGGTGCACCATAGAAAAGGCAAGCAAACCCCGTGCGCATTCCGCTGTCTTTCAGCCGTGCGCAGATTTCAAGGTAACGGTCTTGCATAAGTAGCCCTTCCAAACGCTTCAATTGGACTTTCTCGGCTTCGTTGTAGAACATGTTTTTGGGAACAATGTTGGTGGGTTGTATCAATCCTCTCATGCCTTTGATGCGTTTGTCTTCTTTCAGCTTGACCCCTGCGAGCAGTTCGTCTTTGGCTTTTTGTGTCAGCGTGAAGGTGTCTTGGTCTTCTATGCCGTTGTCGCAAACAGGTTCGACAAGTCCCAAGTCAAGAAGTTTGTGGTTGTCTGATTGAAAATCTTTCCATGTCTTATGGAGATAACGACGGTCCACCATGTGACAGAAGTCATATTCCACGAAAGTGCTATTGCCTTGACAACACAAGAGCACGCAAGCATAGACAACCAAAGCCGTGTCATTTGTCTCGAGATGGTAGTTTTCGAGGGTTTTGACAAAGTCGAGGTGCGCATTGTCGCGCAAGAGCGAGAGCATTCGGTCTTGAAATTCGCGGCATGTGAGCGAGCCGTTCTCATGTTGGAATGAGTAGGATTCCACCGTCTGTAGTAGTTCTTCGCAGTCCTCACAACGTTGGGCTTTTGGGATGTAGACTTGGTTGTTGCTGTAGGCGACCACGGCTCCCCATGGAAGTCGGTAGCTGCTGCAATCTGACCTGAACGGCTTCTCAACTTCAACTAATTTCTTTTGTGCCAAGTCCTCCAATTCTTTGACGAGCGAAACGGCCTTTAGGTTGGTGCAGTTGAAGAAACGGCTGATGTCGGTGAGGGAGAAGTCTCTGTCGGTGCCTATTTCGGTTACAACGGAGAGCAAGACGGCCTGCACCTCGTTGATTTGGAGCCTTTCGCAAAGATAGTGTATAGGCTTCTCCAAGTAAAAGTATAGATTTTGTGTAAGCCCGGTGTTTTGGGCATTTTCGACGATGAGGCTCATGGCTTCGATGATGGTGGTCGGTTCCGTTTCCAATGGAAGCAGATAAGGGTCTTTGACAACAGGTCTGAGTCTTTTTGGTGAATTGGGCATAGTAATCATTGTTTTAGTGAATTATCGACGCCGCAAAGGAAGTAAAAACATGTGCAATTATTTTTCGCACCTTAAATATTAAAATATTCCGGCGGAATATTTAAAATTTTTACCCTGTGTATTTTAATTGCACACCTTTTCTGTTATTTTGCCGCCGAAACAACGAAAAAATGGAAAGAAGAACGGAAATATGGTCGCACTATATTATACATAGTATGATATACTTTAATTCATAAACGCACTAAAACACAAACACTTAAATACTATGGAGAACTTTTTTATCTTTTTGCTCGTCGTCATTGCTGTCGTTGCCTTCATCGTTGCTCTTGTTGGCAGCATCATCAAAGGCTTGTTTGAACTGCTTTGCGGCTTGTTCGCTGGAGCAGGCATCTATGGCATCATCACCGTGGTATGCATCGTCATCTTCATTATTCTCGTTGTATATATCATTAAAGGTTGAGGAGGACTGCGGTATGTCACAATTTGTTGAAGACTTATTATGTGGCCTTGTGGGCTATGGCATTGGTAGGCATAGCCGCCATATCTCTGAAGCTCAGGCTGAGGACCTCATAACTCATTATCTGAGGGACATCCCCTTAGAGAGAGTCATCGACCATTGGACGAAAGCCAACGGCTACGATGGTCTTGAAGGTCCTATCATCGACCGTCTACGCTCGAAGGCGGATGAGATGGAAAGAAATTACGAACTACAAAATACATGAAGACTATGGAACAAACAAACAACAATCAAAAAGAGGCGGCGGCTAATCGTTATGCCTATTTAAATGAAGGTGATGCCTTTGCTCAGTTGTGGCAACAAGCTGAACAAGGCGATTTGAAGGCACAAAAAGAGGTAGCCTATAGAATCTATTTCCATGTGCAAGATAACACGGATCCATTGGCCAACTGTGAGATCATGATTCGCTACCTCAAAAACCTCGCAGACCACGGCGATGAACATGCCATGTTCGTCTTGGGTGAGACTTACTATTGCGGCTATGAAGGTGTCGGACTTGGCAGGCAAGACTTGGAAGAAAGTGTCCAATGGTTCAAGTTGGCGGCAGAGAAAGGCAATGTGCAGGCACAAGAATGGATGGCAGAGGCTTATTATGAAAGCCATTTCATTGATGGAGAGCTGTTTACGGAGAGAGTTGCCGATGCACCTGTATGGCTACTTAAAATGCCAAGGGAGCGTCGAATTGACGATTTTGTAAGTAGAAAGTCTTTTGGGAATGTGGTTGTCTGGTACACCCAAGCGGCAAAGACTGGCAATCCTGATGCGCAGTGCAGCCTTGGTGACCTTTACTACAACGGCGACTGCGTAAAGGAAAACAAAAAAGAGGCACACAATTGGTATATGAAGGCCGCACAACAAGGTCATGCCGCAGCGCAATATAGTTGCGGTTGGGATTATTATTATGGAGAAGGAGTAGCTCAAGACCGCAAAGAAGCCTTCAAATGGTTCTCGTTGTCGGCCCAACAAGGCTATTCGGCAGCACAGGTTAATCTTGGCGACTATTATTATCAAGGTTGCATCGTGGAACAGAACTATGAAATGGGCATTGAATTGTATAAAAAAGCAGCAGCACAAAATGAATGTAGGGCGTTCATGCGAATTGCAGCTGATGGTGTTGATCGCAAGGAGGACTATAAAGAGGCGGCAAAATGGTATAGGAAGGCAGCAAATCATGGTAATTGGCTTGCGTGTTATAGGTTGGGGTTATTTTATCAAGACGGGAAGGGTGTGAAGCAGAATGACAAAGAAGCGGCTAAATGGTTTAGGAAAGCAAAAAAACTGAATTGATGTTATGAAACCAAACCATCAATCTGAGCTTGACACCTTTATGGACTTTTGCCAGGAGCATTGGAACGATCCATTCCATAATCTCGAAAGCAATCCCGAGTTGATGGCCAAACTGGAAGAAGGGATACAAAACCTTTTGTTGCCTGCCTGTGAGGAAGGCGATGAAAATGCCATGTTTTGGATGGCTGAGTGTTACGATTTCGGTTGGGGCATAGAACCTGACGAACAGAAGGCTTTCACACTGCGGCGCAAACTGGCGGAGATGGGCCATACTGACCAACAAATCAACATGGGGAACTATTATCGAGAAGGTGACTTGGTCAAACGTAACCCGAGGGCGGCGTTCTGCTGGTACATGAGGGCGGCCAAGCAAGGCAATTGGTACGGACAACTTTTAGTTGCTGATTGTTTTTTTGAAGGTGATGGTGTCAAGCAGGACTACGTGGAAGCCGTCAAATGGTATGAACTGGCTGCGGCGCATCCTGACAAAAAAGTCTGGGATTGGGACCATCCAGCGAAGCAGCTTGCCCAATGCTATAGGGAAGGACTTGGGGTGAAAAAAGACTTGATCAAAGCCGCTGAATGGTATGACAAGGCGGGTAACCATAAATACGCGGAGCTCATCAGGACTTATGGCGATGATGCCGACGAACACGATCCAGATAGGCCTTGGTAATATGGGTTTTGCTATTGTTGCCCTGCCAAAAATTTCTCCAAACAATACAACATCCCTGAACGAGAACGGCTTTATATCACCTTTTCATTAACCACCCGCCATTCCCCAGGTTGTAAATCACCTAACGAAATATTCCCAATCTGAACCCGAATCAGCCGCAATGTGGGAAAGCCCACGGCAGCGGTGCTATGGCGCACTTGGCGGTTCTTGCCTTCGATGAGGGTGAGGCGCACCCAACTTGTGGGGATGTTGGCTCGGTAGCGGATAGGAGGGATGCGCTCCCAAAGGTTTTTGGGCGGGGCAACGATTTCCGCTTGGCAGGGTTTGGTACGATAGCCTTTGATGGTCACGCCTTTTTTCAATTGATTCACAGCTTCTTGTGTGATTTGTCCGTCCACTTGGGCCAAATAAGTACGCGGATGCTCGAATTTCGGATCCAACAGTTTTTTGATGAGTTTGCCATCGTCGGTGAGGAGCAAGGCACCCTCGCTGTCGTGGTCGAGGCGGCCTGCTGCATACACATTGGGAGGGAATCCGAATTCATCCAACGCCCGATGTCCGGCTTCGGGAGTGAATTGGCTGAGCACGCCAAAAGGCTTGTTGAACAAAATCACCATAATAATTATGCCCCCAAACAATTTGAGGGCAAAACTCGTTTCTTGTAGCCCCACTAGGACTCGAACCTAGATTTAAAGTTTAGGAAACTTCCGTTCTATCCCTTGAACTATGAGGCCATCGGATGAAAAATCCGCCTGCAAAGGTACGGATTTTTTCTGAAACGCCAACCTTTTCGCGAAAATCATTTCAAATCGAGCACGATAGGGCAGTGGTCGGAGTGCATCACTTGCGGCAGAATGTCCACTTGGGCGATGCGGTCGGCGAGGTTGTCAGTCACAACATGGTAGTCGATGCGCCAGCCGAGGTTTTTGGCGCGGGCACCGGCACGGAAACTCCACCAACTGTATCGGTTAGGCTCCTTCACCAAATGACGGAAACTGTCGATGTAGCCGTCGCTGAGGAAGTCGGTCATCCATTGTCGCTCCTCAGGCAGGAATCCCGACGAGGTGTCGTGCTTTCGCGGGTTGTTGATGTCGATGTCCTCGTGGCAGA
>CAMVCZ010000006.1 GCA_947166105.1 uncultured Bacteroidales bacterium
TTTGTTCGTGAATTTCCTTCGTTTTGTTGTCATTTTCCCTAAAGTTTTTATTCCCCGCAAAACTACTGTTTTTCACCTTAACTCATGCTCTCAATTCTGGGGTACATTATAATTAGTTATTCCAACCTAATATCGAGTCATTTATCATTTTTGTAAATCGAATTGCACCTTTTGTGTTCAAATGATTAACATTCAACATTTCATCTGTACCAAAAAACATTGTAGTGTAATCTAACCATTTTACGTTATCATACTCATCACACAATGCAGAATAAGTACTGTCCACAATCCTTTTCTGTATGGGATTATAATACTCAAAATAATATGGGTGACACGGCATGGAAATAAACAAAACATTCACATTTCGTTTTTTGCAAAGTTCAATTATCTGCTTTGTTATTATTGTATTGCTTTCACAAACTTGTTCAGCGTTTTCCTGGTATATTTTTGTATGATCAATTTCACAATGCGTTTTTCCATTTGCTTTCCATATAGAGTCATTGTATGGGATGTTTTCAAAATAACGACTTTGGAAACCATCAGAATCACATGTAAGGAAAGCTGCTCTATCTGATTTGTGAGTCAGTCTTTCGAAAATATCTTTGATATTAGCAGATATTTCAAAACGATTACTAAAGCCCTTGAAATCATCAAATCCAAAATAAATACTGTATTTTTTTACATACGTCTGAGCATATTTACCATCATTCCATAAGCCAGCATAGGTCGCATCCATAATCACATAACGAAGTGAATCCATTGCATCTATGTATTTGCTTAAAATCAGATAGTTATACAAAGCACCTTGGTTTGCATAAGCACAACTGTAGGATGGCTGCCAATCAAAACAAGATGGCTTTACCCCCATAGCTGTGCCAGAAGACCCGATAACAAGAATTTTAATCTCCGATGCGTGTTTATCCATATATTCTGCCTTAGCTTTAAAATCGTTGGGTACACTACGAAGAAATAGTTCTGCACATCCCAGTAAGAAAATAAATATTACAATCGTTGGGACAAATACTTTAAATATGAACTTTTTCATTTCCTATCCTTCTTTAAAACTGTTTATACACAAATTCTTGGGGCGCATCTCCTCTTAAAAAGAAAATAAGAACAGCAAACACAATCAAGCCCAACACTACCCAAATGGGTTTATTAGATTTCAATATGCTATATTTGGCTCCCATTTCATCAAGATAATCTTTGATAATAACAATAATACCACAAAACAAAAACACGCCTATATTAAAACTGTCGTAAAAACTTGGCATTCCCCATGGTGCGAACCAACTTTTAAAACCCGTAACCACATCGCCAAATGTCTCTGCATGAGCAAAAATGCCACCAATTGTAACCAACAGATAGACACCTGCTGCTTTTAGAACATTAATGGGATGTAAAATCCAACCTTTAATCCACTTTAATTCTAAATCTTTTGCTTGAACATTTCTTACGATAATAGGAATAAACAAAGTTGCATGGTACAAACCAAACATAAGATAACCCCATGTTGCCTTATGCCAAAGACTAATAACAAATAGGTTAACATAAATAGCCATTATCATTCCCATTTTCCCTCTTTTCCTATACTTGAAGTTTAGTGGTGTATACACATAATCGGTCACCCATTGTGTCAGCGACATGTGCCATCTGCGCCAATAGTCGGATATGTTTTGGGCAAAGAAAGGATGATTGAAGTTTTCAGCCGAGACCATTCCTAACATGCGACTTGCTCCAATGGCCATGTGTGAATATCCAGCAAAATCACAATATATTCTAAACGGTCCCATCAAAGCAACCAAAAACATAGTAGCACCATTGTCGACACCAACGGCAGTAGCCGTAATATATGCCGTCATTCTGTCGGCCACACATATCTTCATAAACCAGCCCCAAAGGAACCGCTTCAATCCTTCCACAAAGTTTTCATATTTGGGATCACGATTGGTGTGGAGTTGCGGGATGAAATCATTGGGCCTATCGATAGGACCGGCTATCAACGAGGGAAAATAAGCCACGTAAGTAGCAAAAACCAGTAGATTCTTTTCAGCATTAATAGAACACTGATTAACTTCCATGGCATAACTTATCAGTCTGAAGGTATAGAAAGACAGACCCAAAGGCAAGATAATCTTCAACACCGAATGATGGAAATGCAAGCCCATAAGGTTAAACAAATCCACAAACGAGTCGTAGAAAAAATTGAAATACTTGAAATAGAACAGCGGTAACAGCCCTACTATAATGGTAAAAACCGTAATACGTCCTGCCTTATCCTCATCCCCTTTGTTGTTCCACTTATCTATCTCTATTCCCATGAAATAGAAGAACAACGTCATCAACAGAATGATTGGGACGATTTTTATGCTAGCCATGGCATAAAAAACATAGCTCGCCGTAAGCAGTATTACATTTTGCACCATCTTTTTCTTGTTAAAGATGTAGTAGAGTGCAAAGACTATGGCAAAAAACGCCAAAAATTGCAATGAATGTAGCTCCATTATAGTAGGGCTTTAAAGTTTTGATTAAAAAATAATATTACTGAAGTTTGCTCTCAACGATGGAAATAAGGTCTCCCACTTTTTTCAGACGATTCAACTCCTTCAGTTTGAACTTAATTCCAAGTTCATCCTCCACTTTGGTAATCATCAGCATGTGGGTGAGGGAGTCCCAGTTTTCCACATCGTTGGCAGTCATTTCGTCGTTGATGACAATGTTCTTGTCGCCAAACACTTCTCTGAAGATCCATGTAATCTTCTCAATAATTTCATTTCTTTCCATTTTCTCTTAATTTTAATTGTTATACATTACGTTTATTATTATTCAATCTATCAACCAATATATCATAACCTTTCTGAATATAGTATGATAGTATCAGCATGAATGGAAATACCAGGCAAGCCATATAGACCCACTTCAACCATATTAAATCAGGATTCCATAACTTTTCACCTGCCCAAAAGAAGAAACGATGAAACATATAGCAAGCCATACTTGCATAGCTAATATTGTTCACAAGTTTTTCCAAAAAGGCTTGTGTTTTGTTTTCACCATAAGACTCTACCTCTCCAATATCTTGATGGAAAATCTTTCTTGCCAGTATATCACAAACAAACAACATGGCAAAAACCCCTAAAGACGAAGATACATTCAAATAATACTGCGTATAAAGCTTTGGGAAAAACGCACATAACACCATGGCAACAATAAATAACACCACAACAGTACACTTCACAACAAAACCTTTCTTTGAGGAAAAGTACCATGAGAAATACGGTGCCGTAGCCATTCCCAAAAGATAAAATAAGACATTAAATACAAATCCTTCGTCTATAGGCAGAACCGCCTCTCCATATACAACTAAAAGACCAATTAATAAACAATTACAAACCCTCCATTTTATTTGTTTCCTACATACAATTGGTGTTATCAGATAGCAGATGATAATTACAGGAATATACCACAGGGTCATCGGTCTTGGTGTAAGAAACGGTGACAAACAAAGGATACCATATACAGTAGCTCTTGTCCCATTAAAACCAATAAGCCATAAAACAAGCGAAGCCAAAAGAAACAATGGTATTATTCTAATAACCCTGTTAATATAAAAGTCTTTTATTTTGTTTTCTCTTTGTCCAAAACGATATTTCTTACCAAGAAGATAACCCGATGTAAAAGTAAAAAGGCCTAAACAGGAATCACAAAGAATATGGCAACAGGGGATAATATTAGCGGAAATAACATTATAGACATATCCATACAAATGTAAGAATGCAACAATATATGTCATACATATTACCCGTGCAATATCAAAACGATAGTCCCTTTTCATACCTATATTTATTTACCTGAGTGTATATCCACCATCTATCACCAATGAAGTACCAGTTATCAATTGAGTAGCTTCTGAGAAATAGTAAATCACAGCTTGTGCTATCTCTTCTGGTTTGGCAAACCGACCTAAGGGATAATTCTTCCTTATCTCTTCCAGTGTGTCTTCCCCGTATTTTTGAATCATTTCAGTTTCCACAAATGCTGGTTGTATGCAATTTACTCGTGCTCTTATAGGTAGAACTTCTAGAGCCAACACCTTCGCAAATTGGTTTACCGCCGCTTTAGATGCTCCATAAAGTGCATTGGAAACAGATGGATAGAAGGCCGAAACCGAAGACATAAACACGATAGATGCCTGCTTGTTGATTTTTTTTGCCTTCAGCAAAGATTTCATCAACAGAGCCGGTCCCGTCAAGTTTGTTGACATCATATTTGTGATAAAGCCTTCATCAATCTTCTTGACAATCATCTTGTCATTAATGCCAGCGATAAGAGCAACACCATCTAACACCTCAACTGAATCAACAAGATTTTGAATATCTTCAACAGAGGTGATATCAGCCTTGATGATTCTATGTCCTTCATTTTCCATTTCTGTCAGCGTCCGAGCCAAACGCTCCTCATTTCTGGCTGTTAGATATACTTTAGCACCAGCCTTGGAGCACTCAATAGCTGTAGCTTTACCAATACCAGATGAAGCACCAGTCACCAATATGGTTTTCCCTTCTAGGGAGAATGGATTATACATAATTCTAAAGATATTGAAGTTCGGATACTACGATGTGGTCGCAATTCAGATAACCAGCCCCGAAAGAGAGACCAGTACCAAAACCAGTAATGATAAGGTTGTTGTCCTTATTTCTTAGGGAGTCCGCTATATTTGTCACCATCAACAGCGGAACACAGGCATTGCTCGAATTACCGAAGTCGTAGAAGTTATACGGTACCTTATCATCCGCCAGTTTGAGTTTCTTGTGAATCTTGTTGCAACTCATCTTGCTGGCATGGTGCAGCATGTAAAAGTCAACCTTGTCATCGGTAATTTCGTAATGTGCCAAAAAGTCTTTGATGCATCCCACAACCCGCATCATGACAAACTGGAACACCGCCTCACCATCCATTTTGAACTGCAATGCTGTTCTGATATTGCCATTGGCATCGGCTTTCTCTACAAAACTTTCTGGCGTTATCGGATTGCGATAACCACCATCGGGGATAATCAGAGAATCTTTCCCATCGCCAAAAGTCTGTAAACTGAAATACATGGGAGCGGCTTGCTTGTCATGCACTAACGCTGAGGCGGTCCCTGCATCACCCAAAATCAAGTAAGCACTCTTGTCCTTGGGATTGGAGTTCTTATACTGTGTGTTTCCTACTAGCAGAAGTGCCTTCTTAATATCCCCTTTCTCCATCATTCCTGACAATACTGAGAGTCCATAGACAAGCCCGGAGCAACCAAGTGAGATATCGAATGCCATACAGGTGTTGAGGAGTCCTAACCGCTCTTGAAGAACACATGCAGTGGCTGGCATCTTATAGTCAGGGGTGGCAGAGACAAACACCAAAGCGTCTATCTCCGTCTTATCCCAACCAAGATCAACCATCAGTTTTTCTGCAGCCTTGAAGCAAAGGTCTGATGTGCAAACATCGGGTGTGGTACAATGACGGTACCTCACACCAGTAGAATCCACATATACCTGACGCTCTTCGGGCGAAATAAACGGGTAATCGAGATTGTCTTCCACATTTTGAGGAACACAAACCGCAACCCCGGCATACCTGACATTGTTTATTGATAAATATGCCATTATTTGCTCATAACAAGGTTATACAACTCCTCGATGGTGTTGACCGAACGCAATTCTGCCCCTGTCATCTGAACGTCCATCTCGTCATCAATGGCAGAAATAACAGACAATGCTGTTAGTGAACCCCATTCTTCCAATTCACGGTAACGGGTGGAGGGCTCAAATGTTTCTTCAGGAGTGAGAGAAAACTCGCCCGCGAAAAGTTTTACAAATTCATTCAGTGTCATAATACTAAAATTTTAAATGTTAAACGTTTATTTGATTGTCCTATAATTCTTAACTTTGTTTTGATAGCTTGGTACATCAAGCAGCGACTGGCAATGCAACGCCGGGTACATACGGCTCACTATCTTTTCCAACGTGTCGTCTGTGCCTACCTCATAAAACTCGGTCACACCATCATTGGCCATGTTGTGGGTCATTGAAGTCCATAAAACAGGATGAGTGATGTGCTGAATCAGGTTGGCACAGATTTCTTCGGGGTCGGTGTGCGGTAGGGCATCCACACACTGATAGACGGGGATTGATGGGGTGTGGAATTCGGTTTTCTTGATGATTTCGCCCAATTCCTCACGTGCTGTATCCATGAAAGGAGTATGGAAACTACCACCAATAGGCAACGACACTGCCTTTTTTGCTCCCTCTTCCATGAATGCCTTACATGCAGTGCGAACACCTTTTTTGCTCCCTGAAATCACCACTTGACCAGGGCCATTGTAGTTGGCAAAATAGATAGGTTCGCCTGTCTCATCCCATATCTCTTTAATGCGCTTGGCCACATAATCATCACTGAGTCCGATAACAGCACCCATCCCTGTCTTAACGGGAGCGTTTTCGTATGCTTTCTGTCCGATAATCGCCCTATTTAACACAAGGTTCAAGCCATCTTCAAAACTAAGACATCCATTCACCACCAACGCGGCAAATTCCCCCAAGGAATGACCAGCCACTGCATCAGGGCGAACATCGTTTTGACACATAGCCAGCACAACTTCATACAAGAAAACCGATGGCTGTGTATTGATGGTCTGCATCAGCTCCAATTCTGTGCCGTTGAACATCACATCTGTTATACGACGGCCAAGATAATCGTTGGCACGTTCAAAGAGTTCTTTGGCTTTCGGGAACTGTTCATACAAGTCTTTGCCCATGCCCTCTTTTTGGCAACCTTGGCCTGGGAAGATAAATGCTTTCATAATGATTACTCTATTTTATTTCCTTCTCCATCAGTACGATTGTATTGTATGGGTAGAACTCCAATATTCTTGGATGATTAGAGACATACTTTTTGGTAATCTTAAATCCCATTGATTTGTTTGTAAGCAGAATGATTTTGTTTGCTTCAAATGCATGGCCTTGGATTTTTTTTGCTCCAAGGTTCTTTGCTCTTCCAATATGAGCCTCCGTCAAATCTTGAAGCAAGAACTGTCCACGGTGTTCTGGTAAAATGTAAGAGTATTCCAGTTGGTAGGCGCCCATTTCTTTTTCCACATTCAAATCCTTGATAATTTCAGCGTTTTCTTTGGATTTCAAGACTTTATTACGAGGCAATACGTACATCAATAGATTCGACTTCAATAAGGAAGATGGCATATTATCCTCGTTGTTGCCTTCAAGCCATCCGCCCATAGCAGCTACCACTTCACCATCGTACTCAATTACAATGAAACTTCCGATTGACAATTCACAACCATCCACCTCTTCTTCAAAAGTCTGTTTAATATAACCACGTAACTCATCCTCTGTGATTTCAAAATATTTGGCCATACCGCACATACCTGACGAACTCTTTTCGGCCTGTAAAACAGTTTCGGTAAGAAAGTCAACATCATCTAACGTGGCCGGTCTA
The DNA here is from genome assembly GCA_947166105.1 of uncultured Bacteroidales bacterium. Lineage (GTDB taxonomy): Bacteria > Bacteroidota > Bacteroidia > Bacteroidales > F082 > Limimorpha. The sequence goes on from CAMVCZ010000006.1 coordinate 7,495, forward strand.
ATTTTATATTTGCTTGCATCAATTGTCATAACTATTCCTTTCTTTTTTAATCTACTAATTCAATAAGACCAACATGCAAATGGTACAAGTAGCAAATCTGATGATTGTCCATCGCTACTGACTCCACAGGTTCAAACAAAGGTTTGAACCCCTCGTCGAACAAATCCTCCACCGCTTGTTCTATGTCGTCAACATCATAACAAACATGATAAGTACAGCAGCCAATCTTTTGCAAGTACGTATCGACTGGCGACTGCTCACCCTCTTTCAAAGGAGCCACAAGTTCAATCTTTGGGAAGCCGTCCTTAGTTAGAAATGCAATCTTGGCATGTTGAACCTCTTCCTCATAGATTTCAGACAGTTGCCATCCAGCATCAAGATAAAACTGTGCCGTTTTTTGAATATCACGCACGGCATAACCGATATGGTTTACTGATTTTAAATGTTTCATATTGGTATGTTTTTATTGAATCATTGCTTTAAGTTTCACCTTGTCGGTCTTGTCGTTGGCATTCAACGGGAATACCGGCACATAGAATAAACGCGTCGGGATCATATAAGATGGCATCTTGGTGCGCATGTAAGCAATCATCTCGTCGGGGTTGAACTCCTCTTTCTCTATAAACATGGCTATCTCTGTGAGCGCATCCTTGTTTTCAAACGCCATGCAAACCACATTGGTATCGCCAAGGAACTCGCGAGCGTGCCATTCAATCTCTCCCATTTCCACACGGAATCCCTGTATCTTGGCCTGATGATCCAAGCGGCCTGAATACATGATGTCACCATCCTCGTCCTTAAAGCAGAGGTCGCCCGTATGATAGAAACGTAGGTTCTTGCCATCAACCTCTTTGTAGAAGAACGAACTGGCGTTTTTCTCCTCGTTTTTCCAGTAGCCTTTGGTCACCTGGTCGCCAGCAATGCAAAGCTCACCTTTCTCGCCTACGGCACATTCGTTACCCTTTTCGTCCAAAATCATCCCCACACAATTGGCCAAAGGCTTGCCAATGGAGATAATACCGTTGAGCGTTTTGTTATGGCCACCTTTGGTTAATTTGTAATAGGTGCAATAGACGGTGCATTCTGTCGGGCCATAGAAGTCGTACAATTCCACATTTGTAGCACACTTATACCAATCTTCCATCAGGTTCAGTGGACAAGCCTCGGCAGTGAGGATGCACGACTTGAGGCTGGTGGCATCAATCTCCTCAAAGTAAGGCTTCAAATACCTCAGCATCGAAGGAGCCATAGCACCAAAAGTCAACTGATGGTCTTCGATAAGGCTGCTGGCATAGATATACTTGATTTGGCCGTGAGGCACCGTGTAGCAGCAAGCACCCTTGGTGAGCGGCACCAAGTAGCCCTGCACCGACACATCAAACGTCAAGTCGAAGCACTGCAAGCAACGGTCTTCCTCAGTGATTTTGATGCCCGTCTGCCAGAACGAATTCATAAAGGCCGCAACATTCTTGCGCATCATCATCACGCCCTTGGGCTTGCCCGTGCTCCCCGAAGTGAACAATATATAAGCCAATTCCTCGTCCGATACACCTTCTTTGGGTGTCAAGCACTCCTGCTCGTATTGCAAAGCTACAGTGTTGATAACCTGCACTCCTTCATATCGAGTCTGATCAGAAGAATCAAGGATCAAATCAAGCTCCACCTGCTCGCAGATATCCATACAACGCTCCAACGGCCAGCCCGGATGCAGCGGCACATAGCAATCTCCCTCCAGCCACAAAGCGATGATGGAAGCGTAGGTTTCCAAGTCATCATTGATGACCAAGCCAACCTTGGTGTTGCTGTAGTTGGTCTTGGTCAACTGACTTCTCACTTTCGACACACACTGCCCAAATTGGGCGTAGGTGTAGTGCACCTCGTTGATGCAGAAGGCATTGTGGGTTGGGAATTGTTCTATTGAGCTGAGGATTGGTGTAAGTATATCATTTATAAAACCCATATTATTTAATTGTTTCTTTAGAGACAATGTGTTAATTTTTAAAACTTGTTTGTAACTTATTGTGGTATAGTATTATATAAGTATTCTTTTTTTGATTTGTAATGATTAAGTGACTTTGAAACCTTAACACCAAGGCTATGCATTTAGGAAGAAAGGCACTATCTCAGATAGTCGGCTTCATACCGAGATACAAGTTCGATAGGATAGTGTCCAAGTATAACGGCAACTATCACACGAAGGAACTCAACTGCTATAACAAGTTTGTACACCAGCTTTCGTTTCAATCTAAATGACCTATAAAACCTTACTCAACAATTTGTTCCTCGTATTGAACACTTCTGCAATTATTTCTTGCGTCAGATCTCCAAACAGCGGACCGTTGCACATCTGATGAAATGAAATGCCTCCGTGTGTAGCATTCATCTCAATCAGAATTGGATCTCCTTCTGCATCAATGGCGAAATCCCAAGAAATAAGTTTCGTAAAGTTGAGAAATCTGTTATGAAGATTCTCAGCAAGGTTTATTAGATTATCAAAACCAGGCACATGATGGTTTTCGTAGTGTTCTCCTGTCGTAGGGTGTTGTTTGAACACATCGCCATTATCATTGTAAGCTATGTTTTTTAACTTGCCCGAATTGTCCACACCTACAAATATACCACCAGCACTGGCATTATCGATTTTACCTCCTCCTGCCCCCATTCTTATGATAGTCGAAATGGCTTTCACTTTGCCATTGTGGAAAAACGTCATAATACGGATTGTATTTAACGATGAGGGATGAAGGGACGCAAGCTGTTCATGCTGACTGGCGAAATCCTGTACCACACAGTTTCTATAGGTTGTAATCTCACCAATAAACGATTCAAATTCATCTTTATCATCACCTTTATAAACTTGTATGCTCTTGCCCCCACCGCTTTCTATAGATGGTTTGATGATATAACTCGCATCTGCAGAAAACCGCTTACGCATTTCTTCTTGTGTCATACGCCTAAAATCACCATCCAGCAGGACTCCATCTGTCATACGTGCAATAGTCTTGGGCTGTTTGACATCATAGAAAAAAAGTGAATTGAGATTCTTATCTTCAATAGTACGACACTTTTTATAGTCCGTATAGTGCATGTCAACAAGGCTATAATAAAGGTTGCTCGGCATATAAAGGGGCGTCCATTCACGTCCCTCCTCATTAAACAGGTTAAAGAACGCAAACCATCTGTAGTCAACCCTAATGCCTTTCCAAACATTTTGTACTTGTTGTTTCTGCTCGTGGGTTAGAGTTGGCAAATTGAGCTTTTTCAGGTCGTTGTTCATGAAATTCTGTATTCTTTTTGAACGCCATAAACATTGACGAAAAGCGATAACAGTTTCAATAGCTGTGCGATTGTTCATTTTAATTAAGAAATTTTATTACAGGAAAAACACCGATGCGACAATTACTATTATCACAATTACTACCAACCAAGATTAACACCAAGGTGTCGGACTTCTTAATAGGATCGTTATGCCTGTCCATAGTTTATTAATCGATACAATCCTCTATTGTCTTGAAACCATAAACACTTGGAACACCACATTTCAATGGTTTGGTGAGGTCGGGGCTGTCAAGAATCAAACGGTTGTTGTCGTCGATGATTTTCTCTCCACGCACCAACTGTGCCCAGTGCAGGATTTCATCAATGGTCGGAGTTTCTATATTCAGTTTTTCTGCCATCCACTTGGCAATGCAGTTGCCGTAGTAAATGTCATCGAGGAAGAAACGGTGGTTGCGGTCAACCTCCCATGTCCCTTCCGCGTTCTGCACCACAGGTGTCTGGATTGACACCAACGTCTGTGAAGTGACAAACGACTCCTTTACATCCGTATTATGCGACTGGTAGGAAAAACGTTCCAATGCAAGATAATCAAGCATATAGCTGTAATCTTTTTCGGGATGCATCTTGATAATAGCTTGGCGAATCTTGGTGTAGTCATCGTCCAACGAAGCCAACAGATCTGCCGAAACATCGTCATAGTCGCGATAGAACCACGGCACCTCCTCTTTGGTTTTCCATGTGCGGCCATACACCTTGTAGAGGCCTAAGCAACGAGAGGTATGGATAATTTGGTTGTCCACAGAGAGCGAAAGCGAAAGGAAATTCTCTGCTTGTTCTACCTTTCCTTTGCCGAACCAACGGTAACAGATTTGTTCCAGCAATTCTTCGTCAATCTGCTTGAAGTAATGCTTCGGATAACAAGCCGCATAGTTGGCAGCCTTGCACCCGTATGTCACACCGATTTCACCATATTTAATTAGACGACAAATCCATGGAATAAGACCAAATGCAAAGGTAACAATATTGGTCAAGCCATACTGCTGTTTGATTTCGTCAACCATCCAGTTCCAACCTCCTTGACCATAAACTGTTCCGATGAACACGGTCTTTTCCTTGTTCAGATAGGGTGCTATCTCATGTAGGCACACACGGTATTTGTGTACCGGCATGGTAAACACCACATAGTCGGCTTCGGGAAACAACTCTTTCGGATCACTCGAAGCTTTCTTGATGTCACCAGAATACGTTCCCATCACTTTACCTGACGGGTCGTGCCATTCCAACTGAATGGTTTTGGCCCATTTTTCTGGGCGGGAAGTGTAAACACTCACATCGAAGATTGAATCCTTCAGAAAAGGAATCAAGGTGTGCGAACTACTGCCGCCACCGCATACTACTAATTGTTTATTCATAACTTAAAAATTAATATCAATTGTCGAAAAAAAGAGAAAAAAAGACTTAATAATGCCTTAATTTCACATTTAGAGCTTTCCCATGATATTTATAAAATTTATCATGCAAACCGCCATGTGTAACTTGATAAACAGGTATTTCCCAATCTTCACCTGTCTCTGTAAACACAAAACCATTCGGTGTTATGGCGACATCCCAACCAATGGACGGTATTCCATAGAAGAATTTATGAAACTCTTTCGCCGTAGCCAACAATTCATCCCAGTATGGAATTGTCATTCCGCCAAACTTCACACCCGTGTCAGGATGAATTCCAGGAACCACAAGATTCTTCTTGATTCCAGGCTCGTGGTAGCCAATCTCCTGAAGTGTCCCATCCTCTTCAATACCAACAAAAACCCCGCCTCTCGATGCATTATCCACGAAATTACCGCCTGCGCCAAAACGCATTACGGAATCGAAGAAATCAACCGTACCATCATTGTTCAACATGGTAATAAGTTTGATGGTATTTAACGATTTATCGTAAACTGCGTCTATAACAGGATGGTTTTTCAACCTCTCTTGAATGATGAAGGTAGCACTTCCTATTCTTCTTCTTAATTCATCCAATGATATTTCATCATCTCTATCATACAGTTTACCATCTTCTACCCTAAGATTAAACGCCCCATTCCCACTTTCACCATTAACCTCCTTGCAAAAAGCATCAAACGACTTTTCAAGAATACTTTCCATTGGAGAAAACACCATTTTTTCACCATCATACCAACTCACCTGTCCTTTTGACACCAAACCTATTGTTTGGGGATAAGGCATTCCAAGGCTTTTGCAGTATTGGTAGAACACAAATTTGTCACGAGCCAAAGCAAGGTAATTGAATGTATAAAGAGTTTGGAGATTTTCTCGCTGACGGAAATTCAATATATTCCTCAATACACGGAACTCGGTGTATGCCACATAATCTTTTGGTTTACGATCTTTCAAATCCAGACCATATAAGAAATAATACTTACACACTTCTTTGTATTTGAAGGCCCAGCAAATATTCTCCCAAAAAATTCTTGTGTTGGTCTTACGTTCTCCGGGGAACTGCTGGGTATTATACTTATTATCAAACGGAAACCTTATTGTGTCGCAAATTAATTCTTTCTTCAGTTTAAGCTCATGCAATAATCTCCGCAATCCATTGTCTTTAGGAAGAGGCTGCCCATAGTAACGCTTATACGGTCGCTCATTATGGATTAAAACAAACAAATGACAGTTCATAATATTATTCTTTAGGATATGTTATTTGCTTTTTAATTACAGCTGGTACACCAGCCACCATAGTATGCGGCGGCACATCTTTTGTCACAACACTTCCAGCCGCCACCACAGATCCCTCTCCAATGGTCACCCCTGGCAATATGGTGCTTCGCGCCCCTATCCAACAATACTCGCCTATTTTAACAGGCGCAGTCATCTTTGGATAGAGCTTGCGAAGTTTTGTACGAGGGTCGGCACTAGTTAAGATGGTGACACCATATGCAATAGCCGCCCCTGTCCCAATCTCCACGCGGTCGTTAGCCACAATGAAACTTCCTCTTTCTATCGAGGTATCGTCATGCATCAAGATATTGCTGTAACTACCAACAACAGTCGGGTTACCAACAAAACAATTGATCTTTAATGAATTATTTGTGGGGCAAAATCTCACCCCCAGCAAATTATAAACAAACTGCTTATATTTAATCAAAGGCACATGCAAAAACAATTTACCTAAAACAAAACTAATTTTACTCATTGTGATTATTATGAAAGGCTGATTGAATTATATAAAAGAGTATATAACACACAAGCAAATACAATATTAATTTTTATACAATTCTTGTGGATTTAATTTCTCCATTAAAAGAGAGTTGCCTTCATTATCAAATGCATCATATAACGCATGTACCTCATCTGCTTCGGCAACAAGTTGATCCTTGTTTTCTGCTACAATTTCAGCAGTAAAAATTGCTCTGTCAATGGTTCTGTCTTCTTTCCATTCATACCCTTCACCAACGTATTCAATAGTCTCTACACAATAAGGAAGGCTTCTTATCTCATCCATGCCAATTATTTTTCCTACTTTACCTTCCTTCCCTTTAAGCAGAAAATTAATGTCAGCTGCATAATGACCGTTATACTTTGCCATATCAACAGGATATTGGCTAATGTCGCTCACCATCTTTCCTGTAAGAGCATAACGGATAACCATTCTCATAGCGTCGTCGCCAAAAAGATAACGTTGGTGATTGAAATAAGAACCTCCTAAACGGCAACCCATTTCAAAGAATGTCAATTTATTGCCATCACAATACCCTTGCAAAAACATCAAACCATCAGTGAACCCAAGGTCATGGAACATGTGAGTGACTTTTTCGTTTATGTTCTTCATATAGAAATCAAGATTGTGCGAAGGAGCAATAGCAATATTTGAGAAGTTGACTGCACTGCCTCGGTCTGGTGACATATATCGGTCGAACATAGACAATAGGCGATATTCTCCATCAACCGCCATATAGTCGAGCAGGAAGTCTCTTCCTGTGATATAGTCTTCGATTATTGCATTTCCCGACACAGAATAACTCAAGGCATCTGCAAAACGTTCATCTAACTCTTTCCTATTATAGCATACGCCTGCTCCTCTTGAACCCGAAGCATCAAGTGGTTTCACAAAGACTGGGTATTGAATCCGGGCATAAACCTCGTCTGTTATTTTCTCTCCAACAAGATAGGTTTCAGGGACAGGTACACCATATTTTTTGCAGGTTTCCTTAAACGCCACCTTGTTGGTTGACATTTCAATCATTTTGGGTGTTGCGTAATATGGCAGCCCCAATTGTTTACAAACGTCATAACATGGCTGCAATAGAATGTCAACAAAACCAGTGGTCACACCATCAACGTGTTCTTCCTTTGCAAGTTTCACTAATGCATCTACATCGGTTGCACTAACAGTAGTATATTTATCAGCCAAACCATTACCTGGAAGATCGGGATTGTAGTCGGCTACCACAACATATACACCCATTTCTTGCGCACGTCTGATAATATCGCAAGCCTGATTAAATCCCCCAAGAAGGAGCAGTCTTTTACCTTTAAGTTCTTGATTTTCCATTTTTAACATTTTTAATTAGAGATTTTATGTTCTTGCATATATGCTTGAATACGTTCTTCCATCCCCAAATCATCAATATCCACCATGTCTGATCCACCTTCTCCAATATCCTCCCTCATCAAAACATTTTTAATAGTTAATAAAATGATTTTTAAATCGACCCAGAATGAAAGGTGGTCAACATACCAAACATCCAATTCAAACTTTTTACTTAATTTACAGTGATTTCTGCCATGGACCTGAGCCCAACCCGTAATGCCTGGCCTAACCTCCATTCTACGTTTCTGAAAATCGTCAAACACCCATAAATATTCAGGTAAAAGTGGACGAGGACCAATTAAAGCCATATCGCCTTTGAAAACATTTATGAGCTGAGGTAGTTCATCCATGGACAAACTACGTACTATTCTGCCCACCTTTGTTAGTCGCTGTGCATCAGGCAAAAGTTCACCATTGTCATCCCGCTCATCAGTCATTGTCTTAAATTTGATGACACGGAATATTTTACCATCCCTACCAGGGCGGTCTTGAGTAAAGAAAGCTCCAGCTCCCTTGTTGGCAAAATGCAGCCAAATGGTCACCACGAAAAAAATTGGCGAAAGGCATATTATCGCCGCCAATGAGAAAAACAAATCAAAGACTCGTTTGAAAAAGTGTTTATACATTTTCTTTATTGTTGTTTATGACCGATAAAGTGGAAAATAATGCGACGTCTCATCAAAATTCGGGTCTGACTCCCTGCGAATTCGAACCAATTCATCGTACTTCTCCTGATCGAAGACCTGTTTTCCAATGGAGAATTGATAGTTGGAAATCTTGTTGAAAGCGGCTTTGAACTTATAAAGGTTATCTTCACCACTACCTACACCTCCACCGAGGTGAAAAGTTTTGAACCCCTGTTCGCAACCCCAAAGGGCAGCTTTGTAGAGTAACAAGTTTGATGGGGCAAGGTTGCGGTATTCAAAGTCGGAGCCACTGAGATGGTAGTTCATCCTGCCGTTGGCGAAGATAATTATGGACATAGCTATGATCTTATCCTCCAACCTGGCGTAGAAAATCTCATAGTTATTGCGCAAGTCGTTATGGATGGACTCGTAAAATGGACGTTTGAAATAATAATACTCCTCTGCATTATCCTTGTCCATGGTGGCGTTGTATATTTTGATGAACTTGTCAAACAAATCCATGCCTTGTCCATGCTCAATAACGATGTCGTTTTTTTCCGCCTTGCGGATCATATTGCGGTTTTTGCTGTGGATATTCTCCCAAATTAGTCCAGGCGAAGACAAGTCCATGGCAATAGTCTTACCAAGGTCTATTACATTTGAGATAGATTTCATCAGTACGGCATTCTTCAACACGGGATGGTAGCGTACAAAATTGTCCACAATATATTCTTTGGCCATCTCATCCAAATAGGCTTGCCAAAAGGCTTGTTGATTGGCCTCCGAAGTGTCACCCTCAAACAACACACCACCGTAACCGTAAGGAGTTATGGAATCATACACGCCCTCAATGACTGTTGTACGTCTCATATACACATACATAGCCCGCAACCCATTCTCTTCATAATACAAAAGATACGGGGTGCCATCGCCATGTATATGGAATGACTTCACATAGCCACTGAGATAATAAACATCGTAGTCGGCAAACGTTTTAACGACTTCATCCCATTTCACAGACTGTTGGAGAGAAAACGCTTTTATCATACAGTCCCTCCTTTCTTCTTTGTCTTTTGAGTAAATGTCGTTGTCAATGTTTTCATATACTTTGGCGTAGTCTATAATTAAAATATGTATGAATCTATCATTTTTCCAAATACTCTTTGATGGTTTCCACAATCCTATACATATCAAAATGGTCGTATCGCTGGTCACACAGTAAGGAAAGCTCACCTTGATACACTTCGTTTGCAGCATTGCTGATGTGATGCAAATAACACAATGGCCAATGCACTGGACAATAGATATTGTGCTTAATCAAATAGTGGCGCAACTCATCACGATGTTCTGCCTGAACATATATCGGCACAAACAAAGGCGTATCGTAAGTGCCCATTTTGCCTACAAGACAGCGGACACGTTCATCTTTTAAATCTGCAATGCCTTTCATCAAAATAGAGGCGTTGTGCCTTCGGGACTGAACCAAAAAGGAATAGTCGGTCTGCCGTAACACATCAAGCGAACGTTGGTCAGGCAAGGTGTGATGATAATCCTGTTCAAGCATCTCCTCAGCCTCGTTAATCCATGCGAGGAACTGCTGCTTATCTACAACCTCGTCATTCATATAGCGAGCCTTCAGGTCAAACATTCGTGTACGCATCTCTGTGTAGGCATTATACTGATGCCAGTCAGCACCGAAATCGATATCAGCATTGCCCTTGACTGCCACAAAACCGCAGTTCACATCCATCCACTTGCGGTAGCTGCCAAACACATAGTCACAATCGTCACAATTGATAAGGGAATAAATAGCATGTGTGGCATCGTAGATTACTAGTTTGCCTTTGGCATGTTGTTCCTTGGCAATAGCGAACGTTACAGCATCCACAAAGCCGAAGTAATCAAACAAGAAAACCACATCACAACCATGATTTGGGTCGAATTGCCGTTTCAAACCCGATGTTGTTGGAACTACGTCATAGAACGAGACCTTAACGTCATGTTTTAAGAATGGTTCAATCATGGTGTGGCAACAGTAGGAAGGCATATACACCGAAAACACACCTTCCAGAGATAACTTTTCAACAATAAATTCCAATGCGACACGACCACTTAGAGTTTCTCTCACCAACCAATCTTGTGTATGAGGCCATTCACACCCGTGCGTTCCTAAAGGACTGCAACCAGTCCAAAACTCGCTACCAATTTCTTTCTTCATGATTTGACATGTTTCATTATCGCATCATAAGTGTTTTCAACGCGATAGTTTTCACATAAGAATCTGTACCCTTTCTTCCCCATCTCCTTGATGTTGGAACTAAGAATTTTGTCGATACACTTTGTAAAAGCATCAACCGAATTGCTCTCACACCAATAACCGAATCCATTTACCTCTGCCATTGGACCCATATCGCAATTAGGGTCGGTGGCACATATTATTGGCATTTGATATTCAAGATAACTCAATAAACGCGATGGGAAGTTAGGTATAGTAAAGCGATGGTCCAAAAAGATGAGCCCCACCTCGCAGGACTGAACCAACACATCGTAATCGGCCTTGGGTAAAGCCTTCATAACGGTTACGTTGGTGGGGTTTTGGGTGTCATACCAAGTCTGAATCAGATGCTGTTCCGTTCCTGAACCCACCACCAAAAAATGGCAATCCTTACGGTTTTTATTCGCATCAAGACATTTAACCAAAAAAGGGATTCCTTGTGGCTTGCCGAGGTTACCGCCATAGATGAATACCGGATTATCGATTGGTAGTCCATATTTTTTTCTAACCTCTTCTTTTCTCCTTTGAACATCATCCGTGCTATCTTTGCAATCCGGGTTCGATAATTCAATCGAATTGGGAGCAACTTCTACTCGGCTTTCCTCTATCTCATGATTGTGTTTAAGCACAAACTCCACATTAGCCGGGCTCATGCAACCTATAAAGTCAGACAGGCGGTATAGAGCCTGCTCTTTCCTTCGAAAATACTTATAGAATATGCTGTTTTCGCCAAACATACCAATGTCGACAGCATTCTGCGGAAAAATATCTTTCAGTAGCAGGTATGAGACAGCATCAGGATTCTCTTTTTTCAAATATTTAACCACACCCATCAAGGTTATAGGCGGGGTAGTATAGAGAATGATGTCGTACTTAACATGATTAGCAAATTTTCTGATAGCACGTTTGAATTGCCCTTCCACTAATATCTGGCCAATACCTTTTTCAACAACATTTGTCTTGGTTAGATTCAATGTACGGACATTGAGATATTTAACCCTTTCTTTGTTAACAATACTTGTTGGCTTTCCATTCTTACGCTCCAATGGTGAAACAATAGTCAATTGATGACCCTCATCGCGGAATTTTCGCATGAGGTCGCTATAGATGCCGTGGGTGTCCACCTCGGTGAGTGTGGACATTGTGAGGAAGATAATCTTCATAATACTTGTTTATTCTACAATCTGACTCAAATAATATGCCGCGGCCTTATCATCCGTCAATTCACAAGCTGTTTTTACGGCGGCATCAGAAATCTTTTGTAATTCATTTATCGGCATTTGTCTGAGGCGTATAATTATCGATGCTAATTCATCTGCGTTTCCAGCTTCACAAAGGAAACCATTTACCCCGTCTTGGATGATACCGTCAAAGCCTTCCTGGCATGAGGCTATGGTTATGCACCCTCGTGCCATGGCTTCCAAATACACCAAACCAAAGGCCTCGTTTCTCGAAATCATGACAAACACATCGCTTTCATCCATTTGCCGCACCACCTCGTCACGCTCCTGACGCCCCAACAAATGAACCTTATCACTAACGCTCAAATTGTTGGCAACCAGTTTAATTTTTTCCGCCTCCTCCCCTTTGCCTATATAAGTCATAGAGAAATCATCCTCTCCGAACGACCGTTTTAGTGCTGATACAATCTCGGCCGGATATTTCCTGCCAATCAAAGTACCAACATAAATGAAACGACGGATGTCTTTGAAAACCTTTTTATGATTTGCATCCACATATTTCGATGGGATGCCAGAATAGCACATGAACGAGGGTTTGACGTACTTTGGTTCCGTTTCAAATCTTTGTTTGATATATGCCGACCTGTATCCTATCTTGTCTATGGCTTCGAGGCATCTATCCCCTTCCTTGCCAAACACTTCAAAATGAGCCCCACCATGAGCGATATATGCAGTACGACAATTATAGGCTCGTTTCAACTCGATCATTATCGGAACCGATGGATTCGCCCAATGAGAAACAATCACATCCGGGGTAAAGCCGTTTTCTTCACAATAAGTTTTTGTAAGACGAACCGCCTTCTGTATCTCCTTGCTTGAAAAACTTCCATGAGGTTTGGTTTTCCTTAAAGGAACTCGAAATACACTCACCCCTTCCAGGTCGTAGGTGCGCTGTGGCAAAGGTTTGTCACCTATCACGAAACCTGCTTTTGACGAGAGCCTTTCCTTTAATAGTCGGGCAATCCAATAGGCAAAGGTGGGAAAACGCGATACATAATTCACTACTCTTACCTCATTGCCGTTTTTTACCCACTCACGAGTAAAATAATGTACTATCGGCGTCCATTCCTTGGGAACATCGTCGGCAGGATAGATGGAGGTTAGCACCAATATCTTATAACCACAAGGAGAAACCACCATCAAGCGGCCCTCCTTTCCAAGAACACGTTATTGTAACTTATTGATATTCTGGTATTTACCACCCCCACACACACACACTATTCCTACAACATTGTGATTATCGGGAAAATACCGATTAATATCCTCCAAACTCGGATTCTTGATATGGAACAAATCCACCACCTCGGTGATCTTCTCATCGGGCAGGTTCCACCATTGGATTTCCTCAAGGCGATCTATAACTTCTTTGGGAAATCTGTATTTGATAGTTTTAGCAGGAACTCCTCCAACAATTGCGTATGGTAGTACATCTTTAGTTACAAGTGCATTACTACCGACCACAGCACCATTTCCAATCACAACTCCCTGTTTAATTGTTACACCATGTCCTATCCAGACATCGTTACCAATGATTGTTTTCTTCGACTTTGGCAAATCAAACTTTGCAATTCTTTTTGACGGACCACTATGACGTGTATTCTGAAATACTGGTGAAGTGGAAACCCAATCCAAGGGATGCTCGGCTCCTCCGATGAAAACATGGTCAGAAATGCTGCAAAAGGCCCCAATTTCAGCATTCACTATTTGGCAATCACTACCAAAATAGGAATACCTGCTCATTCTTACTCCTACAACATTACAATTTGTCCCAACCACAGAGGTCTTATCAATATTACTATTGATGACACAAGTCCCCTGCAATTTCTTCATCAACTTACCGTACAAATAGGACAATTTCATGACATAATCTTGCTTAATTCATCAAAATAGTTTTTTGCGACATTCACATCCGAATAGGCCTGCGCTGTTTCTTTGGCTTTATAAGACATGGCTTTCAGTTCATCAGGAGACATCTTTCGTATTTTAGTTATTATGGAAGCAAGTTCATCGGCGTTACCGGCTTCACAAAGGAAACCATTCACTCCATCTTCAATAATACCGTCAATGCCTTCGTGGCGTGCGGCTATCGTAATACATCCTAATGCCATGGCTTCAAGATATACAAGCCCAAAAATTTCTCCTCTTGAAATCATCACAAACACATCAGATTGCTTTAAGTATTGTATCACATCCTCACGTGGTATTCTGCCAGTGAAGGTTAATTTACCATTACAACCCAATTCGTCGAATCTTTTCTGGATTTGTTTTTTATCATCTCCCTCGCCAATGTACGTCATCTCAAATGGATCCTTTTTATAGACTTGCGACAAAGCAGTTATCACAGTTGATGGATACTTCCTATTGATGAATCCTCCTACATAAACAAAACTTTTGACCTCATTGATTGTTTTTTCATCATTTCTTCCTGCCTCAATGAAAGGACGGGAGACACCAGAAGCCGCGATAAATGAATGCTCTGGTTTTCCAAACCGTTCTTCATAATTGGCTTGTGCAGTAATATTCCTAAATCCAACCAAATCGATGTCCTTTACTAAGGCATACGTTTCATTCCCATAGCAACTGGAAAGCTGCGAAAACTGATTGCTATGATACACCAAACAAGTAGGCTGATGGTATTTTTCCTTCAAAGCGTGGAGTAATTCCAATTGAGGATTATCCCAATGTCCGACAAAACAATCAGGAACTCCTTCTTTTGCAATGTATGATGAAATGATACTAAAAGCTCTTTGAATTTGTTTTTTGGGAAACCGACCATGTGGCTTCATTTTCTTTAATGAAATATGCGTAATGCTAACCCCATCTTTAACATCGTCATACTCTTTTGGCGCCTGATTAGGAACCAAATGACCAAGTTTTGAATCCAACATTTTCTTGAAAGGCCTTCCAAAAAAATAAAATGCTTTCGGAAAACATGATTCAGTATGAAAAACATGTACCTTGTGTCCCTCCAAAACCCATTCTTTGGTAAAGTAGTGCACTACCGGAGTAGTGCCTTGGGGAGTATATTGAGAGGGATAAACAGAAGAGAGAAGGAAAATGTTCATGATGGATTACGATTTAGAAGTCATAAAATAATTCCTTATCCGTCAACAACCAGATGTTATTTCGACAGTAAATGGAACTGTGGACGAAGAAACAGATTTTGTGCGTAGTTACATAGTTATATTTGATTTTAAAGTTGCCCTATCTCATCCATAATCTTCTGTGTCCAACGATGGAAAATGAAATATGAATTGAATATTATCAATTACTAACCTTGTGATGAAGGTTTGGGAGCTGACAATACAATCAACATACAAATAGCCAACGCGTTATCCGTGTAAATCGCCCCCGAAAGAAAACCCTTCAAGATGAATTGAACAGACAAAAGACATATTGCCATCATTGCTGTTTTGTTTAGTATATGACGATAGGTCAATATTACATCTTTCCATATTAGATACAGCCATACCAATGCACCAAAAAATCCCAATCCAATCATCAAATCCAAAACGGAATTATGAGAATAGAATCCGTTATTTAACACGAACTGCTTGCCTAACACAGGATTTTGAAGAAAAATATCAATGGCTTGCTTATACAGCGAATCTCGGCCCGAGCTGTCATCCTCATACATGGTTGCAGCCATACGCTGTTCCATCATCGGTGAAATGCTTCCCAACCACTCAAGTATGGTGGACATATTCACCCATACCAACAATATGACAACGAGAGAGATGATTAAACCTACAACCTTGTTTTTCATTCTTGAAAACAAAAAGAAAAGAAGCACTATTACAAAACTCACTAAAGGACCTCGACTTGCTGCTCGCAACATCAAAACAAAAGACATCACCATCAACAAAATCAAAACGGCTTTCCAGATTCGTTTACCTTCCTTATTACAAGCTATCCAAGAAAAGAAAACAATAAATACAGATACACACGTGTGTCCAAAACCTATTGAATTCAATGCGACGTTTCCTTCACCACGAGCCATTTCTTCGTATTCTGCTGCAATTAATGAGTTCTGATTCCATACAGTCACTCCCAGCAATAACACACCACCTATCATCAACCATTGGTTTAATCTATTAAAATCAATATACTTTGCACAACGTGCTGTAGCCCAAATGGAAGGTATCATAGCTATGAACATATATTGTAAAACCACCCTTTGAAATACAGGCTGAATATATACCTGCCTAACAAAAATATCAACAAGAATACGAATAAAATAGACCAACATGAGTACTATATAGATAATTGTTGCCCGACGAGATGATGAGATCTTTTTCTCAAAAGGAGTTGCTACTATCAAGAAAAAGGCCAATACAAATACTACAGCACGGTACGGATAGGTCACTGTTTGTGAAACAGCAGCACTATCTGAGGCAATAGGAAGCAATGCTGTTGTTGCTAATTGATAGCCTAGCAAAGACAAAAACACAAAAAGCAATGCAATAAAAGAATAAAACCTGTTACTGACTTTAAACACAACTATCTGATTTTTAGTTCATCGTCTCATTTTTCCCACAAAAGAATTCAACACTCCTCTGAAAGTGTTTTTTTCTTCTTTAGTTAATCCAAAATAATATACGATACCGCTATATAAGAATAGTGTTACAGTAAAAGAAACTATCAAACCTGTCCACCCAGATAAACAATGATATAACAAACCACAAACGATAAATGATATGATAATAGGTGGTATTACTCGAAATAGTACTTGCTTATAAAACTCATTTCTATTGAAATCTGATATTTTTGAAAGAATGATAACCCTACTATAAGAACCTAATGTTTCACAGATAAGAAAAACTATAATGGCAACATAACTAGGATAACCCATTTTCAAAAATATCCATGACAAAGGCAAGGCGGACACGCGAACCGCAGAAACAATGATAGAAAACCATTTAATGTTTCCAACGGCTTGATTGGCAAAAACCAAGCCTCTTGTCAATTGCTCCGCCATACAAGCCAAAATCATCAAACGAGAAAACAAAACGGTACCTTCAGGATAATCTTTAAGCCATAATGATAAAACATCTGGCATCATTACAATCAAAGGAATGCTAACTATAGACATTAAAGCACAACCAAATTTACCAGCGGTCATAGATAATCGGAACATTCTGGCTTGGTCTCCCGCGCCATAACTCTTCATAACCTGTGGTTTCATCGTGCCAACAGCTGAAGCTGAAATATTATACATATGCCCTTCAAGTTGTCTTGCCAAAGCAAACGTGGCATTAGTGACAGGACCAAAAAAACGATTCAACAATATGGCATATCCTTGTCGATTCAATACAGAGCCCAAAACATCCATCAAGGTCCATCCAACAAATCCTGTCATTTCTTTCATCTCTCGGATAGTCGTTTTTTTATAAGATATTTGATTCCTGTAGAAATGAGTTACATAGCCAGCTATCAGGACAAAATCTATAATAGTAATCATCGCCAACAACACCCCATACACAATCAATTTATCAACAAACCAATAGGTTATAACAATAGCTATCAACAATTTTAACACACTATTAAGAATAGCTATTACTGAGGTATACCAAAACTTTTCATGAGAATTGATGAGAGCCCTAAAAGGCGACTGGACAATATTTAAGAAAAGTGTTGCCGTAACACAATGATAAATCACCTTTGCGGCAAAAATCCTATCATCTGGTATGTCGAGAAATCCATCAAACAAAAAAAGTCCAACTATTTCTATGATTACAGAAAGAATTATAGCAACCCAAACATGTAGCCAAAAACAAGTTCGAAAAGTCTTTCGAATATCTTCTATGTCATTTTTTCCCAGACTAACAGAGATAAACCGCATTGATGCTTGGGACAAAGAAGATGAAACAAAACTTAATAACCCCACAACACCACCAACAACATCATAAATGCCATAATCAACCTTTCCCAATGCAGCAAGGATAAGGCGAACCGACACCAAGCCAATTACAACACTCAGAACAAGCTGTATGTAATTTACTACAGTATTAAATGCTACTCTGTTTGCTGTTTGCATTATTAAAAGTCTTGTATATTTTTATTTTAATCACTAGTATTCACTAAAATCCGAGACTCGTTTTTTTGCTTAATAACTAAATATACTTCTTAAACCACCTAATCTCTCTTAAATATATCTCGAGTATATACCTTTTCCCTCACATCATCCAAGCAACTATCGTAGCGATTCGCAATAATTGCCTGGCTCATGGCTTTGAACTTCGCGAGGTCATTCACCACGAGACTACCGAAGAAGGTCGTCCCATCCTCAAGCGTCGGCTCATAGATGATTACCTTGGCGCCCTTGGCTTTCACGCGCTTCATCACACCTTGGATGCTGCTCTGGCGGAAGTTGTCGGAGTTCGATTTCATCGTCAAACGGAACACGCCGATAACGCAATCTTTCTCCTTGCTGGCGTCGAAATCCCCACGATTGTAATAATCATAATACCCAGCCATACGCAACACCTGGTCGGCGATGAAATCCTTCCTCGTGCGGTTGCTCTCCACGATGGCACGGATCAGGTCTTCGGGCACATCCTCGTAGTTGGCCAGCAACTGCTTCGTGTCCTTGGGCAGACAGTAGCCACCATAGCCGAAACTCGGGTTGTTATAATGAGCACCGATGCGCGGGTCAAGACAGATGCCATCGATGATGGCCTGCGTGTCGAGACCCTTCACCTCGGCATAGGTGTCCAGTTCATTGAAGTAGCTCACGCGAAGGGCCAGATAAGTGTTGGCAAACAGTTTCACCGCCTCAGCCTCTTTCATGCCGATGAATAGTGTCTGCACATCCTGCTTGATGGCACCTTCTTTCAGCAGCGTCGCAAACTGGTGTGCTTTCTCCGTGAGCCAGTCCAGATCGGTAAGGGCATTTATGGCCTCGTTCTCTTCCTTAAACTCCTCGCTCATCATCTTCGGGATACCCACGATGATACGCGAAGGATAGAGGTTGTCGTACAAGGCTTTGCTTTCCCTCAGGAACTCGGGTGAAAAAAGCAGGTTGAACTTTTTCACGCCTTGCTTCCTGTATTTCACATAGAGGCTGCGGGTGTAGCCTACGGGGATGGTGCTTTTGATGACCATCACGGCGTTGGGATTCACCTTCAGCACCAGGTCGATTACCTCTTCCACATGCGAAGTGTCGAAAAAGTTCTTGGTGCTATCATAGTTGGTCGGTGCAGCGATGACCACGAAGTCGGCATCACAGTAACCCGCCTCGCCATCCAGTGTTGCGCGGAGATTTAGGGGCTTATGGGCCAGATAGTCCTCAATATAGTCGTCCTGGATGGGCGACTTCTTATGGTTCACCATGTCCACACGCTCGGGGACGACGTCCACCGCGGTGACTTCATTATGCTGTGCCAACAACGTGGCGATGCTCATACCTACGTAGCCGGTTCCGGCGACTGAGATTTTCATATTTGAGAATTGATGATTTTTGAATTTTTCAGTTTTTTGATGTTCATTCCATCCTCTTATGTTGTTTTTTTCTTTTTCAACATCGAAAATAACAGATCTTCATCCTCCAATGCTGTCCAGACACCGTCTTTGGTCTCCAAGATTACCGTGCCACTCTCCAGACTCTCCAAGGAATGCCACTGGCCCTTGGGGACATTGAGACCAACGAGGTCACTGACTGGGGAAACGAGGTAGGTGTTCGTTACCTCACCTTTATCGTTATAATACAGCCACCTTACCTTGCCACGGAGTACCACCACGGTCTCAGAGGTGTCCTGATGGCGATGGATGGGCATCACTGTGCCTGGCTCCAAGGCATTGAGCATACGCTGGCTTTGGTCTTCAGGAGTGTTGCGCAAGTCGTAGTTCATCCTAAGCCTTGGGGAAGCCTTCGCCTGGGCCGACAAAATATCGAAAAGGTTGGAATCTATCTGCATAGGTTTATTTGGCTCCACGTATCACTCGAATCTGCATAAATCTCTTTCCAAAAAATAATCGTGATACACGCAATACGTGGATATAATTATTTCCGCCAGACCATCTTGTTCACGATACCCGTGTAGCTTTGGATAATTTTCACCACCTTGGTACTCACATTCTCATCCACATAGTCGGGAACCGGGATGCCATGGTCGCCGTTAGCATTCATTGTCACTGCCGTATCTACTGCTTGCAAGAGGCTGTCCTTGTCAATGCCGGCAATGAAGAAACAGCCTTTGTCCAATGCCTCGGGGCGCTCCGTGCTCGTGCGGATGCACACTGCGGGGAAGGGATGGCCAACACTTGTGAAGAATGAACTTTCCTCTGGCAAGGTGCCACTGTCGCTCACCACAGCAAAGGCATTCATTTGCAAACAGTTGTAATCGTGGAAGCCCAGCGGCTCATGCTGGATGACGCGCGGGTCGAGTTGGAAGCCACTTGATTCAAGACGCTTGCGGCTGCGCGGATGGCAACTGTAAAGAATGGGCATATCGTATTTCTCTGCCATTCTGTTGATGGCATTGAAAAGGCTCAAGAAGTTCTTTTCCGTGTCGATGTTCTCCTCGCGATGGGCGGAGAGTAGGATGTATCTGCCTTTTTCGAGGTTCAGCCGCTTATGGATGTCAGAGGCCTCGATTTCCTTCAGGTTGTTGTGCAGCACTTCTGCCATGGGACTGCCCGTGACGTAAGTACGCTCCTTGGGCAAGCCGCAGTCGGCAAGGTATCTTCTCGCGTGCTCGCTGTAGGCCATGTTTACGTCGGAGATGATGTCCACAATGCGGCGGTTGGTTTCCTCGGGCAAGCATTCGTCCTTGCAGCGGTTGCCGGCTTCCATGTGGAAAATCGGGATATGCAGGCGCTTGGCTCCGATGACCGAAAGACAACTGTTGGTGTCGCCCAAGACCAAAACAGCATCAGGCTTGATTTCCACCATGAGTTGATAACTCTTGGCGATAATGTTGCCCATGGTTTCGCCGAGGTCGTTGCCGACGGCATCCATGTAAACCTCGGGGTCGGCGAGTTTCAAGTCTTTGAAAAACACGCCATTGAGGTTGTAGTCATAATTCTGGCCGGTATGGGCCAAGATGCAGTCGAAATATTGTCTGCACTTGTTGATGACGGCGGCTAACCTGATAATCTCAGGACGTGTGCCGACGATAATCAACAATTTCAATTTGCCATTATTCTTAAACATCTAAAAATAGTTTTGTTTTGAACATCGAAATACCCGAATGAACCCGAAAAGGGAAATACAAATTGGGGTAATTCGTGTCTTTCGATGTTTATATTAAACTGGATCGAAGTAAGTGTCAGGCTTATTAGGATTGAAAACTTCGTTGCAGTACATCACTGTCACCAAATCCTCGGTATCGCTGAGGTTGATGATGTTGTGCGTATAGCCAGGAAGCATGTGCACCGTTTGGATGTTGTCGCCGCTCACCTCAAACTCAAAAACTTCGTCCGAGCCTTCCTTGCGCTCCTGAATCAGCCCGTGACCTTTCACGACGATGAAAAGTTCCCATTTTGAATGATGCCAGTGCTGACCTTTGGTGATGCCCGGTTTCGAGATGTTGATGCTCACCTGGCCGCAGTTGGCCAAATGCACCAACTCGGTGAACGAGCCCCTGTCGTCCACATTCATCTTCAGCGGATAGGCGACTTTCTCTTTGGGGAGATAGGATAAATATGTGGAATACAGTTTCTTGGCAAAGCTGCCTTCGGGAATCTCAGGAATCATCAGGGTCTTGGGCTGCTCGGCGAACCTATAAAGCAAATCCACAATCTCGCCCAACTTGATATGGTGCGTAACAGGACAATAGCAGTATTTCCCTTTCTCCAAGGGGAACACGCCAAGTCCGTCAAAGTCGCAGCGGTGTTCCTTGCCTTGCAGCGCAGCAATCATCTCGGCCACAAGGTCGTCGATGTAGAGCAGTTCCAACTCCACGCTCGGATCGTTCACGGTGATGGGCAGGTCGTTGGCGATGTTGTTGCAGAAAGTGGCGACGGCACTATTGTAGTTAGGCCTGCACCACTTGCCGAAAAGGTTGGGGAAACGGTATATCAACACCTTGGCACCCGTTTCGTCCTGATACTTCAGGAACAACTCTTCGCCCGCCTTCTTGCTCCTGCCGTATTCGGAATTGCCGAAACGACCCGTCAAAGAGGCTTGTTGTGAGCTGCTCAACATCACGGGGCAATGGTTGTTGTGTTTCTTCAAAGTATCGAGCAGTGTACTGGCAAAACCGAAGTTGCCTTCCATAAACTCGCTCTGCTCCTTCGGACGGTTCACGCCGGCCAGATTGAAAACGAAGTCGCAGTCTTGGCAAAAAGCATATAGTTCCTCGGGCTTGCTATCAATGTCATATTCGTAAATGTCATCCACCTTAAAGTCCCTATAGCAGCGGGCCTTGCCTTCCTTGATATTGTTAAGTTCGGCGCACAGGTTCCGACCTACGAAACCTTTCGCTCCAGTCACTAATATTTTCATCTTATCTTATCTTACGGTTTTCATGTTTAATATCGAAAGACCCAAAAAAACCGAAAAGGGATATGGTTTTTCGAGATGATTCATGTTTTTTGTGGTTCTAATCACTTAACGATGTTAGGAATGCCGTTCAACTCATTCTGGATATATTCCAATGAGGCGATTTTTGCCTTTGTTTCTTCCAAATTGAGGCGGCGGGTGTTGTCGCTGTTGAATTCCTCGATGGTGGCACGCTTGGTGTCGCCGTCCTTGAAATACTTGTCGTAGTTCAGGTCGCGGTTGTCGGCGGGCACGCGGTAGAAGTTGCCCATGTCCTCAGCCTTGGCGCACTCTTCTTTGGTAAGGAGCGTTTCGTACATTTTCTCGCCATGGCGTATGCCTATGACCTTAATCTCTTCTTTCTTGCCACCAAACAGCTCGCAAACCGCCTCAGCTTGGGTTTGGATGGTGCAAGCAGGAGCTTTCTGCACGAGGATGTCACCATTTTGGCCGTGTTCGAAAGCAAACAATACCAAATCAACGGCTTCCTCTAACGACATGATAAAGCGGGTCATCTTCGGCTCTGTCAAGGTGATGGGGTTTCCCTTGCGAATCTGGTCGATCCAAAGCGGAATGACCGAACCGCGCGAGCACATCACGTTGCCATAGCGGGTGCAGCAGATTTTGGTGTTTCCGCTGAGGCGGCTCTTGGCCACGGCAATCTTTTCCTCGATGGCTTTGGTGATGCCCATGGCATTGATGGGATAGGCGGCCTTGTCGGTGGAAAGACAGATGACACACTTCACACCAGCGTCGATAGCGGCATCCAAGGTGTTGTCGGTACCTATCACGTTGGTCTTAACGGCCTCCATCGGGAAGAATTCGCACGACGGCACTTGTTTCAAGGCGGCGGCATGAAACACATAGTCCACGCCTTTCATGGCGTATTTCAGTGTACTTTTGTTGCGCACATCGCCAATGTAAAACTTTATCTTATTGGCCACTTCAGGCATTCTCGCCTGAAAGTCGTGGCGCATGTCGTCTTGCTTTTTCTCGTCGCGTGAAAATATGCGAATCTCGCCAATATCCGTTCTCAAAAAACGGTTCAAAACGGCGTTGCCAAAACTGCCTGTGCCTCCCGTGATGAGGAGGACTTTGTCTTTGAATACAGACATTTTATTTTATCATTTCTTTATTGTTAAGCACTATAAGGATTTCTTATAGCTTCGCCCCGTCAGTCACATGTTAGGGCTGACATGTTATTATCTTTCAATTAGATAAGGAAGGAAAAACCTTTTGTCTTTTTCGTTTTTTGGCTCCCATTCCTAGTCTTTTCGCGGCAAAGGTATGGAAAAAAACATCATAATAAAATAAAACTTTGTGTTTTTTTTGGTGTCTTTTGTTTTTTGTCGAATAAACCTAACAAACCGAGCCACCTATCAAACAAAAAAGCCCGCTTGTTGGCAGGCTTTCTCTTGGGTTGAGGTACCTGGCGGATTCGAACCGCCGTCCCCGGTTTTGCAGACCGATCCCTAACCACTCGGGCAAGGTACCCTTTTAACTACGTTGAATCTTACGATTTGCGGCTGCAAAGATACATCTTTTTTATTTCACGGCAAGATTATTTGAAAAAAATATTTTTGTCATACAATTATATCCAATAACACTGTCGTTGTCTAAATGGTTTCCAATATCAGCACCTTTCAGGAAAGTTCCGCTACCGGCATTGGAAAGGAAGGCTCCTGAAATCAAGTCATACAAACCGATTTCGTTGTCTGTCAACCTATAGCATGGGATGTAATGAGCTATCAAATTGTTGTCATCGTCCCAAATTTTGCCTTCAAACAAAACACCTGTCATACTCTTTGTTTTTGAATCTATGCTGTTATTTTTGAAGATAGTCCAATAAGTGATGGTATCTGGCAGGCGTTTTTCATTTCTAACACAATACAAATCGGTAAAGATGGAATCTCCTTGTACATATAGAACACCTATTTTGCTCTGTACGGATTGGAACCGTTTAGTTACATCGATTTTGGTATCAGACCTTCTTTGTTCTTTGTATTGTTGCCCATGTTTTTTAACCAGCCAAAAATAAGCCAATTTGTTGCTTTTTCCATATAGGTTGGCACCCAAACGGTTGTTTTTGTCAAGGTAGCCGCAAATCAACTGTCCCATTTTGCCCGATCTGACACAACCATCATAATAGATTGTGTGTTTAGGATTTATGGGTATACTTGTATTTATCCATTGTGTGCCATTGGCCTCGATATAATCCACTTCCTGATATGTTTCAGGAAGGTTGTGTCCTATATTTGTCGTCTGAGTAGAATGGAGTTTGTCATTGAGTTTGTCGAACAATTTGTTGTCGATGGAGTCAAAACCTCTTGCTGACAATTTTATGGTATTCCAGCCAAATAAAGCCACAAAAAGTACACCGCAATATATATGGAAAAGTTTCAGGTCCTTATGTCGCATGTGTGTCATGGCATAGGCAGCCATGACAATAATCAAAGGGATGGCTGGCTCGTGGAAACGCTCAGAGTTGGCGGCAAAGGAGAACATGATAATGGTTAGATAGGATAATTCGTAGGCTCCAATCAGTGAGAAATCGCGCCATTTCTTTTGCCGAATGGCAATGACGAAGGCCAACATTGCGAAAAATGCAAGGAAATTCTTGACATAGGTGCTACCATGTATCATTTTGTTGTGGTCGGGCGACTCTTCCACCATCGGAGCAAGCGGTAATACGAAGGCACCAGGTGCCAGATACCAACTTTTCGCCAACTCGCTGTGCTTCAGGCCAATGGATGCATAATACTCAGATTGACTATCTATATCCGTGAATTTCATTCGATAGATGTTTCCCATTTCACGCCCGATAGGGGAGAAAAAGAACACCAACACAACCACCACTGTTGCTGTACTGGCCACGATTTTGCCTTTTTTGCTCACCAAATCCTTGTCGGAAAGAATCACAAAGACCAGAAAAGCAAAGATCAAGCACATGCCGATGATAGTGCGGAAACCGAATGTCATGGCAGTGAACAAGATAGGGGCAAAGATGTTCCAAAAGGTGTATTTTTTGCTTCGGACAAGAAAATCCATGCGCTCAAGGGCAAGGATGGAAAGGAATATCATTTCCATCTCCTTGGTATGGAGGCCGCAACTTTGTATCAGGATGGGAAAAAACACGCACATCACGGCAGCCAGTCGCCCAACACGCTCGCTAAAAGTTCTCTTGGCCAACTTGTAAACCAAAAGGCAGAGATATGCGCTCATTAGAGCCTTGAAAATCCTCGGCGTCAATAGGCTGCGGCCAAAAATAGTGTAAATCAAAGTCAACCAAAGCGTATAGCCTTGGTCAGAGTAACCCATCGTATATGCGTTCAGATACTTGAAAATGTAGGAAATGTAACCGGACTTCACACATTTCGACAAATACACGCCTGTTTTGTGGTACCAAAGACTGTCGCCAGCATTGTATTCTAAAGCCATGCCCGTTTGGTAATAGTAGTAATAGGATATCAGGATGGCATACAGCCCTCGTATGACAAAAGCCACCAAAAAGATTTTCCATTTGAAGCGTTTCGGGTCGTCCTTCTTCCAACGGGGATAAAAGACGATGGTGAGCAGAAAGAAAAACAAGACCTCACCAATACCCCAGAGCATCCATTTGAGTTGCAAGGCAAAATCACTGAAAGCCAAACTTATCGTAAGCAAGGCCGCAAGGTAAAGCCCAATGCCTATGAAAAAAATGTGTCGAAGGAGCTTGTTTCCCATATTCCTATAATAGTTTATACAATAGTATTGATGCGTTAATTTTTGAAATATGCTTGTAACTTATTGATATTCATTTTGTTATTTATGTATTTCGATTTTTTGATTTGAAATCGTGTTTGAGACCAATTTGGGGATTTTTCCCAGTCTATGGATTCCATATCATTCATAATCAAGTATATAGCAAACTATAGACTGTACAATTAATTGACTATTGAAATTATCGCATCAGTAGTATTTATACAACATCAAACCAATCCCCGCGCTGATAGCTTCAGCCAGTTTCTGATAAACAAGGCCACGAACAGCACTATGCAATATAAATAAAAGATTTTCAAATCTTTGCGTAGTAAATGCGTCATAGAATAAGCCGCCAATAGCATGATTAATGGCACGGCTGGTTCATGATAACGTTCTGAATTGGCGGCAAAAGAAAACATGATGATGGCTAAATACGACAACTCATAAGCCCCAATCAAAGAAAAATCGCGCCATTTTTTTTGCCGAAAAACCACAACGAAGGCCAACATTGCATAAAAAGCCACGAAATTGGTCACGTATGTGCTACCATGTATCATTTTGTTGTGATCGGGTGTTTCCTCCAACATAGGTGACAATGGCAACACGAATGCCCCTGGAGCCAATACCCAACTTTGCATCATTTCGCTGTGTTTCAAGCCCAAAGAATCGATTCTGTCCGACTGAAAACTTAAATCGGAGAATTTATGGCGATAGATATTCTTCATTTCGCGTCCCACGGGGGTCAAAAGAAAGACAAAAAACACGGTCACAACAGCACCGATGGTCATTATTTTGCTTTTCCTGTCCATCAATTCCTTTGATGACAAGGCCACAAAGACCAAAAAGGCAAAAATCAGGCACATGCCGACAATGGTCCGGAAGCCGAAGGTCAAACCTGTGAGAAGGACGGGAAACAAGATGTTCCAAACGGTATAATGCTTGCTGCGAATCAGATAGTCCATGCGCTCAAGGGCAAGGATGGAGAGAAAAATCATCTCCATCTCCTTAGTGTGCAAGCCACAAATCTGCACCAAAATGGGTGTAAATACGCACATCACGGCAGCCAAGCGACCCGTGCGCTCACCAAAGGTGCGTGAACCCAACTTCCAAACCACAATGCAGAGATAAGCACTCATCAAGGCCTTAAACAGCCTTGGTGTCAGCCAACTGCGGCCAAAAATGGAATAAACCAATGTCAGCCAATACATGTAGCCATGTTCGGAAAAGCCCATATCGCCGCAACTCAACACCCTGAAAGCATAGAGCGGCTCTCCCTGCCTCACAAGCCATGACAAGTAACTTGCAGTACCATGATACAATCTGGAGTCGGCTGCACCGTACTCAAAGCCGATGCCTGTCTCCCAATAATAGTAATAACACATCACGAAGGCATAGACCGCTCTTATGGCAAAAGCCGTCCAAAATACCTTGCGCCAAAAGCGTTTCGGGTCGTCCTTCTTCCAACGAGGATAAAAGACTATGGTGAGCAGAAAGAAAAACAAGACCTCACCGATGCCCCAAAGCATCCATTTGAGCTGCAAGGCAAAATCCCTGAAAGCCAAACTTATCGTAAGCAAAGCGGCAAGGTAAAGCCCAATGCCTATGAAAAAAATGTGTCGAAGGAGCTTGTTTCCCATATTCCGATAACGATTTATCCAACCTCAAGTCAAGCCACGCGAGGCCAACTTCAACCAGTTCCAAACAAACAAGGCCACGAAAAGCAAGCCGCAATACACATAGAAAAGTTTCAACTCCTTGCGCCGCAAACGGGTCATAGCATACGCCGCCATTACTATTAATAAAGGTATGGCCGGCTCGTGGTAGCGTTCCGAATTGGATGTGAAAGTGAACATGATGATGGCCAAATAAGAAAACTCATAAGCCCAGACGAGGCTGAAATTGCGCCATCGCTTCTGCCTAAAAGCTACCACGATGGACAACATTGCAAAATAAGCCAGAAAGTTCTTGACGAATGTGCTGCCATGTATCATCTTGTTGTGTTCGGGAGCCATGTCCAACATCGGCGACAAAGGCAAAATGAATGCCCCTGGAAAAAGATACTTGCTTTTCGAGATTTCGCCGTATTGCATCCCCTGCGACTCGTATTTCTTGGCCATGTAGTCCGTGCCGCTGAAGTTCAGCACATAAATATACTTCATCTCGTGGCCTATCGCCGTAAACAAGAAAAACAGAAAGACTGCCGCCGTGGCCGCCAAAGTGATTATCTTGCCTTTCCGACTCACCAAATCCTTCGGCGAAAGTACCACGAAAACCAAAAACGCGAAAATCAGGCACATGCCTATGACCGTCCTGAAACCGAAACTTGCTCCTATCAGCAAAACAGGAAACAAGATGTTCCAAACGGTGTATCGCTTGCTGCGAATCAGATGGTCCATTCGCTCAAGGGCTAGGATGGAGAGGAAAATCATCTCCATCTCCTTGGTATGCTGGCCACAAATCTGAATCAATATGGGCATGAAAACGCACATCACGGCGGCCAAACGACCCGTGCGCTCCCCGAAAGTCCGCGAAGCCAACTTGTAGACCACAATACACATATAGGCACTCATCAGTGCCTTGAAAATCCTCGCAATCAATACATTGGGTCCAAATATGGTATGAAGTAAAGTGAGCCAAATCTGGTAGCCTTGGTCAGAAAAGCCCAACGAATAGGCCACCATGTGATTGTAGACATAATAGAAATCGCCTTTCCGGAGATACCTTGCGAGGTGTACGCTCCTTGTGAAATAGCCGTAGGCATCGCCCTCTCCCTCAAAGGGATAGCCCAACTTGAAATAAAAGTAATAGCTTACGAAAACGACATAAACCACCCTCACCGCGAGGGCAACCCAAAACACCTTGCGCCAAAACGTTTTAGGCTCGTCGGATTTCCAACGCGGGTAGAAAACCGCCGTCAACACGAAGAAAAACAAAACCTCACCTATGCCCCACAGCATCCATTCAATCCGCATGGCATACGCCCTAAACGCCAAGTTGATGACGATTAAGGCAAGCAAATACAAGCCAATGCCGATAATGGAGATATGTTGGATGAGGCGTTTCGTCATCTCTGCATAAATATCGGCCCGCCTTGTTTGCGTTTGGACAGCTTGCTTCTCATCATCAAGTGGTCATCAAGAGAACAGGTGCTCACCTTGCGCATGTCGGCACGCTCAAAGAAATCGGGCTTGTATTCGTGCATGAAACGATACAACGAATCGGAGGCACAAAGCACCTCGGGATTGTAGGGTTCGAGGCTGTCGTTCACAAGGTGAAACACGATGTGGAGGATGCTACTGTCGGCATCATACTCGTACTCGAAGGGGAAATAGATGGCGTGATCGAATAATTCACGGTTGCGTTGAACGCCCTGACCATGCTCAAAGAAATACATCAGTTGGCCTCGGGTAGTGTCGTAAGGGTCAAATTCCCAAGTCTCGTATGAATCTTCAACGATTTGGCCAAAAAAATCCGTATTCCAATGCTCAAGTTTGGTCAAACCGAACACCTTATTAATCATGCCGTCGAAATCGAGTTTGTTTTGGCTGACAAAAACCGTGCGGCGGATATGTCCACCCGGCGAACTGATGACAAACGACGAGCCTCGGAAATCGCCGCCGCTGTAATCCTCAACGGTGATGGTAACAACGCTGTCTTTTGCCCTGCCCGACATGGGCGAAACTGTGTACCAATCAGCATCATCGTTTTTAATCACCTCCCATTTGCAGTTGGCGTTGACGATCATTGTCTGGCTTTCGGCTTCCAAGCCAAAACGGAGGTCTTGTGTGGATACCAAAATGCTGTAATCCTCGACGCAGCCTGTAAGACAAAGCAAAGCCAAGGCCATTAAAGCAAAAACAAGTTTTCTTCTTTTCATAGTAAACCTAATTAAAATAGTTTAAAACCTAAAGATGCCCTCTCCACCCTTGCGTTTGGTGGCCACGCTTCTCATGCGAGTTATCTCTTCAGGAATGTAGGTACCCACCTTGCGCATGTCGGCACGCTCAAAGAAATTGGGCTTGTATTCGTGCATGAACCGATACAATGAGTCGCTGGCTGTCAGCACGTTAGGTGAATAGCTTTCGGGAGCACCTGTAACTGTCTCAAAATCAATGTGGAGAATCTGGTCTATGGGATTGTACTCGTAAGTGAAACTGTAATACACCACCGTGTCGTCATGATGGTCGCGCTGGATGCCGTGGCCGTTTTCGAGGAAAAACATGTGGTAGCCCGTTGTGGTGTCGTAAGGGTCAAAAATCGCATGTTGGTAGGAATCCTCGATCATTTGGTCAAAAAAGTCGGTGTTCCAGTGTTCCAATTCCATCACGCCGAACACCTTATTAACCATGCCGTCGAAATCGAGTTTGTTCTGCGAAACGAAAATGGTACGGCGCACGTGTCCTCCGGGCGAAGAAATTACGAAAGTCGAACCACGATAGTCGCCGTCTTCAAGGGCTTCGACCGTCACCGAAATGACACCGTCCTTTTTACCGCTCATCTGGGAAATGGTGTACCAATCGGCATTGTCATTGCGGGTTATCGTCCACTCGCAATTGGCAGTGATTTCCAACGTCTGCGTTTCAGCCTCAAGGCCAAACCAAAGGTTTTGGGTTGAAACACGAATGATGTAGTTCTTGGAGCAACCGAGAAAACCCGTTACTGTCACGGCCATCAAAGCCATCATCAAAAAAACTATTTTCCTTTTCATATCTGTGATAATTTAATTTGCCGCAAAAGTACATATTTTTGTCAATACAAGCGTTTTTTCTGTTTCGACTTCTTCAAAGGAGCCGGCATGTCGGCCAACATTTCAAAGTCCATCTTGTGCTTGAAGAGATCGACGGCCTTCACTCGGACGCGCACTTCGTCGCCCAATTGGATGATGCGCCCCGTCTCTTGCCCGATGACGCGGAAGTTGTCGTCATCCAAGTAATAATAGTCGCCGGGAAGGTCCTCATAGCGCACCAAGCCCTCACATTTGTTGCCTTTCAACTCTACAAACAAGCCCCATTTGCTCACGCCCGAAACCAGACCCTCAAACACTTGCCCGATCTTGTCTTGCAGGTATTCGGCCTGCTTGTACTTGATGGACTGGCGTTCCATTTCCTCGGCTTGCTTCTCCATTTCGCTGGAGTGTTCACACATCTCTTCGTAAGCCTTCTTGTCGGCAGAGCCTTGGCCCTCAATGAGATACCTATCAATCAGGCGATGCACCATCAAGTCGGGATAGCGGCGGATGGGCGAAGTGAAATGAGTGTAATAGTCGAAAGCCAAGCCATAGTGCCCGATGTTGTCGGTGCTGTATTTTGCCTTGGCCATCGTGCGGACGGCAACCGTTTCGATGAGGTTCTTCTCGCCCTTGCCCTCCACATCCTCAAACAGTTTGTTGTAGGAACGCACCAAAGAAGAGCGGCTGCTGAGGTCCATGGTGTAACCCAAGCGCGAAATCAACAGCATGAACTTGTTGATTTTCTCAGGATTAGGCTCATCGTGGATACGGTAGACGAAGGTATTGTTGTGCCATTTGCTTTCGGGCTTGCCGAAGGTTTCGGCCACGGTACGGTTGGCCAACAGCATGAAGTCCTCAATCAATTCGTGGCTTTCGTTTTGCACGCGGACGTAGGTATCAATGGGTTTTTTGTTCTCGTCCAAAACGAACTTCACCTCCTCGGAATGGAAGTTGATGCTGCCCAAGGCCATGCGTTGTTCGCGCAGTTTGGTGGCCAGATTGTGGAAAGTCAGGATTTCGTTCTTGTAGTCGCCTTCGCCGCCCTCAATCATGGTCTGCACTTCCTCGTATGTGTATCTGCGGCACGACTTGATGATGGTCTTGCCAATCCAGCGGTCGTATATCTTGGCCTCGTCGTCCATCTCGAAGACCACGCTGAAGGTCAGTTTTTCCTCATCAGGACGGAGCGAACACACATTGTTGCACAGCTTTTCGGGCAACATGGGGATGGTGCGGTCGACGAGGTAGACAGAAGTGCCTCGGTTCAAGGCTTCCTTGTCGATGGCCGAGCCGGGCTGGACGTAATGCGACACGTCGGCGATATGCACACCCACCTCCCAATGGCCGTTGGGCAGTTTCTGCAAACTGATGGCATCGTCGAAGTCTTTCGCGTCGGCGGGGTCGATGGTGATGGTAAACACCTTTCGGAAGTCGCGACGCCGTTTGATTTCGTCCCTACTGATTTTGGAAGGAATCTTACTTGCCTCTTTTTCAACCTCTTCGGGAAATTCTATCGGGTACTCATGGGCGGCCAAGATGCTTTCCATTTCCACATCGTTCTCGCCTGGCTTGCCCAAAACGCGGGTGATTTCGCCGAAAGGATTGCCCGAACCGTCGGGCCAATCGACGAGGTGAGCGATGACTTTTTGGCCATCTTTCGCGCCGTGTAGGTCGCCGCGCGGGATGAAAATGTCGACTGGCATCCAGTCCACATCGGGGCGGACATAGACATAGCCGTGCGAAATGCTCAGCAGGCCCACGAAATCGGTGTGGCGGCGTTCCAACACCTCCACGATTTCGCCTTCGGGCTTGCTGTTGTTGCGCTTTGGGAACATCGCCACGCGCACACGGTCGCCATGCAACGCCTTGTAAGTGTTGTTGGCGGCGATGAAAATGTCCTCGCCGTCTTCGTCGTCGCGGATGACGTATGCTTTGCCCGTCGATTTCATCTCGACCGTTCCTTCCACATATTTCGTCTTAGGCCCAAACTGCGCCATGCCCGCCTTGCTCATCACATAGCTGTAAGGCCTTTCTTCTTGCAGCAAACCTTTGTCTTTCAGGTCGATAAGCAATTTATACACCACATCCTTTCCCGCCAAGTCTTTGATACCCATGATTTTGCAGACTTGCTTGTAGTTTTTCGGGCGAAAAGGCTGGTCGGCGAAAATGCCCAAAATCACACTCGTGAAAGTGCTCAGCTTATTCTCGATTTTCTTCTTTTTTGCCATAGTATTCCTTATTAAAATATGGGTGCAAAAATACAAAAATCGGCGGACAAATCGCAAATCCAACCAAATCAAAAAATTAGGCTGTTGATAATTATGTTGAGAAAAAAAAAAACAATTAATTTGCCCTATGAGCGCAAAATAATATACCTTTGCAAAGCAAGGATTTTCAATGAATTTCATTTTAACCTTTTGATAATCAATAACTTTAGAAAACGAGCACTTCTTTATGAGCAACGGAGGACTGTATATCACCAAAAGAGACGGCAAACAGGAAGCCTTCTCCTTAGACAAGATAAAAATCGCCATCAGCAAGGCCTTTTTGGCCTCGGGATGCTATGCCACCGACGAGGACTTGAACGCCATCCTGAGCCGCGTCCGCGTGACCAACGGCATCAGCGTGGAGGAAATCCAAAACCAAGTGGAAACCGCATTGATGGCCGAACAATATTACACGGTGGCGAAAAACTACATCCTGTATCGCCAAAAGCACAGCGAGGACCGCGAAATTCGCGAGAAAATCGACTTTTTGAGCAACTACGTCAACGCCTCGAATCCTGCCACAGGCTCGAAGTATGACGCCAACGCCAACGTGGAGCAAAAAAATATCGCCACACTCATCGGCGAATTGCCCAAGTCGAGCTTCATCCGCATCAACCGCCGCCTGCTGACCGACCGCATCAAGTCGATGTATGGCAAGGAACTTTCCGACCGTTACCTCTACCTACTCAACAACCACTTCATTTACAAGAACGATGAAACTTCGTTGGCCAACTATTGTGCTTCCATCACCATGTACCCGTGGCTGAACGAAGGCACGAGCAGCATTGGCGGCAACAGCACTGCGCCCACCAAACTGCGCTCGTTCTGCGGCGGCTTTATTAATATGGTGTTCATGGTGTCGTCGCAACTTTCCGGTGCTTGCGCCACGCCCGAGTTCCTGATGTATATGAACTATTTCATCGGGAAAGACTATGGCACAGACTATTACAAACGTGCCAATGAGGTGGTCGACCACTCGCTGAAACCGCGCACCATCGATAAGGTCATCACCGACTGTTTCCAGCAGATTGTGTATTCCTTGAATCAACCCGCCGGTGCAAGAAACTATCAATCAGTGTTTTGGAACATTGCCTATTACGACCGTTATTATTTCGAGTCGTTGTTCGGCAATTTCTACTTCCCCGATGGTTCTAAACCCGACTGGGAATCACTGAGTTGGCTTCAAAAACGCTTCATGAAGTGGTTCAACGCCGAGCGCCTCAAGAGTGTGTTGACCTTCCCAGTGGAAACAATGGCTCTCCTATCAAAAGACGGCGACGTCATCGACCAAGAGTGGGCCGACTTCACCGCCGAAATGTACGCTGAAGGCCATTCGTTCTTCACCTATTTGAGCGACAACGCCGACTCGCTTTCATCTTGCTGCCGACTGCGCAACGAGATTCAGGACAACGGTTTCAGTTACACCCTTGGTGCCGGTGGTGTTTCCACAGGCTCCAAAAGCGTGCTCACCATCAACCTGAACCGCTGCATCCAGTATGCCGCACGCAACAACATGCACTACCTCACTTTCCTTGAGGAAATCGTCGACCTTTGCCACAAGGTGCAAATTTGCTACAACGAAAACCTGAAGGAATTGCAGAAGAAAGGCATGTTGCCACTCTTCGATGCGGGCTACATCAACTTGGGCCGACAATACCTCACCATCGGTGTGAACGGCCTTGTGGAGGCTGCCGAGTTCTTGAAAATCAAGATTTCGGACAATCCTGAATATGAGACTTTTGTGCAAGACGTGCTTGGCCTCATTGAGAAATACAACAAGAAATATTATTCCAAAGCGGACGGCCTGATGTTCAATTGCGAGATGATTCCCGCCGAGAATGTGGGCGTGAAGCACTCCAAGTGGGACAGGGAAGACGGATACGAGGTACACCGCGACTGCTACAACAGCTATTTCTACATCGTGGAAGACCCGAACACCAATGTTTTGGACAAGTTCCGCTTGCACGGCGAAAAATATATCAAGCACCTCACTGGTGGCTCGGCCTTGCATTGTAACCTTGAGGAACATTTGAGCAAGGAACAATACCGCCAATTGCTGCGCGTGGCCGCCCGCGAAGGTTGCAACTACTTCACTTTCAACGTGCCCAACACCATTTGTAACGATTGCGGCCACATCGACAAGCGCTATCTGAAGGAGTGCCCCGAGTGCCACAGCCACAACATCGACTACCTGACCCGCATCATCGGTTACTTGAAGCGCGTCAGCAATTTCAGCGAGCCGCGCCAGCAAGAAGCCGCCCGCCGTCACTATGGAAAAATGGAGATGGAAAGATGCTAAAATACGCTAATTTTGATATCGTCTTTCAGGAAGTTCCTGATGAAGTGACGCTTGCCATCAACATTTCCAACTGCCCAAACCAATGTCCGGGTTGCCACAGCAAATATTTGTGGGATAATATCGGCAATGACTTGGATTTTAATGAATTGAACCGTTTGGTGTCGCATTACGAGTCGGGCATCACCTGCGTGTGTTTCATGGGTGGCGACAACGAGCCGGATTCTGTTTCCGAACTCGCCCGCAAAATCAAGGACAGCCATTCCAACCTGAAAACAGCTTGGTATTCAGGCAAGAACGACCTGCCTCAGAATGTCCCGACTGACCATTTCGACTACATCAAATTAGGGCGTTACATCGCCGAGCTGGGGCCTTTGGACAGCGCGACCACCAACCAACACATGATGAAACGCCTCGCCGACGGGCGTGTTAAGGACATCACGGAGTGGTTCCAACGAAACAAACACGTCGAAACCGTGGAGACAGAAAAAAATCCGGCAGTTTGAGGCTGCTGGATTTTTTTGTTTGCCTTTGTAGAGACGGTGTGCACACCGTCTCTACCCTACAAAAACATGAAATGTGTAAAATCAATGAAAATTATGTCCTGAAAATGTGTAATTTTGCCGAAAATTTTGTCCAGAAAATGTGAAAATGGCTATGATGAAGCGATTAAAAACATTTTATTTCCCGTATTTCTGCGCTTTCTTGCTCAAACGTTGGTTGGCAGAGAGGGGATAATTCGGTGTAAAAAAGGTGATATGTCAAAACTCGAAAGTCAACTTTTTTGAGGATGATTTATTCGTACAGAATGAAAGCAATCTCAAATATTCGATTCTCAAAGAAGGTTTTTTAGTTTTGACACACCTTCTATAAAATGTTATCAATTATTATTCATATCTATGTAGTTGTCTATAAAGCTCAACCAATGCTCCTAATTTTGTATTGGGACGAGCATAATAAAAACTGTTGAATAAACCATATACCTCATGACCCTCAGAGTTGATAAACTCCCATCTTCCGTAAGATGCGTATCTTATGGTGCCTTTAATGCCGTCTGTAAAAGTAATATAATAATACATGTCATTATAATACTTTTCGCTCTTCTCGGATTTCACATAATCCATAATATTGTTTTCATTGACGGATGACGACTGCCGTCTCTCTGCTTCTCTTTGCCGTTGCCTTTCGGCTTCTTGTCGTTGTCTTTCTTTGCCTCGCACTATTGCAAGCCGTTCTTGCTCTCTAAGGTCATCTGACAAAGCTTTAGATACCAGCATAGTTTTGGTGCATTTGCCTTTTGAATAGTATTCTTTCACTACATCCTTGCGTGTGCTACGGTTGGGACATAAAATCTCATACACCACCTCGCCGTCCCATTGGTCATTCACACATTTTCCTGTTTTTTTGAAATTAAACTCATAAAGACTAAATCCACCTATGCCCAAGTTAGACTTGCTGTATGTCCTGTCGGTATTAGACCAAGTAAACCGCCCGTCCTTTTTCCCGTCTTTGAAAGTACCTTCCCATCCTAAGGTCTTGCCTTTCCCGTTGGGCTTCCCGTATTTAAGGTCTCCTTGGTAAGCGTATTTCTTTTGTTTGTCAAAATAGTATCCGTTACTCTGGGTCAAGTAATACACATAGTCGTATTTTCTGTTACAGTCCCCGAGGATCTGCCATACATCAAGCTCTTTTACCAACTCATTGTTCGTGTAAGGCGAACCTTGACAGAATGTTTTCATGCCTTCGGGGTTTTCCTTGAGGTATTTGCTGAACTCAGCCTTGAACGTTGCTTTGTATTCTGTTGCCAATTTGGAATTCTTTTTGACGTATTTCTGATAAAAGAGGTTTGATTCATTCAGATTAGTGATGGGAGGCATTGTGAGGTTGGGATCCTTGCATTCACAACGGACACAAAGCAAGAAGGCACTCAGTAAATCAGGTTTGTTGTGAAAGCTGAAACTCTTAACGAAAGTAACTTCATCCCCATACTTGAGCCACGAATGAATTACGACATCTTCTGCTTTATATTGTCTGTTTTTAGCGAAAAACGTCCGAAAATCCCAGATGTCAATGTCACAATTGGATACAGAAAACCAACATTCCTTGTGTGGATCGAAATGGTCTGAAGTTTTGTATGAGTTCCTCACTGTTCTCAACTCATATTTGCCGCTTTTTATCTTGCCTTCCACTATTTGGCGTGTTTGATTCTGACAGATTCCCGATATGGGAAATATCAGGCAAATTGTTGAGATTAATAGTTGTTTTACGAGTTTTCTCATTTGTTTGAAATTGGTTGAATTAATAAATGACATGATCCCAGTTGATTCTTTGTGTTTTCTCTTTTTTGACATCGCATTTTAAACCTATTCCCGCACATGGAGAAAGGTAGTGTTCACCAAATACCTTGTTTCTTTCATAAGTGACTCCTGCATTGAGTGTTAGCATCAGTCGATTGGAGAGGTATAAGTCAATACCTCCAGCAATGCTATGGTGTAATACCATTGTTTTGGAGATATATTGATTTCTTGTAATTTCCAAAAGATCCAAATACAAACAGACTTTGCATCTACCTCTTCCTGTCCTGAAGACGAAATCCGTAAAAGAAATGCCCCAAGGTTCTTCTCTAAACGATGATAAAGTAAGGGTTATAGGATGCCATTCAAAGTAGATTACTCCAAATTTATAACGTCTGCCAACAAAACCAATTTTACCTATATGAGCATTTTGAAATTCGATTTCTTTATCGTAAACACTATAACGAATAGGGTGATACTCGTATCTTAAATTGAAACTCGTAGTTACCGTTTGCCCGTATGAGGCTTTCATCAACGCAAAGATGGCAGGTAGCACTAATAGGATTAGCTTTCTCATTCTTCTTATCCCTTTTATTGGAAAAACATGAATTGTTGATATTGTCACGCAAAAATACACCAATCAGATTTATTATCAACAAATTAAGCGGTGCTATTCATCCCAATCTTTTGGAAAATTACTGTTAACGGATTGTCCGTTTCGTTCACGTTTTTTGGCTTGATAATGCTCAGAACAGACTTGGAAGAAATCGCAGTCCAAGGCTTCGCAAATCTGGAAAAGCAGGTCGGTATAGATCCACTTGTGGCGGAACACCTTATAAAGGTTCTCGCGCGAGCAGTCCACCTGCGAGGCTAACCATGTGATGCTCCGGCCTTGTCGGGTCAATTCGGCCTTGATGAGTTTCCCAATGTGGAAATCTTTCGTTGGGTATCGTTTTTCTCTTTCCATGGTGCTTTTCGTGTTTTTGGAGGCCGTCGCCTTGTCTCGAAAAGCAACAGAAAAGGCGCTCACCTTTCGTTTGATTGCTTATTAACTTGGATGGCTCTGGTAAACCGATGCGGTAATAAGCACGAATAAGTCTGCGCCATAAAACGCAAACTTTCCGCTTGCTTATTCTCCCGCTGTAAAATTTACCAGATTTTTCCAAGTGAGAACAAGAGCGTAAAGCCCGTTAGATTAATATGTCAAGTTCAAAATTCTTTTCTATGTGATGTGTTTTGTTTTGCGGGACAAAAATAGGAAAATTTTGGGTTATGGTGAAAAAAACGGCATAAAAACATGAAATGTGTAAAATCGATGAAAATTATGTCCAGAAAATGTGTAATTATGCTGAAAATTATGTCCAGAAAATGTGAAAACGGCTTGTATTAGCACACAAAAATCGGCTCAAACCTATGAAAATTTGAGCCGATTTACATTTTGTAGAGACGCAGCGCGCTACGTCTCTACTATCGTATTGATCAATCCTCAGGCGTCAAAGCCGCAATCATCGCATTGATCTTGGCCTTCACCTCGTCGACGAAGTTGTCGGGGCTGAGGTCTTCCTTGAAGCTCTTGTCGCGGGCGGCAAACTCAAGCACGTTGCGCTCCAAGGTCTTCGGGCTGATGACGATACGTAGCGGCACACCTAAGAGGTCTGCATCGGAAAACATCACGCCCGCGCTGATGTTGCGGTCGTCGTAAAGAACTTCAACGCCAGCCTTTTTCAGGTCTTCGTAAACCTTATCGGCCACGCGGCGCACGTTCTCGTCGGCCACACGCAAAGCGCACACCTGCACCTGCCACGGGGCGATGGTGATAGGCCAAATCGGGCCATAGTCGTCGTGGCTCACCTCGCAAACCGAGGCAATCAAACGACCCACGCCGATGCCGTAGCAGCCCATGATGGGGTATTTCAGCGTGTTGTCGCTGTCAAGGTACTGCATTCCCATCGAGACGGTGTATTTCGTGCCGAGCTGGAAGATGTTGCCCACCTCGATGCCACGGCTGATGGTGATGCTGTGCTTGCCGCACACAGGGCAGATGCCTCCAGCGGTGGCCTTGGCCACGCTGTCGTACTTCACTTCGCCCAAGTCGCGGGCCATGTTCATACCTTTGTAGTGATAATTCACTTTGTTGGCACCCGCCACAAACGAGTTCAAGGTCTTCAACGACTCGTCATAGACGACGGTGATGCCTTCCGGCAGACCCTTCGGCCCGATGAAGCCAGCGCAAATTCCCATTTCAGGCGTGACGGTGGCGGCATGAACTTCGGCACCAAGCAGGTTGCGGAGCTTGGTTTCGTTTACTTCAAGGTCGCCGCGCAGGAAGACGATAACTAGGCTGTCATCCATATTGCGTTGATACAGAACGGCTTTGCAAGATTGCAAGGGCGAAGCATGGAGATAGTTGCAAACGTCCTCAATGGTCTTTTGGTCGGGAGTGTAGACCTCCTCCAAAGGCTCAACTGGATATTCCTCATTGTGTACGATGCAGTCAGCGGCTTCGCTGTTGGAACGGTAACCGCACTCGGGACAAATGACGATGGTGTCCTCACCAATGTCGGTAAGCAGCATGAACTCATGCGACACGCGGCCACCCATCATGCCCGAGTCGGACTTCACAGCCACCACTTGAGGCACGCCGCAGCGGGCAAAGATGCGGTCGTAGGCGTGGTAAGCCTTGGCGTAATATTGTTCCAAATCCTCCTGAGAGGTGTGGAAACTATAGGCATCCTTCATCGTGAACTCGCGGGTACGAATCAAGCCGCCGCGCGAGCGGGGTTCGTCGCGGAACTTGGTCTGGATTTGGTAAATCATAAAGGGGTATTGCGTGTAGCTCTTCGCGGCATCGCGGGCTAATTGCACGGCAGCTTCCTCATGAGTCATACCCAACACCATGTCGATACCATTGCGGTCCTTGAAGCGAAGCAATTCCGAGCCGATGCTGTTGAAGCGCCCCGACTCCTGCCAAAGCGCACCCGGCATAACAACAGGGAACATAACTTCCTGACCATCGATGCGGTCCATCTCCTCGCGGATGATGTTTTCTATTTTCTTCGCGATGCGTTTGGCCGGCATGAAGAAGGAAAACAAACCTGTTCCCACCGACTTGATATATCCACCGCGCACCATAAGTGCCTGACTGTCAAATACACAATCGGCTGGTGCCTTCTTGAAACGCTCGCCTAATAATGTTGCTACTTTCATATTTCGTTTTCTTTTTGTGTTCTACGATTTGGGCTGCAAAATTAGGGAAAAAATCGGTATGGGCAATCTTAGCAAATAAAGTCCATATAGATAATGAATCTTATTTATAGCAATATCCGTTCTTTTGGCGTTTCCATTTTGGAAAAGGCGAACAGTTTCCTGCCCAAGTCTTTCAGAGAAGCACCAAGATGATAAACCTTGTCATCAATCACCAGAAAACGGTCGTGATAGCGGTCGTTTTCCTCCACTTCAATGGTTGGATACTGCTGGTTGTGCCTTTGGAGATCCAAAGCCAACGAGGGAGAGATATGCTTTGTGATGATTTTGGCCTCCACATTCTTGGCTCTCTTGGACAACACCATCAAGACAGATTCGTCTATATAATTGTCAATCAAAACAATGCTTGCCTTCGCACATTTGATTAAATCTGAAACAAAGACATAAGCATCAAAAATCTGTCCGTCATAAAAAACGCCCTCTGCTGGAGGAAGGGATGTCCTGACAAAGAAATCTATCTGTTTGTCATGCTCGGCAACCTTTTCTTCCAACCTCGCTACACGCTGATTGATGGCATACCCCCGCAAGAGATAGTCTTTCAACACTTGATTGGCCCACTTACGAAACATAGTGGCGTTGATGCTGTTAACCCTATAGCCGACGGAGAGAATGGCATCCAAGTTATAAAACTTCGTCTTATACACTTTCCCATCCCCGGCAGTATATTCCAAAATGGAATAAACTGAATTCTCGTCGAGTTCACCACTTTTGAATATGTTGTTCAAGTGTTTTGAAATAGCAGGCTGCCCCACTCCGAACAGCGTGGCAATTTGCGATTGTGTCAGCCACACAGACTCGTCAGACATCCTCACTTCCAAATGGATAGAATCGTTGGGCTGATACAACACTATCTCATTTTCCTCCATCTTGCTACCTAACATATAGTGATTTCCATTCATTTTTCATTCATACTACCTTTCTATCCATTGGCAATGTTGTGATGCCTTTGTTC
Organism: uncultured Bacteroidales bacterium; assembly: GCA_947166105.1. Taxonomy (GTDB): domain Bacteria; phylum Bacteroidota; class Bacteroidia; order Bacteroidales; family F082; genus Limimorpha. The sequence goes on from CAMVCZ010000006.1 coordinate 49,539, forward strand.
CTTTTAAGATGAGCAACTTTTAGTTTTAACAATTTTCTACACCACCACCTCAAAAATCCGCTTCCCGTTCCATTCAATCCATTGCGGCTCGGCGTCTTGCTTGTTTTTCGAGAAGTCGAAAGTGACCAAATAGCCTTCGTCCATACCACGAATGGCGAGGTACTCGGAAAGCTGGTCACGGCCAAGTTCCTCGTATTTGTCGCCGTGCCAAATCTTCAGCTCCACGATGAACTCCTGCTTGTCGTAGGTCACCACCAAGTCCATGCGGCGGTTGTCGCGGGTTTGCGGCTCGACGTAATAGAAGCCGATGCCATTGATGATGGGCTTCAGGAACGACAAGAAAACCAATCTGCCCTGCCGTTCCAAAAATTCCTCGTCGTTTTTCCGATATTCTTGGTGCATCAAGTCGGCAAACCGCGTGACCACATGCTCCATGTTGAGTTTGCCGTTGCGCACATAGTTCAATTGGAAGGGCGAGAGTTTCGCATTGTTCTTAATCGTGTAATCCAACGTGAAATAGAGGAACAAGGCTTCCTCAAAAATCAGGTTGTGGATTACGACGCGCCCATTCTTGTCCCGAATATAGGAAAACATATTGCCCATATTCACCATCGGGTTCAACAGGGAGAACGAATAGGACACGCTATTGACCGAAACGGAATACATGAACTCCCGAAACTCAGGATTGTTCTCAAGGTTTTTTGAAAGGTCGTCCATCAAGGTGCTGTTGCCTTGCACCAGCACCTTGACAGCCTTCACTATGCTTTCCGAGGTCCATTCCTGGTCGAATTCCTCGTCAATCTTCTTGCAGATATAACTCACCAAGAAAGGATAGCCCGTCGTGTATTTGTAAATCTCCTCGCTGATGGCCTTGATGTCCATGCCCGTATGCACATCGTTCTCGTAGTCGTTGAGCATCTGCGCGATTTCCTCGGGATGGAAGGTCATATCAACGTTGAAGTCGGCGGCAATGTTCCACGGCGAGTTGTATTTCTTTTCCGCATCGGGACGAAGTTTCAGTTTGAGGTTCTTGATGTCGTAAACGCCGGCGAGGACAACACTATAAAAAGTGTTGCCCAAGCCTTCGTTACGTTCAAGGTATTTGTTTCTGAGCATCCCTATAAAATTCAGGAACATCTGGTTATCGCTACTGTTGTCCACCTCGTCAATCAACAACACTACCGGTTTGGGGCTGGATTCACAAAAGCAAGTGATCACTTTAGACAATTCCTCAAATGAAGTCAGGTCTTTGTGGTCAAAAAACTTCCAAACATTTTGCTCCTCACCAATGTTTTGCAGAAAATTGGTCATAAGGCTACAAAAAGTATTGACAAATATAGGAATACTTTTGAACGACTCATCTCCCAGCCCCTCAAAACTCGTCTTGATAATCAAATACTTGTCAGAGAGCCTGCGACGAATCATTTGCAGCATCGTTGTCTTCCCGAACTGCCGGGCACGGTTGATGGTGAAGTATGCTCCACCATCTATCAACCCTTCTACGGCTTTGAAACGCTTTTCCGTATCGACCATATAGTGCCTCTCGGGGTTGCAACTGCCCGTGATGTTGAATCTTTTCCTCATTTTGCTTCGATTTCCATCAGCGAAGATACAAATTAATTAATTCTGAATCATCACCTTCCGCGTCACCACCTTGCCACCAATGATGTGGACAAAGTAGAGGCCAGAAGGCAGGTCGCTCACGTCGATGGTGCGCTGACCGTCAATGCTGAAGCCTTTCACCTTGACACCTTGCGAGTTGATCATGACGACGCTGGCTCTACCCTTTTCGTAATCGGTCTTGATGGTCATTTGGCCTCTCGCGGGGTTGGGGGTGATGCTCACTTGGAAAGGTTCCTCATCCACATTGGGCTGTTCAGGAACTTCCGTCAGGATGTCGGTGTTGTGGCTGTAGGTAACCACTTTGCCCGAAACCCTCAAAATCGGGTTGCTTGAATTGTCGCAGTTCGGGCAACTGTTCTGGCCGCTCACGCAGTCGGGATAGTTGGGGTGGCATTGGTCGACGTAGGTCGGGTCGAACTCATAAAGCAGGTCGGCGTGGCCATTAGCGAGATAGTCGTCGAGGCTGTAGTCCCACACCATAGCCATGCTGCCCGGGCACCAACCAGCGCGGGCGTAGGTCCAAGTGCCGTTTTGGGGCTGGCAACCAGCGGGGTTGGGCGTGCAATTGCGCCACAGGTGCTGCGTGTAAGTCGTGGTACCGTTAATCTTGACATTGTGCGTGGCTTCGTAAAACTCGGCGGCATTGCCCGTGTTGTAGGCACCGTTTTGGGTGTCGCTCCAGTTGTGGCCAGAAGTCGTGATTTGCAGTTTGGCCTTCTCAACACAGGGGTCAAACTCAACATTGCGCGTCGGTACAGGGCAAAGGTTTTCGTAATCTCCGAAGGAATAGTTGCCATACCACAGTTCCCGCAAATCGACGTAAGGATACTCTGGTGTGCCTTTGGTGTACTCGAAAATGGCGGTGGGATTGTAGCCCTGACCCGTTGCATATTGTTCGCTATAATATTCAAATTCAACAAGTCCTTGCAATACAGAGGTGAAGTCGGTCACATCGAGGTCGTCGATACATTCCACACCAAACGGGGTGATATAGCGGCAAAGTTCCACCCATTCGCCACGGTAGTTCTTCACACGGACATAACTAATGTGGTCGTAGGTGTTGCAATCGCCGTTCACGCAATTGTGCAGATAATGCAGATTGATGCCATTGAAGGCGTTGACATGGGTCGGGAAGGGGAATTCTCCATAGGCTGTGAAGTCCTGAGTGGTGGCTACCACTTCGCCATTGAGGGCTGAAACTACCATGTCGTCATAGTCGGTGGTCACTTCAAAGGTGTTGGAGGCCGTCGTGACTTTGCCGCCGGTTTGGGTGATCGAAACCGTCATGTTGTAGGTGCCAACGCCCGAAGGAGTCCATGTAGTGTACCAATAGCCATTTTCAGGATTGTCGGGATAGTCGGTCTTCAAGTACAGTTCTTGTCCGTCGACGGAGCATTTCACTTGTTCAAACTTGATGGCATTGGCATGGTCGATATAGGCACTCAGCACCACCATCACGGGGTTCTCGAAGTTAGGCATAAAGACCTTAGTGCCTTCGTATGGACGGCGGATAGTGATTTCGGGAGCATAATTCTCAGGGTCAACCACATAGAATGTGCGCGTCACCGTGGGAGCGGGCTGCCATTGCGTGCCGTCACCTTCCTGAATGGCTTTCACTTTCACAGTGCCTTCCTCACCAGTGAGAGTCAGGATGTTGCCCTCAATGGTGGCAGGGCCTTGGGCAACCTCAAAGGCCACAGGAAGTCCAGAAGAGGCACTGGCTTGCAAGGTGATAGGCTCATTATAGACCAACTGGTCAGGGATTTCGGCAAAGTCAATGAACTGGGCCGTCAAGCCACCGGGGAAATGGCGCACGGTGAAGTTGTCGAAACCACACCAGCCGCTGTTGAGCATGAAGATGTGATGCCAAGTGGCTGGGTCGAACTTGTCGCCGCTACCCGGGGTCAAACCAATAGTGACGCCTTGACATTCTGGCACAGCTTCCCACTCGCCGTTTGGCACGTTTTCATACATACCATAAAGGGTTACAGCACCGGCTCCGTTGTTGGCATCAAGGTCGATGGAAATCTTCCAACGAACCCATTCCTTTTCTGGTACTGGAACAGGAAAATTGCAGGCCGGATTGTTGTCGGGCAACACCACGCCTTTGATGAAGAGAGGATCGGTGTCGCTTCCTGTGAGGAGCATGTAAATACCGCCATCAAGGGAGGTGCTGTTGGGATCGGGAACGATGGGCTCGTAAAGGGCGTGATTGGGAGCCGCCTTGATTGGTGGCAGAACAGAGCCATCGCCATTGCCGTCATAACCGATGCCGAAAAGGGTACCCCACCATTCGCGCAACTGGTCACATTCGATTTCGATGACTCCACCATTGGAGAAATCGAAGCCGTATTGGGTGATGTCGTGGGTGGCAATGTCGCCAAAACTGGTGCCGGAAGAGTGTGAAAACACACCCAAAGTTTCATCAGCCGTGGGCGTTTCAGGAGTGGTGCCCCAGAAATGGCCGAGGTAATCCGTATACATGGGACCCATGCTGCCATTGCCCGCACTGTGTACACGGACATACCAGCCGTCCTGGCCGTTAAGGATTTGGCCTTCAGCATAATTGTTGAAGTCGAAGGTCTTTTCAACTTGGGCCATCAGCCCGATGCTCATTAGCATCATCATAAAGAAAAACAATGTCTTTTTCATAATATTAAAATTTAATAACCATTTATCTCTAAACTTTCAAAAATCCATCCACCACACCTTAGTCTGCCTCGTGTCGCCGTGCGACATACGGGCAACTTGTTTGGTGTAGTTCTCATAATTGTATTCGATTTCCTTCTGCGGATATTCCATGCGCATTGAAGTCAGTTTGGCGTGGTCGGTGGTGGTGGGCGTCGCTTTGGTGCGGCGTGCCAAAGCCCAAGCCTCCCACGGCTGGCGGAACAGGTTGAGCCAACGCTGCTCATAAATCATCTTCAGGTAGAACTCGGTGCTGCCATCATATTCGGGATTCATCCACACTGCATAGTTCATCACATTGGCAGCCATGTTGTTGCTCCATGCCCAAATATCCAGATTACCAATATAATTAGTGTATTGCGGATAAAAGAAGGTCCAGCGGTTGGTTTGGCCCGGAATGTGGGTCCAGAAGAGGAACGACTGATAGACGCCCGAGCGGATAGATTCGTCAGCATTGAGCAAAGGCGTGATGCCGCCGATGTTCCTCACCTCGATTTCAGCCTTCATAAACAGCACGTCAGCGTAGGTGACGAGGATTTGAGGCACATATCGCTCGTCGCGGGTCAGGTAATAATTGAAGGGCGAGAAGAGGCATGATGGGCCTTTGAAGGTGTAGCTGCCGTCGCGGCTTTGGGCGTAAGGCGAACCGCCCTCGGTGGGTGTTTCGAGGGTGCGAATCTGCGGATAGGGCCGCCATGCGCCGTCGGGGAAACTGTCGTTCTTGTGGCTCGTGTCGAAGAAGAGGTAGGTGCGGTAATCGAAAATGCCGCTGCCGTCCATGTCGTCGGTCGAGGAGAGGCAACTCCAAATGGTTTCGCCCATGCGAAGGTGCTTGTGCTCGCGGAACGACCAGTTGACATCCCAATTGGTGCCCAACACACTGGGCCACAAGCAGATGCCACCTCCCAAAGACACACCTCCCGAAGCACTCATTTTCGTATAGATGAAATTGTAAGCCTCAACCAACAAAGGTGTGGCATAATTGGGATCCTTGTCATACATGCGCAAGGCATGGCGCAAGATGAGCGAATTGGCAAACTCAGCCCAAAGGACATAGTCGTTATTCAAAAGCACATCGTAAGGCAACTTGTAGTAATCGTTGCCACTGGCGGTGGTGATGGAATCGGAATGAAGCAGGTCGCGTGCCTGCACCAACTCTTCCAAAAGCGACTTGTAGATGCTCTCCTGCGTGTCCCATTCGGGTTTCATGGTGGCCTGCGAAGAGGGATTCTCCCAGATTCGGCCCGCCTGAGAATAAGGCATGTCGCCGAAAATGTCGGTGACTTTGAAGGTCTGATACGCTTTCATCACATTGAGTTGGGCGCGCACCTTGTCGCAAACGGCGGCATCACCCTGTTCCTCACCATAGGCATCGAGCCGTCTTTCCAATTCGCGGATGTTGGACAGCATGAGGTAATAGTCCGACCAAACGTTGGAGGTTCCGATTTGGGAATTGCCCCACGACTCGGAGGTCAAGGCGCCGAGTTCCGTTTCGGGATACCAGATTTCGTTTTGCAGGTAGAACTGCTCGTTCATGCTCTGCTGCAACGAACTCACCACGCCGTTAAACAAGGCCTCAATGGTCGTGCCCGTCGGCGAGAACGGGTCTTTGTTCATTTCTTCGAATTTCTTGGTGCAGGAAGCCAAGGCCAAGGCAACTGCACAAACTATCATGATATTTCTTTTCATAGTGGTATTCTTTTTTGTCACAAAACCTTCAAAACTACTTTACAAACTGATTTTAAATGATAGCATAAACGACCGCGTTCCCGGATAGGAGGCATACTCCAAGCCTTGGGCGTTGCCCGAGCCTTGAGTGCCTTCGGGGTTGATGTTGTCGGGCAGGGTCTTGTAGAAATAGAACAAGTCGCGGCCCACGAGCGAGATGGAGGCCTGCTTGAAGAAGTTCTGCTTGTCCAAAAGTTTGCTCGGGAAGTCGTAGGTCAACGAAAGTTCGCGCATCTTGACCCAAGTGTTGTTCACAATGCCTGGGGTGCTGAGGATGTTGCCCCAACCACCGAAGTTGGGCATATATTTATAAAGGTAATGCACCACGTTCTCGTTTTGGTGCGCCTCGCCGGTTTCCGTATTGATGCAGTAGCCGGGCAAGATAACGCCGTAGTTGCCCAACAGTTGGCCATTTTCGTAATAAGGCAGACCATTGCCTTCGCGCTCATACAGCGTCTCAAGGCTTTGGCCTGTCTGCATGGCCACCACATACGAGGCGCAATAAATCTGGCCACCCAACTTCGCGTCAATCAAGGCGTAAAGCGACCAATTCTTGTAGGAAGCCCGAAGGTTGATACCGCCCGTCACCAAAGGTGCGCAGTTGCCCACCGGCACACGGTTGTCGGTCTTCAAATAAGTGGTTCCCGTCTCGTTGAGCAATGGCATCGGTTTGCCGTTGGCATCGTAGAACGGACCGACGACGGAGCCATCGGGCATGGTGTATTCATAAACATAATCCCAGCCGTAGATGGTGCCATACTCCTCCCCTTCTTCAACCGCCACGGCGGGACCATTCGAGCCCCAAATCTCGGAAAGCGTGTACATATTGGCTCCCGAAAGGTCGACAATCTTGTTCTTGTTGCGGGCCAAGTTCAGGCCGACTTGCACGCCATAGTCCTTGCCCTGTGCGATGTCGTAGGTCATAATGGCCTCGATACCCTTGTTGGTCACCACACCCGTGTTGATGGTCACGTTGTTGGCACCCGACGAGGGAGCGAGCGGCGAGGAAAGGATTTGGTCCCAACTGTAGATGTCGTAATAAGTGAAGTCCAAATTGAACCTTGCGCCCAAGCCCAAGTCGAAGCCCAACTCGTAGGAGCGTTGGCGTTGTGGTTTCAGTTCCAACGGAGGCACGGTGGAAGGCAAAGTGGCCGAAAGTTGGTGACCGAAGGAACTTGTATTATAGGTGTAGGTCAACTGGTAGGGTTCGGTATCGCTGGCGGTTTGTGCCCACGAACCTCTCAGTTTCAGGTAGTTGACAGGTCCCCAATTCCAATTCTTGAAGGCCGAAGTCGGGACGAAACTCAAAGTGGCCGAAGGGTAGAAATAGGAGTTGTTGTTGATGGGCAAGGTCGACGACCAGTCGTTGCGGCCCGTCACATCGAGGAACAGCCAATCGCTATAACTGAGGTTGAAGAAGGCATACAACGAATTGACTTGCTTTTCCCACCTCGATTCGCCAAAAGTGCGCTCGGAGGCGTTGGAGTAGTTGTAAATCGTATAGAGATTGGCGTATGCCCAAGTGCCAGAGGTGCCATTGATGCCGTCGCGATAGCCGTAATATTGCTCGCCACCTGCCGAAAAGCGCACATTGAACTTCGAGCCGAAAATCTTGTCCTTGTAAGCCGTGAGCAAGAAGTCCATGTCGCGGGTCATCGAGCTTGACTTGCTCTTCGAGTAATAGCCACCCACCATGCCATCAATGGTGGTAGGCTTGTGCGTAGTGGTATAGTTGTCGGCGGTCCAGTCCAAAGCCACTTTCGCACTCGCGGTCAGCCAGGGCGTGATGTCATACAGCAGGCGGATGGAGCCGTACATCTTGTCGCGGTTGAGGGTCGTGTTGTTATTGTAGAAGGTCCAGAACGTGCTGCTATAAATGTAGGGATAAGGATAGCCGTCAAACACGTTCATCGTGCCGTCCTCGTTCTCGAAGGTTGTGGTTTCAATACCTTGCCAACTGCGCGGCCAACTGTAGAGCAAGCCTTTGTTGAAATTGCTGTTCGACTCACCAATTTCGGGCGAGTTGAGGCGGAAATAATCCAAATAGGTGAAGGCCACATCGGCTTTTATTTTCTCCGACACATTAATTAAAGTACCCACATTGACCGTGGTCTGCCGCAGGTTGCAATTATCGATGATGGCATCGGTGCGCGAGTCGGTGAACGACACGCGGACGCTGCCGAAGTCGCCGGCGTTTTGGAAAGCGATGTTATGGTTCATCGTGTGGCCGTTCTTGAAGAGCATCTTCAGGTTGTCGGGCTGAGGAGAATATTTGCGAATCTTGCCATCCCACCAGAGGACGCTCTCGCCGTTCATCGCGGGACCCCAACTTTGGGCACCGCCATAGTAGCCGAATGTGGTGTTGGTGGGTTCGCCCGCCGGACCGTTGTCGACGCTATAAATATACGGAAATTCATACACTTGGTTGCCGTTTTCGTCGGTCATGCCTTCAATGGGTGTCAAAGTTGGCGTGCTGAAGGTGATGGGGCCGCATCCGCCGTATTTGTTCTGCACGGTGCGATACAAATAGGGCGTAGTCAACTTGAAACCAGCAGAATAACTGATGCCGAGGCCGCGCTGCTTCGAACCTTTCTTGGTGGTGATGAGCACCACGCCGTTGCCGCCACGCGAGCCGTAAAGCGCTGCCGCGGTGGGGCCTTTCAGGATGTCGAGGCTCTCGATGTCCTCTTGGTTGATGTTGTTGAGGGCCGTGCCCCAGTCGCGACCGCCGCTCCATTCGGTGAGGCCGCCTTCGTTGGTCATCGGAACGCCGTCTACAACGATGAGCGGCTGGTTGTCGCCGAAAATGCTGTTGTTGCCACGGATGGTGATACGCGACGAGCCGCCGTCAACGCCATTCGGGTTGATGATTTGCACACCCGCCGAGCGGCCACTCAACGCGCTGATGACGCTTCCCGAGCCTGATTTGGCAATCAGTTCGCCCCCGATTTCCTCGGTGGCGTAGCCCAATTCGCGCTTCTGTCGCTTGATGCCCAAGGCCGTGACCACCACGTCGTCGAGCATCTGCGCATCCGCATCGAGAGTCACATTAATCTTGTTCTTGCCTTTGATGGCGATTTCCTTGGTTTTGTAGCCTACAAAACTGAAAATCAGCACATCTTGGCTGTCGGCATTGAGGGAATAGTTGCCGTCAAGGTCGGTTACCGTTCCCGTCGAGGTGCCTTTCACCTGAATGGTGACGCCCGGCAATCCATAGCCGTCGTCGCTCGAAATCACCTTTCCGCTCACCGTAATCGTCTGCGCGAGAGCAGCCCACGGACACAGCAAGGCCAACAAAAAGAGAAAGAGTAAGGATTTTTTGTTCATACGCATAAAGTTTTGAATTAATGAGGCAAAAATAGAAATTTTTCCCTTTGACAAGGAAAAATCGAAGTGATTTGACAGATGTTGACAAAAAAGTTGCGAAACCGCCATTTCGGAAATGACCATTTCGCAACTATGGAAGCAAGGGTGCCACGGTGCTTCGTCAAGCTCAGCAACCTGACGACTGCCCTACAAGACAGAATCCATCACTTCCCGCTCTTGCGCCGGTTGCAGTCGCGGCAGAGCATTTGGCAATTCTCGGCCACGGTTTTGCCTCCCAAATGCCACGGCGTGATGTGGTCGGCCTCCATTTGTGAGAGTTCAAAATGCTGCCCGCAGTCGGCACAGAAACCCATTTGACGCTCGTAGGCTGACAGTTTTTGCGCATCGGTGAAGGCACGAATGGACAAATATTTCTCCTTTCGTGTGAGAATGTATGGATAGATGCCCGTCTTTTTGGTCACGTCGTCGTCGAGGATGAGGCGTTTCACCTCGTCGTCAACGGCTTTGAAATCAAACACTTGGTCTTTGTATTGCTTGTAGAGCACACCCCAATCCACGCCTTTCATTATCTTTTTGCGCTCCTTGGTCGGGCGGAACGAGGTCTCAATCCAAGTGATGACCGACTGGAAGAACTGCCACAGCGGGGCGGCGCTCGGGTCGTGCTGATGGTTCGACATATAGACCTCGACATTGCCGTCCGAAATCCAAGAGATGGCCGTTTCGAGATAGTCCTGACGGATGGCCGAACCCGTGAGGTAGTCACCCCCGATTTTGGCCGCCGGTGCTCCGTTCTTGCTGAAATAACGCTTGGCGTCGCTCACCCACGAGCCAGCATACACGGCATTGCGCAACTCTTGCTCGGTGAGTTCCTTTCCCGCTATGTTAATGGTTTTGAACCACTTGAGTTTCTCGCTGTCGGAGCCGCTGCAAATATACACCTGTAACTCATAGTTGAGGATTTGCTCTTGCTCGTCGGGCTGGAGGTTGTGGAAATAGCGGAAGTTGAAGGCGAAGTCGCCGTTGACGTATTGGCAGATGCTGATGGTGCGTTGCTGGCCGTCGATGATTTCGAAGGTGCCATCTTCGCGCACAGCCCAATACATCACATTGAGCGGGAAGCCGTTGGTGAGCGTGTCGATAACCGCATCGCGTTCCTTCTCGCCATAGACGAATTCGCGCTGGTAAGGCGGGCGCACGTCGAGGCGGCCACCGTAGGCGCGCACGCCGTTTTCGTTGTTGTCCGCGTAGCCTTTCGTCAGTTCGCGGACGGTGATTTTGTGGAGTTCTATGTTCATATATTTAGTGTTTGTTTGTGTTCCCCGACACTGCGCTGCGCTTGTATCGGGTTGATGTCGTTTCGCCCTTTCAGGGCTGGGTCTGGCGGATGTTATTGTCGGCAGTCGGCAGGGGTTCACACCGCCTGCCTAATATCCTGCCGCCCCTACGGGGCTATGGCTTCCGCCGCCATCGATACGGGCAACTCGCCTATCTCGTAAGGAACCGGCTTTGGATTGGTTTGACGACGACGGATGAATAATCGACTATACATACGTTTTCCTTTAATATACCCTCGTCCTTTTTCAATGTTTAAATCCAATTCATTTCCAACAATCTCGAACTGGTCTGGATTGTACTTATCCAAAAAGGTAATCGGAACACCCATCACACCATCATAATCCATTGGAATTTCGGCAGTTTTGTCCACATTGATGGCTTTGTAATTGTCATACATCGGGTATTCATCGGGAGTGTATGTTTTGTACAGAATCAAGTCTTCATGACGTTCTTTATAATCCAAATTCGTAAACCATCTAACCCCTTTCACACGAATGAATTTGTTACCTTTTTCATCCTCTCTACAACCAGCAGCATTCAACGGATAGTCCTTCGGAACGCCAAACTCTCTATCACCGCTATGAATACTTGCTCCCAACCATAATTTGTTAGCCTTTATCAGTTGGAAAGTCTCCTTATACGAAACCGCATTGACATTCCCAATAATCAAAAAATGCTTGTCATATTTCATCAACACATCCAAAAATTCCCGAAACAGCGAAAAAGGCGGATTAGTCACCACAATGTCAGCCTCTTTCAGCAGTTCGATACATTCTTGGGAGCGGAAATCGCCGTCGCCTTTGAAGTAATGGATGCCGATTTCCTCGGGGTCGGGCACACGGTTGCCGTTGCGGTCGCCGAAATACTCCAACCAAATGGCTTGTTCAGCATCGTTTTGGCTGAAAAGGTCGCGGTTTTGGTTCTTGTAGCAAGTGGTAATCAGTTTCTTAAGCCCCAACTGCTCGAAGTTGTAACTGAAATAATGGAAGAAGTTGCTCACACGCGGGTCGTCGCAGTTGCAAAGCACCGTCTTTCCTTTGAAATGCACCTTGTAGTGCCGCAGTTCGTTCTCAATATCAACAAGTTGGGTGTAAAATTCGTCTTTCTTTGCGTTTTTCGCCTGATTCAGATTCTTGTTCGCCATCGTGATTGATAGTTTTTGCACTCACTATCAATCACTTGTAGGAAAACAGAAAGGTGTGAACCTTTCCTTTCGCGTTCACGGGAAGCCTGAGAAGAAACCCGCCAATATCTCAGAAGTGTTCACACCAAAAGGGTGCAAACATCAACTTTGAGATATTGTAGGCCAGCCCGAAGGCTTACCGTGAACTTTGTTATTCCGACTTTCTTGAAATCAGTTTCTCAGGCTTTTTTCTTGAACGCGAAATAATAGTCAATGCTTTGGTTAAAAATATGTCGTTGTTGTCGTTGCGCTCAATGCGCTTCGGTCATTTCCTGTTTTGTTTGGTTAGACTTTCGTTTGTTGGGGGCAAAGTTAGTGAAAAAATGAAAAGACAAGGCTGGTTTGGCGGATTTTTGTAATTTTGCGGTTGAAAACAAAACAAATAGCTATGCTGAATGCTGCAAACACACAAGGAATCTATCTGAATGTCCCCTCAACAGACTGGGTGCTTCTAAAGGAACTAATCCGAAAATTCGGCTGGCAGGCTGAGACTCGGGAACATCTGCTTGAAAGGTTTGTCAAAAGCCGTTCCCAAAAGGATTTGCTCTCCGATGAGGAGATTATGGAAGAAGTCAACGCTGTCAGATACGGGAAATGAAAATCATTCTTGATTGCAATATTTGGATTTCGTTCTTGATTGGCCACCAAGCCCAATGGATACAGCGCATTTTGACAGACTTGCGTTTCGATGTTTATGTTTGTGACGAGTTGCTTGAGGAAATCCACAGTGTCAGTTCGCGAGACAAGATTCGCGCTCGGGTCAGTGATGATGAATTGGACGATTTCTTCCGCATCATTTACGCTTTTTGCCGCATAGTGAAAATCGAGCAAAAAGCACAATCCAAAATCCGCGACCCTAAAGACTTGTATCTGCTTTCATTAGCAGAAAGCATTGGGGCGGATTTCGTCGTTTCAGGCGATGCCGACTTGCTCGACCTAAAGCAGCACAAACAAACCAAGATGCTGAAACTCGCTGATTTTAAGAAACTTATGGATAACTAGCATAAAACTTCTTAACTACACCAAAATCCCCTCAATCCGCTTCAACGCCTTGCGGGCCGATAGCCCCTTATGCATCACCTGATAGGCCAATTCGGCAATGGGCATCTGCCCGCGCTGCTCGGGGGTGAGGTATTGGAAATAGGTGGAGGCAAAATAGCCTTCGGCCACCATCGTCATCTCATTCAACGACGACTTCACCGTGTTGCCACGACCAATCAGCACACCCAATCGGCGGTTGCGCCCGTGTATGGAATAGCACGACACTAACAAATCGCCCATGAAACTGGACGGAATCTTTTCCACCTTTTTCGTACCGAAGGCAAGGTCCAAAAAGCGGTGCATCTCCTCAGCGCAATTGGCCACCAACACGGCAATGAAATTGTCGCCATAGCCCAAGCCGATGGCCATGCCCACCACAACGGCATAGATGTTTTTCAAGACGGAAATGTATTCCAAATACACCATTTCCTGCGAATAACTCAACTTCAGGAAATCGGTCTTGATTTTTTCGCCCACAACCCGCGCGTTGTCGAGGTCGGCACACGAAATGGTGAGGTGGGTCAGGCGGTTGTGCGAAACCTCCTCGGCATGGGTTGGCCCCGACATGAAAGCCAATTGCCCTTCGCAAAGCCCATAACGCTGCTTGAGGTAGTTAGTGACCAACAAATTCTCGCCAGGGACGATGCCCTTGATGGCGGAAACAAAGAACTTGTCATGCAACGAAACCTCCAAGCCGTTAAGGTAGTCTTTCAGGTAGTTGGCCGGGGTGATGAGGAAAATGATGTCGGAACGGCGCACCACTTCGTTCAAGTCGTCGGAAAAATGGATGCGGTTTGTATCGAAATCAACATCAGCAAGATAGCGACAATTATGCCCTTCAGTGCGAAGCGATTCCATCACCTCCGGATTGTGGACGTACCAATCCACCGATACCTCATTCATCGTCAAAACCTTCATCATGGCCGTGGCCATGCTGCCGTGGCCGACAACGGCACAATGCGAATTCTTGTCAATACGATAGCCCATTCCTTTATTGAAAAACGCGCAAAGATACGGGTTTTATCCTTGCTATGGCTTCAAAACTTTCAAAAGGCTGTCAATCGGATTGGCATAAATCCCCAAGAAAATGTCTTCCAATAGTTTACGATCCAATTCGGGACAATTGTCCATCCAATGCAGATGATTCTCGAAATCGGCCTTTTGCTCGGCGGTGTAATGTTCAGCAAAATTCGTGGAGCCGCTGCGCAAGTCGTGGGCAATGTAATTGTTGGCGAACAAAGCGTAATTCCCGATGATTTGTGCATCCATTTTTTCGGCCACTTTCTTATAGAACACGCCTGAAGGACAGTCTTTTAACTCCTCAAAAACCGCTTCCGAAAGCACCTTTCCGAAGTGGATTGTCACTTTGCCTTTGGGCTGCATCACGCCGGTGAGAATACTGTTGAGGTCTTCGCCGGGCTTTTTTTCGTATTTTTGGTTTCGAGAGATATATAACTCTTTGGTTTTCAATATGTCGCACGATTCCCACTCGTAGGAAACCGATACGGGAACGATGTGCAACTCGGCCAACGATGCAACCCTATCGTCGCGGCGGCTCATGCCCAACATTTTGATGACGGCGGGGTCGGTGGCATCGCGTCCGTCCTTGGTGCGTCCGTTGCGTTGCGCAATCCACACCGACTCGTTTTTCTCTACCAACAAATGCCGGATATAATCGGAGGTGTGCGCCAAATTGCGGTAAAACTCCATCTTGTCGCCACCGCGCTTCATCTCAAACATCTTGTTCGATTTTGCAAAAACGCTTGCAAAATCGTTGAAAACCAAATTGTTGCCAAAAGCGATATTGAAAAGCGGAAAACCATACATGAGCAAGGCGTAATCCATCAGCATGGCATCCAAAACGATGTCGCGGTGGTTGGAAACAAACATATAATGCGTTTCGGGATTCAGGTTTTCAATGCCCAAAACGCTGAGTCCGTCGGTGGTCCGCTGCAAAATCCTTTCCACCACGCTTTTCACGATGACGGTTTGGAACTCTTTGACTGTCTTGATGTTGCGCAACACTTTCTGAAACTGCCCAACATCCATCCCGAAATCAAGATAGTCCAAAATCGCAGGCAAGGCGGCATCATTGGCTATGCGCTGCATGGCAGCAGGAATTTCGTCATCGCGAAAAGACCGAATATCATCAAAAAGATTCATAATTTTTTCTTTGAAAATGCAAAAGTACGGTTTTTTGAATCTATCAATCATTTTATTCCCTATCTTTGACCCCAAATTTCATGTTGAATGACCGAAGAAAACAACAAATGGTTGGTCGTTGTCAATCCCAAGGCCTCTGTGGGCAAGTCAGGAAAGGACTGGCCTCAGATTAGGCAAATACTTATCAATGATGGAATTGCATTTGACGATATACTGACTGAATATCCTCGACATGCTATCGAAATCGTCCGCAACGCCATTGTCGAAAAAGGCTACCGAAAATTCATTGCGGTAGGCGGCGACGGCACCAACAACGAAGTGATTAACGGCATTTTCACCCAAGACGTGGTGCCGACCACCGAAATCACGATGGCAGCCATGCCCATCGGGACGGGCAACGACTGGCGCCGCACCTTCGACATCCCTTTGGAATACGACAAGGTCGCCAAAATCATCAAGGCGGGACACACCTACGCGCACGACATCGGCAAACTGACCTATTATGACGACGGCAACACAGGCATCCGCTATTTCCTCAATGCCGCCGGAACCGGGCTTGACGAAATGGTGTGCCACTCCACCAACCGTATGAAACAGCAAGGCAAAGGTGGCACAATTCGTTACCTGATCAGTTTGGTGAAGTGTATGTTGACGTACAAAGTCACCCGTATCCAACTCACCATCGATGATGAACTTGTGTTCGACGACTATATCCTCAACCTTTCCATCGGCAACGGACGTTTCAACGGCGGTGGCATGATGACCATGCCCAAGGCCATCCCAAACGATGGTTTGTTTGACGTCACAGTCATCAAGAAAGTCTCCATTTTCAAGTTTGCCGCCAATGTGAAAAATGTCTACGATGGCAGTTTCATCAAGAAAATCGATGAGGTAAAGACTTTCCGAGGTAAAAGAATTCACATTGTTTCCATTCCACCCCATTCGTTGAAGGTGGAAACCGAAGGCGAAAACCTCAACAACTCGCCTTTCGACTTCGAGGTATTGCCCAAAGCCATCAACATGGTCATTCCCAAGGATATGGGGCAAAAAACACCGAAAAAGAAAAATCGTTTTATGAAAAACAACAATTAAACAATTCAACAATAAACATTATGGTAAACATCGATCAAATCAATTTTGAGAACAAGCGCGTGGTTATCCGCGTCGATTTCAACGTCCCGTTGGACGACAACTTCAACATTACCGACGACACCCGTATGCGTGCCGCTCTGCCGACTATTAATAAGGTATTGGACGACAAAGGCATGGTCGTGCTGATGTCGCACCTCGGTCGCCCGAAGAAAAACCCCGACCCGAAGTATTCCATCAAGCCGATTATCAAGCACTTGGAAGAACTCCTGAACCGTCCAGTCCAATTTGCCGACGACTGCATGAAAGCCACCGACCAAGTGAACGCATTGAAACCCGGTGAGGTTATCGTTCTCGAAAACCTCCGCTTCTATGCCGAGGAAGAAGGCAAGCCGCGCGGCATCGAGAAAGGCGAGGAAGGCTACGACGAAGCCAAGAAGGCCGTGAAAGCCTCGCAAAAGGAATTCACCAAGACCCTTGCCGGCTATGGCGAATACTACATCAACGACGCTTTCGGCACCGCCCACCGCGCCCACGCCTCAACCGCCCTCATCGCCGACTATTTCGATGCCGACCACAAGATGTACGGCTACCTGATGGGCAAGGAAGTGGCCGCCGTGAACAAGGTGATGAACGAAATCCAACATCCTTTCACCGCCATTATGGGTGGCTCGAAGGTCTCCACGAAGATTGAAATCATTGAGAACCTGCTCACCAAGGTCGACAACCTCATCCTCTGCGGCGGCATGACCTACACCTTCAAGAAAGCCCTCGGCGGCAAAATCGGCAACTCAATTTGCGAAGAGGACAAACTCGACCTCGCTCTTGACATCCTTGCCAAGGCTAAGGAAAAAGGAGTCAATCTGGTGCTTGCCGAAGATTGCGTGGTGGGCAACAAGTTCGCCAACGATGCCGACACCCAAGTGGTTGACCCGATGAACATTCCCGAAGGCTGGGAAGGCATGGACATCGGCCCGAAGACCCGCGAATTGTTTGCCAACGTCATCAAAGGCTCGAAGACCATCCTTTGGAACGGTCCCTGCGGCGTGTTTGAGTTCGACACCTTCGCTGTGGGTTCAAAGGCCATAGCCGAGGCCATTGCGGCAGCCACAAAGGACGGCGCTTTCTCGCTCATCGGCGGCGGCGACTCAGTGGCCTGCATCAACAAATTCGGCCTCGCCGACCAAGTTTCATACGTCAGCACTGGCGGCGGCGCCCTACTCGAAGCCATCGAAGGCAAGGAACTGCCTGGCATTGCGGCGATTAGGAAGTGATGCATAGCCCTGTAGGGGCGACAGCACAATAGGCGGGCGGTGTAAATCCCCGCCTATAAGCAATACAATTGTTTTAAGCCCCGTAGGGGCGGCAGGATTGGACACACGTCGTTTTTCCTGTCACCCCTACGGGGTTCTGTTTGTTGTCGTTTCAAAATGATTCATTCGTTTTTTTCGGCAGGGGTTGACACCGCCTGCCTATGAAGCTGTCACCCCTACGGGGTTCCGTTGTACAGCAAACGGTTTTTCCATTACGATTTCAAACAAATTGTCAATCATCTTCCTATATTTTTCCTAATTTTGCGTCCAATAATTCAAACCACAATAAAATGAAAAAAGTAACCTTGATTTTAGCCTTGTTTTTCGGATTCTTTCCGCTGTTGAACGCCCAATGGACAAGCCCAGGCAACGGCACCACCTACAACATTGACGACCTTATAGAAGTGAGCGAAGGCTGCGTCGTGTGGAATGAAAGCAACCAACAGTATAGAATCGAAAACGACGTCACCATTTCGGCCAACGACAAACTTGATGTCAACCATTCCTTGTACTTTGGCAACAATGTCACCCTGACCATCAAAGGCTCGATAGACGCCATCAATACGGATGATTATTACTGGTTGGCTTTCTCTGGCAATTCAGGTGTGAATGGTCGTATCCGTTTAGAGGATGCCACCGGCCCGTGCGTGTTCAGAAGATGCAACATTACACAATTGGACGGCATACAAATTATTGAAAGCGAGGCTGTTTTTACGGACTGCCATTTCCATACTTTCCGTTGTGAACAACAAAGTGCTGTTGTCAATTGCATGAACTGCGACCCCGTGTTCACGAATTGCGAATTTGACAATAATAATGGTTCGGCCATCAGTTCTCCGGCCAATGGACAAACCTCGCCGCAAATCACCGACTGCATTTTCTTTTTAAACCTGAGTAACAACCCTCATATCAACCTTGGACCCGGTTCACAAGACAGCATCCGCATCGTGAATTGCACCATCCATTGGGGAGATGAAATGGCGGGAGGTATCAGCATTGCCGACCTTATGGGCACCGGCAACACCAAAATCCTGTTGAAAAACAATGACATCAACCACAACCGTTATGGCTACAATCAACAAGGCTATCATCTCAGCTCGACCATCATCGGAAACACCTTTGACCAAAACAACCTTGAAACCAACCCCATGAACGGCGGCAGCGGCATCAGCATCTACGGCATGGACGAAAACAACAAGGCCTATATCCGCAACAATGTCATCACCAAAAACCTGTGGGGCATCACCGTCATCAATGCCGCCGACGTTGACCTTGGCATCGAAGACGACTGGGGCAACAACATAATTCACGACAACGGCCATATCACCAATTATGGGATGGACTTCACCTACTTTGACCTCTACAACAACTCCGCCAACGACATCATGGCCGTTGGCAACTATTGGGGAACGACTGATATACAGGAAATTGAAGACCACATCACCCATAAGAACGACGACCCGAATTTGGGCTTGGTCAACTACATACCTTTCTTTGAAGACGATAATGTAAGTGAGTCTAACACTACTGATTTTGAAGTGTGGCCGAATCCCGTTTCCGATGGTAGTTTCACTCTTACGCTTGAAAACGCCATACCTTCCGAATTGGTGATTTACAATGTCAATGGGCAGATGATGAAAACGCAACGAATTGATAATTCGGTTAATACTATCCGTATTGACACAATGGAATCAGGCATATATTTCGTTGAACTGAAGAATGACAACGGAACAAAAGTGAAGAAACTGATTGTCAAGTGACAATTCTGATAATCTTAAAAAAGACAGCTTCGGCTGCCTTTTTTTATTAATGTGTGGCTTGCAATCAGAAAAGTGCGTATTTTTGCCAAAAAATAAATGCTATGTTTGAAACAGCAAACTTAAACATTGACAGCCAAACGCTTAACCGAGCATATTTGTATGCCCAAGCACACAATATTGATTTGTCTGCTTTGATAGAGTCTTTCTTGCAGCAGTTTTCGATGGGAAAAATAAAAGAAATGCGCAACATTAAGATTTCCAAAGAAGTGATGAACTTGGCCGGTAGCCTTGCCACAACAGAAACCTCCAATGATTGGAAAGCCGAAAAAGAAGCCTATCTCATTGAAAAATACTGCCGATGAAACTGTTTATTAAATGTCTGATATTCCAATAATGAATGTAACAGAGTTTTTAAATATTTTCCTATAATTTCAAACCATGTCAAAAACCATCGTAAATATCATCGACAAGAGCAATCCGCTGCCAGCTTATCTTTTCACCAAGGAATACTTCGAGGACGGCGACGAGCTGTTGTTCATTTCCGCCGCAGAGGAAGCCAATTGCATACCTGTGTTAATCAAAGCATTGGATATTGACGAAACGCTTGTGAAAACCATCGTCGTCAATCGGTATCAGGACAAGTTCCTCTATGAGCGCATCTGTCGCACCATCAAGGGAAATCTGGTTCCCAACAAGAAATACTATCTCAACCTTGCGGGCGGCAACCGTTACATGACGCTCTCGGTGCAGCATGTTTTTGAGGAGTTCGACACCCTGTTTTTCTACACGCAAACCCGTGAGAACCAAGTCGTAAAGACCATCTTCGACCATAGCATTTATGATGATGACGACGAGGTGTTCCCCATCAAGCACCGCATGACGCTGAAGGAGTATTTCGGCCTTTACGGACTTGAAAGCGATGTGGACCAACCGCGCAAACAGGTGAAAGAAACAGCATTTTCGCAGCATTTGTTTACCATGTTCTCGCAAAACATGTTCAGTCGCGGCGACTATCAGGTGATGGAAACCTTGCGTGAGAAGTATCGCAACTGGAAGTTCCTCATCATTTCGCAAGTCGAGAACCCCGACAAGAACTACATGACAGCCATCCCAAACCTCAGCAAGTTCTTGGAATTCATCGGCTTCGTTCCCGAAAGACCAGGCTCGCTGCAAAACTATGAAATCGAATACCTTACGGGAGGTTGGTTTGAAGAATATGTCTATGCCTTGATTAAAGAGGTGCTGCAACCCGACGACATCGCTATGGGCGTACACATCTCCAACGGCAAAATCCGCCACAACAACGAATTGGACGTGTGTTTCATCAAGGCGAACAAGTTGTTTGTCATAGAGTGCAAGACTGGAGTGACGAGCGAAAGCCTATTCAACGAGATTGTCTACAAGGTTTGCGCCTTGAAGGAAGTGCTGCTCGGCAGCGGTAATTCCTACATCTTCTCGCTCAAGAAAGACCACAAAGGCAACTGGAAAAAGACCGCGAAATACATGGGCATCACCTTCTGCGACTGGCTCAACCTGACCAAGCCAGAGAACCTGAAAGCCCTTTTGAAGTCTATGGATAAGATTGCTTCTTAGAACAAAACTTGCAAAACCTTCAAAACCATAAGTAGCGGCACGCAACCGCTTGCCGCTGGAAAGCAGCCGGTTGGCGTGCTTTCCTTTGTTAAATAAAGTTTTGTCAGTTTTGTGGGTTTTGTGATAAAATAACAACATCCTGATTAATAATCATTTGAGTTGTAATCCCAAAGGTTAGAACCCTGTTATCATCAAAATGCCCAGCAGGGAAACCGAAGCAAACAGGATAATCATATTCTGAAACAGCTTCGGCAATCACTTCCTCGGTGGTTTGGCCAAAGGGATGCGTATTGTCATGAATCTGCGTCAAACCACCCACGATGAGGCCTTTCAGGTGTGCGAGTTTTCCAGCGCGTTTCAAACAGCGCATCATCCTGTCAATATGGTAGATATACTCGTCAACTTCTTCAATGAAGAGTATTTTTCCATCTGTCTCGGGGAAAATGTCGGAGCCGTTCATGCCCATTAGGACAGACAAGTTTCCGCCAACGATTTCACCTTCCATCTTTCCTAAACGATTCAACGGATTCGCGGGAAATTCATAATGCAAACATTTGCCCGTCAATGCATTAAACAATGATTGTTTGGCTTCCTCTGTCTTGTTTGCAAAGTAAAAAGGCATGGGCGAATGAAGCGAAGGAAAGCCCAAACGCTGCAACTTGCCATGAATGACCGTGCTGTCGCTGAAGCCCGCAATCCATTTCGGATGTTGCAAAAACTTGGTGAAGTCTAATTTGTCGATAATGCGGATGCTGCCATAGCCGCCTCGGGCAAGCCAAATGGCTTCAATTTCCTCATTGTCAAGGTATTCTTGAAAGACGGCTGCACGAAAATCGTCGTCGCCTGCAAAAATATGATGAACAGCGAAAAGCCTGTCATCATAAACGGGAACAAACCCCTGCTCTTTAAGCCAATGTATGGCAAAAGCCATTTCTTCATGAGTAACACAACGTGCAGGTGCCGCAATGGCTACTTTTGAGCCTTGTTTCAAATAATTCATTCCTTGATGATTTCGTTTTCGTCCAAAGCCTCGCCGTCATATTTCACTTCCTGGCCTTGGTCGTAAGTGATGGTGAAATACAGCTCTCCCGTGTCCAAATATTTCTTCCAATCGCCGTGTTTCACTCCAGCCGCATAACTCTGAATTTCACGTAGTTTCCCGTTTTCGTAATAGAAGAAATGCTCGCCGTCAGGATAGCCCGCATTGAAAGTGCCTCGGAAAGCCATCTTGTCATTGTCGTAATACGACACCCACTCTCCCACTTGCTTATCATTGCGGTAATCGCCCTCGGTACGCATGTCGCCAATCTGCTCCGTCCACTTGCCGTTTTTCATTCCGTCGAAATAAGTCCCCGAAACAATCAAGTTGCCTTTGGAATCATATTCCTTGTAAGGTCCGTTGGGCTGACCTTTGTAGAATTGCTCCTCAATCTGTTTTTGACCATTGTCGTAAAACCAAGTCCAAGCACCATCGGGTTCGCCTTCCTTGTAACTGCCAATTTCCTGAACCTTACCGTTTTGATAGTAGAATTTCCATTCGCCTGAGCGCAAACCGTCAACAAACAAGCCCTCGGCGCGAAGCGTGCTGTCGGGATAAAATTCCTTGTATTCGCCACGCCGTTTGCCATCCGTGCCAACAACGCCCTCGCCCACCAATGCGCCTTTCTTGTAGGTCTGCGAATTGATGACATTGCCTTCCTCGTCAAATTCGCGCCAAACGCCTTCGCGCTTGCCATCGCGGAACGAGGCTTCGCGCTTCACTTTACCATTGGGATAATACTCATACTGCACCACCAAAGGCTTCAAATCGGATTCCAAAACCTGCTCCACATCATTCACAAACTTGGTGATTTTCTTCAAGTTGCCTTTTTCATCGTATTCCTTGTAGAAGCCTTCACGCAAGCCATGACGATAATAACATTCCGTACGCAAACTCCAGTCATCGAAGAAAGTTTTCCAATAACCGTGCTTCTTGCCTTCTTTGTCATAACGGTTGATGGCCTCGCGGGTCATAATGAAGCCTTTACGGTAAGTGATGATTTCGCGCAACAATCCAGTGGTGTCGAAAACAGGCGAAATGCCTTCCTCGAAACCATTTTTAAAGGTCATGGTTTGCAAAAGATGTCCTTTCAGGTCGCGGCGGTGGCCTTCTCCTTGCCTCACATCGTTGACATACGGCTCCATCAGCACATCGGTTTCACCAAAAGTGAAACGTGGCCCGTTTTTCAAATCCTTCTTGTAATTGACAATCAAACTCGTGTCGCCGCTTTCTTTGAAAAACACCCAAGTGCTGTCCAAAAGAAAATCGGTGCGCTTGCCGATGGATTTCAGTTGTCCGCTTTCGTAATAGGTTTTCCAAAGTCCGTCGGGCTTGCCGTCGCGTAAGATACCTTCGCTCGAAATCTGACCGTTTGGATAGGTAAAAGTCTGGTATTCAGTCTGTGAGAACAAGTCAAGACTGAACAACAAACCCATCAAAACCAAAGTTATAAGCCTAAAATACTGCTTCATTTTCTTGCTAAATTCGGGTCAAAATTAGGCATTTTAATTGGATTGGCGACACCCAATTTTCAATTCGCGAAAATTCGCCGCGAAGTTATCAACACTTCAAATATCAATATTTCATTTTTTCAATTTTAATGTTTTAAATTTTGAGGTTTGATATGGATGTTAATAAGCCTGTGAATTGGTTGAAAACTTTTCAATAAAGTTCTTGCATTAATGGTTTCCGATTTGAGAAGCCGTTTTCCGAAAATGCCAAAAGTTTATTTTTCAGCCTGATTTTCCATTTTTCGGTTATTCGTTGAAAACTGAAAAAATGGGTAAAATGAGGTCGGATTTTTTCAAAATATGTTCATTTTTAGGTGTTTTTTCTGTGGATTGAAGTTGATTAAAAACGGCGCGGATTTTATGCACCTCAATGAAAAAGTTTTCAACAAAACAACTGTTGATAACTTATAATTTATTGGTTATGAGATTGTTATTTTAAAATTGAAGAGAAGAATCAGCTCGGTAAGTTGTTCAGAAATAGTGCAATATGAAGATGGCGAACAGCTAAAATGCGTAATTTTGCCCCATCTTTTATCAACAGCTGAAAAATGGAACGCATCATACCTATAGCCAGCGATCATGGCGGCTTCGAAATGAAGCAATTTTTGATTGGAAAACTGAAAGAATCGGGCTTTGAAGTCAAGGATTTTGGCACTTACGGTCCCGAAAGTGTCGACTATCCCGATTACATTCATCCTTTGGCATCGGCCATCGAGCATGGAGAATATCCTCTTGGGATTATCCTTTGCGGTAGTGGAAACGGTGCGCAAATGACTGCAAATCACCATCATAATGTGCGTGCGGCCTTATGCTGGAATTTGGAATTGGCCAAATTGGCGCGTCAGCACAACGATGCCAACATCATGGCTTTGCCGGGTCGTTTCATTCCCAACGAATTGGCTTGGGAAATGGTGCAAGCCTTCCTGAACACGAGTTTTGAAGGTGGCCGCCATGCGAAAAGAGTGGAGAAAATAGAGCATTACGAATCATGATTACCGAACCTAAAACGATATTCAAACAAGGCTGCGAAGTGGCTTTCGATGAGGAGCATTGGCAGAAAATAAACTATAATACAGGCTGTTACGAGCAGAAGTTTGCCAAAGGCAAGGCCAATTACCGCAACCTCGACCTTGAGAAACAACGCGCCTACACTTTGCGCAACAAGTCGATGTTGAACTTGGAGAAACTCTTGGTCGACTTTGAGACGCATTTCACGGAAAACGGCGGCAAGGTGCTTTGGGCACGCAATGCCGACGATGCCCTGACCATGATTTTCGACCTGATTTGCAAGGAACGAGCCACCGCCATCACGCGCTCCAACTCCTCAGTGCTCGACGAAATCGAGTTGAACGGCTTTTTGGAACGCAAGAACATCCGTGTGGTGGAAACTGAAATCGGGCGTTTTGTGCTGCATACGGCCAAACAAAAGCCCTATCATCCCCTGGTGCCTTCAATTCATCTTTCAAAAGAGGAAAACAACGCCATTTTGACCGAAAATTTCAAATTGAAGCCCGACAGTTCTGTGAAGCAGATGGTCAATTTTGTGCGTCACGAGGTGGCTATTGAAAGCAAGGATGCACCTATTTGTATTACTGGTGCCAATTTCCTGCTTTCGGATTCGGGTGGCGTGGTACTCACCGAAAACGAAGGCAACATTCTGAAATCCACGACGATGGCTAAAGTCCACATTGTGGTGGCAGGCATTACGAAGGTGATACCTAACTTGGACGATTTGGGTGTGTTGTTGCCCTTGCTGTCGCTTCATTCCACGGGGCAAATGGCTTTCTGCAACAGCATCACTTTCGGGCCAGCGCAACAAGGCAACAACTGCCCTGAGCAGATGTACGTGATTTTGCTCGACAACAACCGTTCAGAACTGCTCTCGCACGAAAAACAGCGCAAGGTGATGTCGTGCATCCATTGCGGCGCGTGCGTGAGCGTATGTCCTGTGTATAAGAACATTGGCGGCTATTCATACGGCACAAAATACATCGGCCCGATAGGCACGGTGATGACCCCGCTGATGGAAGGCATGGAGGATTACAACCACCTCAATTCTGCTTGTTCGCTGTGTGGCAAGTGCGTTGAGGTTTGTCCCGTGAAGATTCCCTTGGACGACCTGATTATCGAAAACCGGCATTTTGCCCTCACGGAAAAAACCGGCAATGCTAAATTAGATTCCCTGTTGAAAGCCATGATTTGGCACTGCAAGTCGCGGAAGAAAATGGATAGTCCGCTGTTTCTGAAGAAGTTGCAACTGAAGCGGCTTTTGGTTCCGCTTTGGGGCAACAACCGACCTTTGCCAGAGTTTGCGCCAAAGTCGTTCAGCCAACTTTGGCGGGAAAGGAATCTTTAATCGAAGGAAAAATCCATTCGGGCATAGGAAAAGGAAAGAAAATAATTATCTTTGCAGGCGATAATAATCCTTTTGCCATGTTACCTATGAGACTCTATACCGCCGGCATCGCCGATTTTGAACGCATCAGACAAGACGGACGCATTTATGTAGACAAGACAGACCTTATCTTTAGACTGACGCAAGAATCACAGTTTGTATTTCTCAGCCGCCCGCGTAGATTTGGTAAGTCTCTGCTTTGCAGTACTTTGGATTATTACTTCCAAGGTCGCAAAGACCTTTTTGAAGGCTTGGCCATCGCCAAGTTGGAGAAGGACTGGAAACAGCATCCCGTGCTGCATTTCGACATGAGCGCATGCAAGAACAAGTATGAAATCAGCCAAATCATTGATGAACTGCACAGCCAACTTGACGACCACGAGCGGAAATACAAGATGGAAAATACAAAAGGCTCGCCCGGTACACGGTTTAAGAAACTCATACAAGGCTTACATGAGGCAAGCGGATCGAAGACCGTGGTCATCTTGGACGAGTACGACGCTCCCATGCTTGACTATCTGCATAAGCCTGATATGCTTGAGCAAGTGCGCCGCATCATGCAGGAGTTTTATCAAATGGTGAAAGTTTGCGACAAAGACGAACAGTTTGTCTTCATCACGGGCATCACCAAGTTCAACCAACTGAGCATTTTCTCCACCTTGAACAACCTGAGCAATATCTCTATGGAACCCGCCTACTCCGCCCTCTGCGGCATTACCAAGGAGGAATTGCTGACCATATTCGATGAGGATATTGAGATGGTAGCCACGCGCTACAAATGTTCAAAGGAAGACATGATTGACAGGCTGAAACTGAATTATGACGGCTATCATTTCAGCAACGAGTCAGAAGATATTTTCAATCCCTTTAGCATGATGAATGTATTCAGGTCTAAGCAATTGGATTATTTTTGGTTTGGCAGCGGAACACCGTCATTCCTATTTGAATCGATGAGGCAGTTCAACACCAATCTCTTGGAATTAGAACAGTTGCAAGTGCCTTCCTCACAGTTCGATGTGCCCACCGAAGGCATGACCTCGGCATTGCCTTTGCTTTACCAGAGCGGCTACCTTACCATCAAAGGATACGACTTCATTCGTGACGTTTACACGCTCGACTTCCCCAATGCTGAGGTGAAAGTTGGCTTCATGGACAATTTCCTCGCCCGCATGATGAACCTCGGCAACACCAACACAAGAGGTTTTGCAGGCAATTTTTACGCTGACCTCTACAACCACGACATTGAGGCAGCCATGAAATCGATGCAGGCTTTCTTCGCTTCCATTCCGTATTTGGAGTTCGGCGAAAAGGCATTAGACGACATCACCAAATACGAGGCCTATTACGAGGTGCTGACATACGTCGTTTTTTCCATTTTCAACTGTCGAACTTTTACGCAAGTGAAAGTGGCAAGAGGCCGCACGGATGTGGTTGTTTTCATGCGTGATGCGGTTTATGTGATGGAACTGAAGATGCGCGGCACGGCGGATGAGGCTTTGGAGCAAATCGACAGCAAGGATTACGCAATTCCCTACCAAGCCGATGGGAAACCTATTATTAAAATAGGTATCGCGTTCTCACAAGAAACCAAGACGGTTTCCGATTGGAAAATCGTAAAAGACTGATTTTTATTAAAATAATGCAAAAAACCCCGCCACATTGGTTTTGCGGCGGGGAAAAATGCAATACTTGACTCTATTCTTATTCCTTCACCACCTTATCCGAGAACACCTTGCCGTCCTCCAACATGACGCGCATCGTGTAAGTGCCTGCGGGCAGGCCAGCCATATTGAGACTTTCCAGATCCTTGCTCCGTGTTTGCACCAAGCGGCCTTGAAGGTCGTAGAGTTCGATTTGTTTGGGC
Source organism: uncultured Bacteroidales bacterium (assembly GCA_947166105.1). GTDB lineage: Bacteria > Bacteroidota > Bacteroidia > Bacteroidales > F082 > Limimorpha. The sequence goes on from CAMVCZ010000006.1 coordinate 77,191, forward strand.
TGCACATCGGGGGAATATTGCAGGTGAAGTTCATTTTGCACGGGGTTGGGATAGAACATATAAGGGCGGATGAAGGTTCCTGTTTCTACAACGGCATCGTAATCGTCGTTGACGATAATATAGAATGCTTCGGTATGGTCCAAGTAGCCTGCTTCATCGAAGGTGTTAATGCCCATGATGGCCACGCTGTTATCTTCCAGCACAATCATCTTGCCAAAGTTCCTACCATACTCCCGCTCAAGGCAGTGGCGCTGCCAGATGACATTCAGGTCGCTGTCCATCTTCACCACTGAAACTTGGCTCGGCTTGAACTGGCTGTGCGTGAAATAGGCGAAATAGATATTACCGTCATGGCTTTTCTCCAAACCTAAAGGGCGTGCACAAGGATGGACATAATGATTGTATGGCTCGGAGAGGAATTTCCTACTTGCCAACAGATTGAAACTGCTATCATATTTCATCACAATCACCCCATCGTCTTCTATATGTGGCACAAGAGCGTAAGGCCTATAATAAGATCTTGCCACAAAAAAGTCGCCAACATCCATGCCCAACACCTTTGTATTCAAAGCATCAATATTGAAGTCCACATAACCAAGCGAATAATCGCTGAGCCTTGGCAAGGTGTAACTATCCGTTACATTAAACAGGGAATCCAACAAATAGCAGTTGACAAAATCAAGCATCTGGGATGAGTCATAATACTCACCCCAATAAAAGTATCTCAATGGTGATTCACTGAAAACGATGGGACCCGCATCGCTTCCTGAATCAATTCTCACTGAATTGATGGTTGCTTGGTGCTTGATGGTTCCATCAAGACCAACACGGATGAAATGGCGTTCAGGGGAATAATAGTCGTAATAGGACAGGACGAGATCGCCTTCTGGGTCAAGCAACAAGCCAGGCTCGCCGCTGTTGCCAATGAAATCTTCAATGGGTACTATGGTTTCCGTAGTGTCAAAGTTCAATTGGTTATCGAAGTTGCGAATTCTCAGATAGCAATTGCCGTTGGTGAAATCATTGGTGAATTCGGCAAGGATATTGTCTTTGTCCTGAAGGTTTTTTGCGGTGAGTTGCCACGGAAGGTGTTCGTCGTCCGCCATGAACAATGTATCGGACACTTCAAATTCAGGTTCTCGGTTTACCTTGTGCATTACATATCCCAACGGTGTAAGGGGTTGCATATCGGCCTGCAAAACACCGCCAAGAATGTTCCCGTCCGACAATTCCATGAAGGTTGACGATTGGGACGCGTGGCATCCAATATTATGGTGCGGGATGGTTTGAATGGTTTGGGCCGAAACACGTAAAGCCATTAATATGATGACAATTGATACAATAATTCTATTCATAACCCATTTAATAAGAAAACAAGTATTCCAAGCAACTTATTGTCACTTGGAATACTTATTGAATATTAGTAATTTATCGGATTATCATTTGGCACAATAATTTGGCCAAGTTTCACAGTGACTTTATGATAAAAAGCCCACCAATGTTGGCCTTGGAATAAATCAGATTTTCCTTCAACATAATCCCCGGCATGGGGTACGTAGAGATTCACGCCATTGGGCGTTTGGGTGGAAAGGCAGTCCATCGGCGTTCCCGTGGCCGTGGTCACTTCAATGGAAACTTGGCCGAGGTTCTCTGTGAAAACCACTACTAGAGTGTGGCCGTTGATGGAGGCTTGGATGGAGTTGCCTTTGGGAGAATTCTGGACATTCCCTTCTTTTATTAATATGTGGCTGTGGCCATCCGTTGAACTGGTGCCATAAGCACCGTACCATGCTGCCGGCAGCAAGAAACCGAGCAGCAGAACGAAACATTTTAAATTGAACTTTTGCATTTCTTTGGTGTTTTGTGGTTAATACGAAGCAAAAGTACGCAAGCAAAAGCACCCTTGCAAGAAAATCCAAATTTGGTTTATTTGGAGTTTTTGTTTAATATCTTGGTTTTCAATGTAATATAATTTCATGGAGTATGACAGCAATTCTATCATTACCATGAAAAAGAGTCTGTAAACGCTTCTCACGTTCCCAAATTGTACGATATGAAAGCTGTGTCAACACCGCAATTTGGCTATTGTCCAACCCAAGCAGACACAAATAACAATAAAGAAAATCCTTTTCCTTCAATTCAGGGTGTTGATGTTTCAGCTTTCCAAACAACGGGCCATAATGACGCATAGCTGCATCCTTGAGTTGTGCGTTTTGCGCATCGGTGAGGGCAATGTCGGCGTATGATGAAACGGGAACAGTTGACTTGATGGGATTGCTTTTGTCGTTGCAAACGGCAAGGATGTGTTGACAAATTGGCTCATCGGCAAACTCGGCAACTTGTGATTCGGCGTTTTTTGTTATAGGTTTCTTCTGTTGTTTCATTTGGCCTTTCAGTTCGCGTAAAGCCTCGTTGCTCTTTTTAAGCCTGCTCGAAAGAGCGGCTTGCTTTATTTTATGGGAATAGCTTTCGGTTTCCAATAGTTCTTCTGTTTTTTGCTTTTCCATTCTCAACCTTTTATTGTGCTTTCTAATGATGATATTAATAATGATGGACAATCCTGTCAAAACAATAAGTGAAGATATTATCTTTACAGCCCGTTTGGTGTTTTTTCTTATACTTTGGGTGTGAAGCTGAGCCTCTTTGCTTTGCCCATATTGCCGATATAGTTCAACTAAAACAGAATTCAACGCTCCTCGCTTTTCAGAAATGGTGGCAAATTGGGTAAGATAGCTGGCATATTCTGTGGATTTTGAATCGTATCCTATTACCTTGCTGATTTCAACCAATCTTTCGGCAGCCAGTTTCTTTGATTCTTCACTTTGTGTATTATTAAATACCGTATTATAATAAGGCCAAGCTGAATCAAATTGTGTTTCGTGATAGAAAACCTCGCCAATGGTCAAACATCGAGAATAATACTCTTTATCACTTTCAGCCATGTCAATTAAGCGGTGCAATAGATTCAAAGAAGATTCTGAAGATTCGCCTTTTTTATACGATAGATAGGCAAGGTGCGTCGTGATGTCTCTATATGTCAAGTTATCCGATTTGGTTAGCAGATTCAAGCCTCCATAATAATAATACGCAGCACTATCAATAGTTCCCAGCATATCATAGTGCGAACCTATTTCGTCCATCATCCAAGCCAAATGCCAAGTGGGGCTATTAGATTTTCGATAAAATTGCAAAGACTTTTTTCCGAAATAAATAGCTGGATCATGCAAATAATGGTTGGAATACAAAACAGTCAATCTGGTATAAGCCAGAGCCAAGAATTTTGCCCTATCCCCAACCAGTTCCTTTTCCTCAAAACATTCTTCCATGATTTCCAATGCCTTAAGGTATTCCGTGCAGGCCTGTACCGCGCTGTCGTTCTCGTAATAGCCCACACCATTGATATAATGGGCGCGGGCGGCCAAAAATGCGGTGGCATCATGGGCGGACGCACGCCGTGCGTCCCTACGCGGTTCGGCCTGTAGGGACACACCGCGTGTGTCCGTATCGTGCGTTCCCGCCAACGCATCAAAATACGCCACGGCCCGTTGCAAAGCGGGGCGGTTGGTTTGGGCGTAGTCGTTCTTGTAGAGCAGTTCGGAGAGCAAGAGGTTGGCGTAATGGAGGTTGTATTCCGTGGTCGTGCAGGCATCGAAACAGGAAACGAGGCACGCCAAGGCGGTGTCGGGCTGCTGCCACATCAGGCTGTCGACGGTCAGCAATTCGGGCGACGGCATTTCGGCAGGCTCAACGACCTTCAGCGGTCGGTGGCAGGCCGAAAAAAGCGCCAGCAAGAATAATCCTATGGCAAAAGCCTTTGCTTTCATGCTTGCAAAAATAAACAAAAAACCCCGCCACATTGGTTTTGCGGCGGGGAAAAATGCAATACTTATGAAAAAAAATACAAAACTATTATTCTTCTTCCTTCTGGCTCTCTTCGTACTCCTTGAGCAGGCGGTTCTGCACGTCGGTGGGCACTTGCTGGTACTCGGCATACTTCATCGTGAAGGTGCCACGGCCAGAGGTCAGCGAACTCAGCGTGGTAGAATAACGGTCCATTTCGGCCAACGGCACCTTGGCGTGGATGGTCTGGTAGTTGTGGTCGCTATCCATACCCATCACGATGGCGCGGCGGCCTTGCAGGTCGGTCATAACAGCACCCATCAGGTCGGCGGGCATACGCACGTCAAGGTCGTAGATGGGTTCCATGATCTTCGGGCCAGCGTTCTTGAAGGCTGCGCTGAAGGCCATACGACCGGCAATCTTAAAGGCCATTTCGTTGGAGTCGACCGGGTGCATCTTACCATCGTAGATGTAGCAGATGATGTCGCGGGCGTAGGAACCCGTCAGAGGACCTTGTTCGAGGCGCTCGTTCACACCCTTCAGGATGGCGGGCATGAAGCGGGCATCGATGGCACCACCCACCACGCAGTTGGCGAAGATGAGTTTGCCGCCCCAAGGCAGTTCATACTCTTGCTTGTCGCGCACTTGCAGTTCGCTCGGGTCGGTGTAGCCCTCGAAATAAGGAGCCAATTGCATGTGAACCTCACCGAACTGACCGCTACCGCCAGACTGCTTCTTGTGACGATAGCTGGCGCTTGCGCTCTTGGTGATGGTTTCGCGATACGGAATCTTCGGAGCAGCCGTTTCGATGGCAATCTTATAAACGTTGTCGAAGTACCATTTCAGGGTGTTGAAGTGGTATTCGCCCTGGCATTGCAGGATGTTTTGGCGCAGTTCGCGCGACATGCCGCTGATGACGGTCGGGTCGGTCTTGTGCATATCGTTGAGGATGCTACCAAGTTTTTCGTCTTCCTGCGAGTTGACGGCCTTGACTGCAATCGAGAAAATCGGGGTCGGGAACGGGATTTCGGGGAAGATGGCTTCGCCAGCCTTGGCATCAACCAACGAATCACCAATGCGGCCATCCTTCAGTTTGATGGTGCAAATGATGTCGCCGGCGTTCACTTTCTCGACTTCCTCGCGGTTCTTGCCACGGAAAACCAACAGTTGCGACAGACGCTCCTTGTTGCCCGTGCGCGGGTTGACCAAGTCTTGGCTCTTCACGACGGTGCCGCCGTAAACGCGCATCCATGCCACATCGCCGAGGTTTTGTTCGGTCGTCACCTTGAAGATGAACAGGGCGGTCGGGTCGTCGTTGCTGTTGTGGAATTCTTGTCCGTTGTTGGCTTTGATGGCCGGCATGTCGGCAGGCGACGGGCAGGCGTTGATGAGGAAATCCATCAAACGGGTGACGCCCACGCCCCGCTTGGCAGCGCCGCAAATGACGGGGAACATCTCACGGTTGACGATACCGAGGTGGATACCGCGTTCCATGTCTTCCTCGCTCAGGGTCATTTCCTCGAAGAACTTCTCCATCAGGGCCTCTTCGCCTTCGGCAGCGTGCTCGATGAGGTTGTTGTGCATCTCTTCGGCCTTGGCCATTTCAGCGGCGGGGATGTCCTGGATTTCAGGTGCTCCGTTGCCGTTTTTGAAGACCAACATCTTCATCATAATCAAATCGATGACGGCGTTGAAGTCTTCACCGGCGTTGACGGGATATTGGATGGGCGTAACCTTGTCGCCGAAATATTCTTTCAGTTCGCGGATGGTGTTGTCGAAGTTGGCGTTGCTGTGGTCGAGTTGGTTCATGAAAAACACAACCGGCTTGTTCGTGTTGGCGGCATGACGCCAAGCGTTTTCGGTAGTGGCTTCAACACCCGACTGGGCATTGACGGTGCAAACGGCCATGTCGGCTGCATAGAGGCACGAAACGATGTCGCCCGAGAAGTCGGTGAAACCGGGAGTGTCCAAGATGTTGATTTTCTTGTCGTTGTAGATGGTATACAGCATAGAGGCGTTCACCGAAATCTGACGTTCCATTTCGATGGGACGGTAGTCGGAAACGGTGTTTTTCTCGTCGGTGCTACCTTTTCTGTTGATGAGTTTGCCTTCGAAAAGCATGTTTTCGGCAAGGGTGGTCTTACCCGACTTTGCTGCGCCGATGAGGGCAACATTGCGGATGTCTTTTGTCTGGAATTCCTTCATTTTTATCTAACTGTCTAATTATTAAATATTTATTTTTCGCGAAAAATACTATAGTGGGCGCAAAGGTACAAAAAATAATGATTACTTCAACTAAAATCATTTTTTAATGTAACAAAACTTGCAAAACCAGCAAAACTTCTTCATAGAGAAAGTCGCCAACCGGCTCGTTTCCAACGCATCCTTTGGATGCAGTTCAAGCATGACAACGACAACTCGGTTGGGAGTCGTTGTCATGCAATATAATAATTTGGTTTTGAAAGTTTTGTAGGTTTTGTGATTACAAAAGTGCAATGTCGGCGTGAATTTTCTCCCAACGCGCGGCATCCATTTTGGCTCCAACTACCTCTATGATGTTTTTGGCCACGATTGCACCCATCATGCCGCATTTCTGCAAGTTTTCGCCTTTGACGAGACCCGCGAGGAATCCCGCAGCCCACATGTCGCCCGCGCCCGTCGTATCGACCACCGTGGCTTCCATTGGCGGCACGGTAACGATTTCATTGCCGCGCTGGACGAAAGCACCTTTGGCACCCACTTTCACCACCGCGATTTGCACTTTCGAGGCGATGAAACGCAAGGCTTCTTCTGGCTCCAAGCCCGTCAAGGCAAAGGCCTCCTGTTCGTTGGCAAACACGATGTCGACGTAATTGTTGATGAGGTCCAAGAGGAAATCGCGGCTTTCCTCCACCACATTGTAACTGGCCAAGTCGATGGCGATTTTCAGGCCTTTGTCCTTGGCCGTTGCGATGGCTTTTTTCAGCATGTCGGGATTGGCCACCAAATAGCCTTCCACGTAAAAAATGTCCCAACCTTCAAAAAGTTCGGGTTTGATGTCGTTGGCACACATTTCGGCAGCGGCGCCGAGGCAGGTGGCAAAGGTGCGTTCACCGTCGGCAGTGACCAAGGCTTGCACTCGACCTGAAGGCGTTTCACTCTTGAGCATCAAGGGTTTCACATGGCTTTCAGTCATTTGTTTTTCAAAGAATTGCCCTATTTCGTCCTTGCCAATTTTGCTCAAAAAGCCCGCTTCGATGCCCAATTGGGCAAGGCCGCTCATGGTGTTGGCCGCCGAACCGCCCGAGGCCATTTGGTTGCCAAGATGAGCCAACTTTTTGCCTATTTCCACTGAGGTTTCAGCGTCGACGTAGGTCATGCTTCCTTTGGGGAGGTTCAGTTCTTGAAGGATGCTTTCATTTGGGATTTGGGTCAGGATGTCGACCAAAGCACTCCCGATGCCGAGTATTCTTTCCATTTTCGATTCAAAGATTTGAGATTTGTAATTCGATATTTCTAATTTTTTGCAAAGGTAGTAAATAATTTGATGTCCGATGAAGAAAAATTTCTTATTGATAATCAAATGATTATGAATATATAGAAAATTTTTCTACAAAAAAGGTTGCGTGTAATGGAAAAAGCCGTATTTTTGCAGCCGCAAAACAGAAAGTTCTGTGACATTGTGCAGCCTCCTTAGCTCAGTTGGTCAGAGCATCTGACTGTTAATCAGGGGGTCTCAGGTTCAAGTCCTGAAGGGGGCGCATTTTTTATGTTTCATGTTATTAATTTTTTGGCCTCGTAGATTCTCCCCGTTTCTACGGGGTTTTTTTGTGGCTACGCCACTGCAAAAAGCAGGGACTTACGTCGCCTGCTTATTGGCTGCCACCCCTTCGGGGCTGAGTTAGAATAGCGTCTTGAAAATCAACTTAATATCGCCAAAGAAGCTCCAATTATCAAGATAATCGAGATTGATTTTCACTTTGTCGGGCCAGATGACGGTGTCGTTGTAAGCCTTCGGGTCGGCTTGTTGGGCGAGCAGTTCTTCTTCGTTACGGTATTTGATGCTGGCTGGTCCGGTGATGCCAGGGCGAAGTTGCAAAATACGGCGGTCGTCGCCTTGTAGTTGGTCAGCATAGCCTGGCACATCAGGGCGTGGACCGACGAAGCTCATTTGTCCAATTAATACATTGACAAGTTCCGTTAGGCAATCCGCTTTGCTATGACGTAACCAATGGCCCATGCGTGTGATGCGCGGGTCGTCGGCAGTAGTAACGGTGTCGCCTTCCGATTGGTGTCGCATGGTTCGGAACTTGCAGATCCTGAATGGTTTGCCATTCTTCCCAATGCGATGTTGAAGGAAAAACACGGGGCCTTTCGAATCGATTTTTATGAGAACAGCGATAACCAAAAGAGGCAGAAACAGCAAAACAAGACCCACGAGTGCCACGATGCGATCGAAGCACCACTTGAAGAAAAACCCTATTTTGTGTTCATTTTTCACCACGCTGCATGGCCTCCATGTTGAGAATTGCCTTAATGCGCTGCAAAGGTATGATTTTTCTGAATGGGTACAATAGGTTAACGGCGATTTTCATCCACCAGCAGTAATGCACCTCCAGTTGGCAAAAGGCTTTGCGGAAATTGAAGTTTTGGATGAGGAAGTCTTGAATTTGTGAATGTTCTGTGATGGTTCGGGCACTGTCACTCACATATCTAAAATGCTGTTCTTCAAGATAATGCTTGTTCAAGTGGTGGTAAAGTCCATAGTAGGGATAATAGCTTCCTTTCTTGTATTTTGTCATGATGCCGGTCATGCCGTATTCGCAGCAATTTCCCCAAAGGTTGACTGTGCAAAACCCGACCAAAAGTCCCGATTCCTTTTCGAAAATGCCCCAATAGTCAAACGAGCGCTCTTTGCAATGGTTGAGGTATTGTTCAAAAACAATTCGGTCCATCTTCCTGTCGTGGACGGAATAGTCGGAAAAGGTCTCTTCAAGTATGGGATAGGATTGTTCTTGCATCGTCTCAAAAGAGATGAGACGGTATTCGAAGTGGCTGAAAGCGTGCCTGATTTTGTTGCGCACCCTTGACGACAAGCTTTCCAATCCTTCAAAATGGTCTTTGATGACATACCAAAAACACGTTTCTTCCTGGCAATCAAAGTTATAAGTGTTTCTCACCATCAAACCACTATGCTTGAGCAGGGATTTCCATTCTGTTTCCAGTAGTTTTGGCTCCTCGTGCGGAGCGCCATCAAAGCGCCAGGCTTGACGATATAAGTAGAAATCTTGCATCAGAAAAACCTTTTTATGACAGCATTGAAAGCATAACAGCAAAAACAGAACGCGGCATATAAAAAAGATAGTTTTTCCTGTTTGCGATAAACGAGCCACACATCCTTGGCAGCTTTCAGCTTGTTGGCCGAGGCCGAGTTGTTCCTGACTCGATACTTCATCAAGACTTCCTTCATAGGATATGCCCTATGACCATCTTTCAAGATTTTGCACCAAAGAGCCATGTCGTCGCTGGTGGCGTTGTCAGGCATGAGCAATGAACCGGTTTGTTGCGTGTCGAGCATAATTGTTCCGCTACCTATAATAGTGTTTTTCAAGTATTTATTATAATTTACAACACCTGCTGTCTTGATGGTTTTACCCTTGAGTGAACCGTCTTCTTTCATAAGTTCGTAGGCTGAATAAACAAAGGCGTGGCCGTTTTCGAGCATGAAACGGACCTGTTTTTCGAGTTTGTCGGCAACCCACAGGTCGTCGTTGTCGAGGAAGGCGACGAAACGGCCTTTGGCTCGGGCGAGGCTTTTGTTGCGAGTAGCCGCGATGCCAGAATGTTGCTCTGCAACAGCAAACTTGATACGAGGCTCTTTCTCTGAAAAGGCTTGCACGATGGCTGGAGTTCGGTCGGAGGATTGGTCGTCAGTGATGAGCAATTCCCAGTTTATATAAGTCTGATTTACAATAGATTCAATGCTTTCAGAAACGTATTTCTCGGCATTATAGCAAGGCATAATGACCGATACCAACGGCTGGTTTTCCATTATTTCAATCCTTCAATCCAAACCTTAATCTGTTGTTCGTCCTTGAGGCGGCACACCAAAAGCGAATGGTCGCGGAAGGCCACGAGATAGTCTTCCAAGCCTTCCACAACGGCCTCGGTGCCCTCCTCTATATTAATAATGGTGTTCTTGTTATCGACAGAAACCACCTTACCGCGTAAGGCATTGCCCGCGTCGTCTTTCTTGGCGTGGGTGAACAGCGAACCCCAAGTGCCGATGTCGCTCCAGCCGAAGTCGGCGGGGATGGTGAAGGTGTTCGGCGACTTCTCCATCACGCCGTAGTCGATGCTGATGTTGGGACTTTCAATGAAATGCGCGTCAATGAAGGCTTGCTCGTTGGCTGTTCCGAAGTCGTTTTTGCCTTTCTCGAACACTTCCACCATTTCGGGCAAATACTGTTTGAAGGCCTGCATGATGCCGTCCAAAGTCCAGAGGAAAATGCCACTATTCCAGAGGTAATTGCCTTCCGAAACAAACTTTACGGCAGTTTCATAATCAGGCTTTTCCTTGAACATCTCCACTTTCACAACCTCTTCATTCCTACTTCCTACCTCATCCCTCCTACTTCCACATTGAATATATCCATACCCCGTTTCAGGTCTTGAAGGTTTAATTCCAATCGTCATCAGCGCGTTTTGGTTTTTCGTCAAAAAGTCAAAGCCCAATCGGATAATGCGTTGGAATTCAACTTCGTTGGTTACCAAATGGTCGGCAGGCGTGACGACGATGTTGGCCTCTTTGCAGCGGCTTTGGATGTGGTAGGCCGCGTAAGCGATACAAGGCGCAGTATTTCTTCGTGCAGGCTCGCAAAGCACTTGGTCGGGATGGAGCATGGGAAGATGTTCCAGCACGAGTTGCTTGTAGGCCTTGTTGGTCACCACGAGGAAGTTTTCATCGGGGATGACAGGGCTGAAACGCTCGTAGGTGCTTTGGATGAAACTCTTCCCAGTACCCAGAATATCAAGGAATTGCTTGGGATAGTTGTCCTTGCTGAGTGGCCAGAAACGACTTCCAATGCCGCCTGCCATGATGATGCAATAGTTGTTCATTTCTGTTGAATTGTTTATTGTTGAAATGTTGAATTGAGTAGAAGGGATTTTCCTTTTTCGCTCAAATAAGGCTTCAAGTCATCAATGGAGATTTTGCACAAAGGCATTCCGGCTGCGTAGGGCGCGATTTCGAAAGGCTCGTAGCAGAACACCACGCTCCCTGCTTCAATCCACGGCTCGTTGGTGGGCAGTTGGAAGGTCTCGTCAGGCTCGAAAAGGTATTCTTCTTCCTCGGTGTTATTGGGTTCAAAGTATTGTGTACGAATGTTTTCTGAAATCAGTCCGATAAGTTGCTCAGGGTCGTCGAAAAGGTCATAGCCGATAGTGCTGCCGTCCAATTTGCTGAATGAGATGCCATAATACCACGGCATGGGATGGGCACCGCCGGTGAAAATATAGCCTTCCGAGATGTAGGTCACATAAAGGTCGGTCTGTTCCGAAAGGGTGTAGTTGCTTTCGAGGGTCGAGCGCGGTTCGTCGCCATCTTCGGCAAAAAAACGGTCTCTCTCGTTCTGGAAAAAAGTCACATGGTCTTCGGTGTCATCGGCAAGCATCCAGTGAAGGATGTTGTTCCGAAGGCTGTCGTTGTCGGTGACAGGAAGGTCGGCGTTCAAGGTGTAATAAGAGTAGTCATCACCAAATTCGCTTTCGATGAAAATGCTGTCAATCAAGGTGTAAGGTTCCACTTCAACCTCGTTGGAATTGTTTGTTGAGTGGTTGCAACCAATCAAGGTCAACAACATCAGCGCAAGAGGAAAGAACAGTTTTTTCATAGTGAATGTTTTTATGGTTCGTATGTCGCAAATATACTGCTTTTTTGGAAAACGGCAATATTAGTCATTTATTTCACCCAACGGTATAGTATTTCAATGGGATGCACGGCGTGGATGCCCGTTCCGTCCAAAATCTGTTGCCGACATGAAGTTCCAGGAGCGGAAACGATGCAGGGCGTGATATCATCGGCATTGGCTACGGCTTTTCTGACGGTCGGGAAAAGCACCATCTCGCCGATGGCCAACGAGGTTTGGTAATGCTCTTTTTCGTAGCCAAATGAACCCGCCATGCCGCAACAACCACTCGGAATGACATGGATTTGAGCGTTTTGAATCAATTTCAGGGCTTGGACGGTCTTTTCTGTTCCGACCAAGGCCTTTTGGTGGCAATGGCCATGAAGCCAAATTTCTACAGCATCGGATTTGAAATCATTAGAAGTTATGCGACCTGCTTTCACCTCGCGTATGATGAACTCATCGAAAAGCAAGGCGTTTCGACCCAATTGTTGGGCTTGCGGGCGCAGTTCAGCGGGAACCAAATCAGGATATTCATCGCGGAAACTGAGGATGCACGAAGGTTCGATGCCGACCAAAGGAATTTGTTCCGAGACCTTGTCTTTCAACAAATTGACATTCTTTAAGGCAAACTTTTTGGCCAATTTCAAGTTGCCTTTCGACATGGCGGCGCGACCGCTTTCAACATGTTTCGGGATTTCCACCTCGTAGCCCAAATGCAAGAGCAACTTGGCGAAAGTCAGGCCCAATTCGGCTTCCTGGAAGTTGGTGAACTCGTCGGCGAAAAGATAGACTTTGCCTTTTGTGGTCTGGCCTTTATGCTTGCGACATTCTCTTTTTACCGCTGTCCGCATGGTTACGCGGCTCAAAGTCGGGATGTCGCGCTCAGTCGAAAAGTTGATGATTTGCTTGATGATGTTTGAAGAGAATTTCCACGAGGCAAAAAGGTTATAAAAAGGCCAAACGAGATGCCCAAATTGCTCCACCGTGGCCATTCGCGACACGGCGAAGGAACGCAAAGGCATCCTACCGACATCGTATTTGTGTTGCAAAATCTCTGAACGCAAGCGCGTCATGTCAACATTCGACGGGCACTCGCTGCGACAGCCTTTACAGGCCAAACAAGAATCCAGCACTTCAGCCAATTCCTTGGATTTCAGTATGCTTTTGTCTTTATCCAAGGCTTGTGCGAAAGCCTCGCTTTCCCAACCTCTCGTCAGGATTTCACGAAGCACATTGGCGCGGGCACGAGTGGCTTTGGTTTCGTCGCCGCTCACCTTGAAGGCCGGACAAAGCGTGCCGCCAATCAAGTTCGACTTGCGGCAATCACCAGCACCGTTGCATTGCTCGATGCTGCACATCAGGGCGTGGAGTTGGTTTTTGGCTCCAGTAGCACCCTCCACCTTGCATTCTTCGAAAGCGGCCTTCCAATTGTAATAGGTCTTTGGCCACTGAGCCTGTCGAAGGGCCGAAGAACTATTACAAAGTTCCTTTTCGATGGCGTATTTTTGTCCGACTTCGAAGCGCAACATACTGTCCATCGGGAGTGTGTCCACAATCTTGTGCAAATTGAAGACTTGCAGCGGGTCCCAGCATGTCTTGAGGTCTTGCATCAAGGCATAAACCTCGTCGCCATACATCAGTTGGATGAATTCTCCGCGCAGTCGACCATCGCCGTGCTCACCGCTCAAAGAACCTTTGTATTTCTTGACCAACAGCGCGGTTTGGTAAGCCACTTCGCGGAATTTCCGTAAACCTTCCGCCTCCTTTATATTAATAATGGGCCGCAAATGCAGTTCGCCCGTGCTGATATGGGCATGATAAACGCAACTCAGGCCAAGGTTTTCAAGCATTTGGGCAAAGTCGGCCATATATGCGGGCAACTTTTCAGGCGCGACAGCCGTGTCTTCGATGACACCAATGGGTTTGGCATCGCCTTTCATGCCCGTAAGCAGACCCAAACCTGCCTTACGCAAACTCCACACCTTGCTGATTTCCGAGCCGTAAACCCTTGAACAAGCGTAAACTAAATGCTCCTCGTTTTCCATCAAAGCTTTTTCCAATTGGTCGGCGAGGGCATCGATTTCAGCCTTTGTTTCGCCACGCAGTTCGATGATGAGAATGGCGGCAGGGTCGCCTTGTACGAAGAAGCGGTTTTTTTGTTGTTCAACATTTTCTTTGCTGAGTTCCAGAATGTTGCGGTCCATCAACTCAACAGCGGCTGGATGGAATTTCAAAGCCACCAAATTCCCCAAAAAACTTTTTTGCAACGTATCGCAATGGGCGCAAACTACCATTTTCTCTTTGGGCGGCAAGGGGTCAAGGTCGACTTTGATTTCGGTGATGAAAGCCAAGGTGCCTTCGCTGCCCGCCAACACTTTGCAGAGATTGATGGTGCGTTCTTCAAATGGTTTGGCCGTATTGTGCAGGTCTTCAATGACTTCGTCGATGGCGTACCCGCATGAGCGACGGCGCAGGCTCTTGTCAGGAAAGTTTTCCTCAATCAGTTGAACTGTTTTCTCGTCCAAAGCCCAATGAATGAGTTGAGAATAGATGTTTTGGATTAAAGAATCTGATTCGGTTTCCCAAAACTGTGTGCCAAATCTTTCCTCCAACTCCTTGATTGTGTATGTTTTGAACACTTCAACGCTACCATCGCAAAGCACGCCTCGGGCTTCCAACACATGGTGGCGGGTGCTGCCGTAAACCAAAGAATGGGAACCACAAGAATTGTTGCCGAACATTCCACCAATGCAGCATCGGTTACTGGTAGAAGTTTCAGGGCTGAAAAAGAGTCCGTATGGCTCCAAAGCAAGGTTCAGTTCATCAAGGACAACCCCCGGTTGCACCCTTGCCCAGCGTTCTTTCTTGTTGATTTCCAGTATCTTCTTGAAATGTTTGCTGATGTCGACCACAATGCCGCTACCCACCACCTGTCCAGCGATGGATGTGCCACCCGCCCTCGGAATGAGGTGGGTTTTGCGTTCACGCGCCGTTTCAATCAAATAGATAATATCTTGTTCGTTTTCAGGGAAAGCTACGCCTTGCGGCACTTCACGATAAGCCGACGCATCGGTGGCGTAGGCGATGCGGTGCAGAGGGTCGGTAAAAACGGTATACATCTCGGCTTATTTGTCCAACTGGCTGAAAATGCTGTTGTTACTTTTGAACTCAGGCACGATGACTTTCATCTGGGCAACAATCTTCATTGGGTCGCAGGTTTCGAGTTCGTCGTGCAACTTGGCAATCATGCTGTCCACCTCAGCGGTTTCATACTTGCGCACCACGGCGTGCATAATCTTCTCGTTGTCAGTCTTGATGGTATTTTCTTCGTTGGCCAAGACCTCTTCATAAAGTTTTTCGCCTGGACGAAGACCTGTTTCTATGATTTCAATATCAGGACGATGGGCTAATTTGCGCATCTTTTCGGCCAAATCCCAAATCTTGACCTTTTCGCCCATGTCGAAGACGAAGATGTCGCCGCCTTCGCCGATGGAACCAGCCTCAAGCACGAGGCTGCAGGCTTCAGGAATCGTCATAAAGAAGCGCGTGATGCGACGGTCGGTCACGGTAATCGGGCCGCCTTTTTCGATTTGCTTGCGGAACAGCGGAACGACAGAGCCGTTTGAACCTAATACATTGCCGAAGCGCGTAGTGATGAACTTGGTTTTGCCCTTGCGGCTTTGCGTGTAAATTTCCGCGATGCGCTTGGTGGCTCCCATCACATTGGTCGGGTTGACGGCCTTGTCAGTGGAAATCATAACGAATTTCTCCACGCCAAATTCAACGGCCAAGTCAGCCACAAGTTTGGTGCCGAACACATTGACAAACACGGCTTCGTAGGCGTTTTCTTCCATGAAAGGCACATGCTTGTAGGCCGCAGCGTGGAACACCACTTGCGGATGATACATCTCAAACACTTCCCTCATTCGGACGGGGTCTTTCACATTGGTAATGACAAAAGCCATCCTGTCACGCATTTCCTTGAAATCAGGGGTGTTGTTCATCTCGAACTGGAAGTCGTACATCGGCGACTCGGCTTGGTCGAGCATGATGAGTTTGGCCGGGTTGTAATGCATTATCTGACGGCAAATCTCGCTACCGATGGAGCCTGCGGCACCCGTCACCAACACCACTTTCTCGTTGATTTCGCGAATCACATTGCTCTTTCCTAAGATAATAGGTTTACGTCCCAAAAGGTCTTCAATCTTGATGTCTTGGATTTGGTTGGATGTGATTTTTCCGTCCACCCATTTGTCGAACGACGGGATGGATTTCACGATGAGGTTGAGAGACATGCCCTTTTCGATAATTTCCCTGCTGCGCTCCTCGCTTAGGCTGGGAATGGCAATAATCATCACATCGATGCCGTATTTCTTGATGAAATCGGGTGTCAAAGCCTTTTCAGGCGAATACACCTTGATAGTGTTGATTTGAGAGTTGACGCGTTTGGGGTCGTCGTCAACGAAAGCCTTAACCCTAAATCTCGATTGTGTGTCTTGGCTCAAAGTACGCAACAATATGGTGCCGCCATCACCTGCTCCGTAGACGAGAACATTCATTTTGTCGCCCGTGTTTTTGTAGACTTCATTATACAATCGCCTGATGGTGAAGCGCATAAGAATCATTATCACCATCGTGAATAAATAATGGTAAACCAAGGTAACATAACGGGGATAAAGTTCGTAGGCCACATGCGGCGCAACTTTGGTAAAGACAAGTTTGCTAATGAGAAGGAAAGCTAAAGTAGAGGTGCAGGCGGAGAAAATTTTTCGGATGTCGTTGAAGCCCGAATAACGCAACATGCCGTCGTAAGTTCTACTGATGAGGAAGGCGACAAGGTAAACGACAGGCACAATCCAAATGCGGCTCCAATCGAACCCGGATGATTTTATGTTCTGGAAATACAACATGAAAAGCGCTCCTACATAGGATATGATGACGATAAGCATATCGACGGCCAAAATCCAATAGCGTGGCAGGGTGTTATTGTTGTGTTTTCCGAATATGAAATTGCAGAATTTTGTAATCAATTTATACATAAGCTTGTGTTTTTATATTAAACCGCCAAAAATACTACTTTTTTTGATTACTTGTCAAAATATTTTTTCCATTAATTTCCACTTGCCTGTTGATGGGAGGCTGGGGTCAGCTCCTTGGCACTGCGCAACATGGGCTTCCCACTCGGCCTGACGAGGCAATTTTGCAAGTCGAGCCATGTCTTTTTCCCAGTCGAAATCATCAACTGTATCGCATATCATAAAGACATGATTTTCAAAACGATAAATCTGCATATCAAGGATGCCGACGGCTCTTTGTCCTTCGATGATTTCAGGCCACACATGGGCATGGAGTTCACAATATTTTTCAATCAGTTCAGGGTCGTTGACGAGTTCAAGGGTTTGGCAATAACGTTTCATAATGAGATATTTTTTTTCACGCAGAATACGCAGAATTATGGGAAGCCTGCCGGTCGATTAGTTTGCGTTTCTGCGATTTCTGCGGATTCTGCGTGAGATTAATTATCGTGTTTTGTAATGAATTTTCCATAGAATACGATGACGAGGAAGCAAACCAACGGCAAAACGAAACTCAAATTCACCGAAGAAATGCTCCCAAATCCGCTGCCATCAATGATGCAGGCCTGCAAAGGAGGCAACACCGAACCGCCCAAAATGGCCATGATGAGACCTGCTGCACCGAGTTTGGCATCGTCGCCCGTGTCGGTCAGGGCAATGCCGTAAATGGTCGGGAACATCAGGCTCATGCAAGCCGAAACCGCCACGAGGCAAATCATCCCGGCGCGACCGTCAATGAAGATGACACCCAAAACGAGCACCGCTCCCGCAAGGCCCAAATAAGTCAGCAACTTGGACGGACTAATGTATTTCAGCAAGAAAGTGCAGATGAAGCGGCTGAGGCAGAAGATGGCCATCGCCACGATGTTGTAGCGTTGCGAAAGTACCTCGGCGGCCTGTTCCGTCATGCCTTCGTTCATAAAGACGCGCGTGCCATATTGGATGATGAAAGACCAGCACATGATTTGCACCCCGACATAGAAAAATTGCGCCACCACACCATAGCGGTAAGGCTTGTTTTGCCAAAGTCGGCGCACCGTCGGGCCAAATTTCTGGTCGTGGGTTTCTTCGGCCTTAGTTTGGGTTTTCACCAACAGCAAAATGACCACAAAAAAGACCACTAACACTGCCCCGATGATGACATACGGACGGCTCAACACGGCGAGGTCGGTGCTTTTGATGGCCTCAAATTGGTCTTCGTTGAGCAAGGCGCGTTCCTCGGTGCTCAACGGGTTCAGTTTGGCTTGGATGAACTTCATCGCCACGAACATGCCCGCCAACGAGCCGATGGGATTGAAGGCTTGGGCGAGGTTGAGGCGGCGTGTGGCGGTGTCTTTGCTTCCCATTGAGAGGATGTAAGGATTGGCCGTCGTTTCAAGGAAAGAGAGACCGCAAGTGAGCACGAAATAGGCGATGAGGAAAGGGTAATAGTTGCCAGTCGCCTTGGCTGGAATGAACATCAACGCACCGAGGGCATAAAGACCGAGGCCCATCAGCAGACCAGCCTTGAATGAAAACTTGCGCACGAATAAGGCTGCGGGCAAGGCCATACAAAAATAGCCGCCATAAAAGGCCAACTGCACCAAAGCGCCGTCGGTGACGCTCATACGGAAAATCTTCGAGAAGGCTTTCACCATAGGGTTGGTGATGTCGTTGGCGAAGCCCCACAAGGCGAAGCAACATGTCACCAGCACGAAGGCCAACAAATACTTTTTTTCTACTACTTTATTCATACTTGATTACAATGTTTAACTACGAATTACACGAATGTTACGAATTTCAAATGAGAATTGAGGATGCAAGCATCCGAATGGTCACGAATGGAATGAGTTGAAATATTCGTATGAATCCACAGCCTTGGCTGTAAAAATCTAACCTCGATATTTGTGAAATTCGTTTCATTCGTAGTTTTATTTTCTTCTGATTTTCAATGATATGGCTTCTTGGTGGTTTGTGCAAAATGTTTTTGCCTCCTTGACCACACAGGCCAAATAGCCGCCACCGCCTGCACCGGGCATTTTCCAAGCCAAAACATCGTCCATAGCGGAATATTGGTCGATATAATCTTGCACAGAGCCTTGAATCATGGCGGGGAACATGGCGGTTTGGGCGTTGAACGAGGCTTTGTAAGCTGCCGCAAAAGCCGTCAGGTCCTTGCGCAAAATGGCGTTCCAGCAATCATCGGCGGCTTTGGCCAAGGCTTTGACTTTCATTTCGGTGATGTCTTTGCCTTCCACCACCGAACACCCTGGCTTTCGTGGTTCCATAGGAATCATAATAAGATGGTTTTCAAGCCAATCCAAAATGGCATCGTCTTGGCAAGTCTCGAATTTGACAGGCCAATAGAGTTTGTCGTAATAATGCCTCACCAAACCGGGCATGCAAATCCCGATTGAGTCTTGCGCCCCGCTGATGATGCCGTCGCTGCGCTCGGGGTCGTTCTCGAAGCAGAAAACGAGTTTGGCAAGGGTTTCGGGATCCATGTCGGGCAGTTTCATCGGCCATATCTTGCGGATCATATTGCGCGTCGAGGTGGAGAGGCCGCAACGCTCGCGCACCTCGAAAGTAGGTTCCAAAGAGATGGTGATTGCCCAGCCCGGTGCGAAACACGAAACGTAGGGTTGGTCGATCCAAGTGCCGGCCAAGTCCAAGCGGGTGGGGATTTGGCAGAGGTCTTTCTTCAAAGCTGTTGAGGAACGCGCCTCCAATCCTTCGGAGGGTGTGCGGTGCAGCACCACATACTCAATGCCACGCTCTTCGCAAAAACGGCGTTTTTCTTCCGAAGCACCGTCTTCGTTGACCACAAAAACGTCGGGTTTCAGACGATCGACTGTGCCGATGAAGTCCATTACGCCTGAACCGTCGTTGATGAAGGCATCTTTCACGTAACGAATAGCTTTCACCATAAAGAGGCGCTCTTGTTCAGGATATAAAGTTTTGTGGTTCTTGTAGTGCAAAATGGTTTGATCGGAGCCTATGCCCACATAAAGGTCGCCATACTGGGCAGCTTGTCGGAAAAACTCGACGTGACCGCTGTGTAGTAGGTCGTAACAACCGCTTACAAATACTTTTTTCATTGTTCAGAGTTTAGGGTTTAGAGTTTAGAGTCGGTTAGAAGGTTGAGGGTTAAGAGTTTTTTGGGTGTATGATTTTTGTAGTCCGGAGAGAAGGCGGGCATCTTCTTCTATGAGTGAATCCATATTGAGCCTTTCTTCAGTTGAGATGTAACCAAGTTCCTCTGCAATCTCAAATTGAGACGATACTTCCATCAGTGAACCGTAGGCCAATTCTATAAAATGAGACTTCTCCTTAATGGAGAAACGGTTCACTCCTTCTGCAATGTTTGATGTAACAGAAATAGATGCTCTTCGAAGTTGGTCGCACATAGCAAATCTTTCCTCAGCAGGGAACTTTTTCAAAAGTTTGTAAGTCCTTTTTACGACTTCCTTTGCTTTTTGATAAGCAATCAATTTTCTATAACCAAATACTTCCATACCATTAATCTAACTTTCAACCATATACTTAAAACTTCTCTAAACTCTAAACTCTAAACACTCAACTATCTCTCCGCTCGCATCGGATTGTGAAGGAAATCATCATACGCCAAACGGATGCCATCCTCTAATTCAGTTTTGTATGTCCAACCGAGGGCGGTGGCCTTGCTTACATCGAGTAGTTTGCGTGGCGTGCCGTTGGGTCTGGTCGTGTCCCACTTGATTTCGCCTTCATAACCAATCACCTTGGCCACAAGTTCTGTCAATTCTTTGATGGTCATTTCCTTTCCCGTTCCTGCATTGACGGTTTCGTTGCCCGAGTAGTTGTTCATCAAGAAAACGCAGAGGTTGGCCAAGTCATCCACATAGAGGAATTCGCGCAAGGGTGAACCGTCGCCCCAGCAGGTCACTTCCTTCAAGCCGTTCACTTTGGCCTCGTGGAAACGGCGAATCAGGGCTGGCAATACGTGGCTGTGTTCGGGATGGTAGTTGTCGTTGGGGCCGTAGAGGTTGGTCGGCATCACCGAGATGTAGTCGGTGCCATATTGCCGATTCAGGAACTCGCAATATTTCAGTCCGCTGATTTTGGCCAAGGCGTAGGCTTCGTTGGTCTTTTCCAACTCGCCCGTCAGCAGGCAGGATTCCTTCATAGGTTGGGGAGCCATTCTCGGATAGATGCACGACGAGCCAAGGAATTCCAATTTCTTGCAGCCATTACGCCACGCCGAATGTATGACGTTCATTTCGAGAATCATATTGTCGTACATAAAGTCGGCCAAGGCGGATTGGTTGGCCACGATGCCGCCCACTTTGGCTGCCGCGAGAAAGACATATTCGGGCTTCTCGGCCTCGAAGAAAGCCTCCACTTGTTCTTGGCGGCAGAGGTCGAGTTCCTTATGGGTTCTCGTAATGATATTGGTATAGCCTTGCCGTTGCAGTTCCCTTACAATCGCCGACCCCACCATTCCCCGGTGACCGGCGACGTATATTTTGCTGTTTTTGTTCATATCTTTTTCGGTATCACTTCGTAAGAAATCTGTCAAAAATCACTTTAAAATCTGTCAATGGTATTACTTCGTAAGAAATCTGTCAAAAATCACTTCAAAATCTGTCAATGGTATTACTTCGTAAGAAATCTGTCAAAAATCATTTTAAAATCTATCAAAATAGTTTTATCCTTTCAATGGAACCGTCGGTATCTCGTTCATACCACTCACTATAAATCCTATCGGGTGAGAAATTGATGAGCATCCCATAGGGAATGTGTGTACTATTCAAATAGTTTTGTAATTGTTTTCTGTGCTCATCGCTAATAAACTTGATGGATTTCAATTCAACAATAATGTTCTCATCAATTACCAAGTCCATTCTATATGTTTGGTCCAATTGAACATTATCCCAATAAATAGGTAAAAACACTTGTCTTTCAACTTTATACCCCTCCTGTTCCAATAAGTATCTCATAGCAGCTTCATAAGCTGATTCAAGTAAGCCATAATGATATTTATTATAAACCTTCATAGCTATTCCAGTAATATCTACGAAAAACTGATACTTCTTGTTATGTTCTTTCAGCAAATCCATTCTTTGAAGTCAAACAAGATTTTTGAATGATTTTTATTCTATTTTTGATAGATTTCTATTCCGCAAGGAATATTCCATTATTCATCTTTAGCTTTGAGATACAGTTTTTTGACGAAATGCATATCGTGCTCCACCATAATCTTGACCAAATCTTCAAATGAAGTCTTGCGCGGATTCCAGCCCAAGAGTGTCTTGGCCTTGGTGGGGTCGCCAAGCAGTTGTTCCACCTCGGCGGGGCGGAAAAATCTTGGGTCGACCTCGACGAGCACCTTGCCTGTTGCCGTATCAATGCCTTTCTCATCAACGCCTTCGCCCTCCCAGCGGAGTGTGATGCCGACGTGCTTGAAGGCCAAAGTGCAGAACTCGCGCACGGTGTGGTATTCACCTGTGGCGATGACGAAGTCCTCGGGCTTCTCCTGTTGCAGGATGAGCCACATACATTCCACATAGTCCTTGGCATAGCCCCAGTCGCGGAGCGAGTTGAGGTTGCCGAGGTAGAGCTTGTCCTGATGGCCCTGCTTGATTCGCGCTGCAGCCAATGTAATCTTGCGTGTGACAAAGGTTTCGCCCCGTCTTTCGCTCTCGTGGTTGAACAAAATGCCATTGACGGCGAACATACCATAGCTCTCGCGGTAGTTTTTTACAATCCAGAAGCCGTATTGCTTGGCCACGCCGTAGGGAGAGCGCGGATAGAACGGCGTAGTCTCTTTTTGTGGCACTTCTTGCACGAGGCCGAAAAGCTCGGAAGTGGAGGCTTGGTAGATTTTGCATTTATTGTCCATACCCAAAATGCGCACGGCCTCCAAAAGCCGCAAGGTGCCCACGGCATCGGCCTCGGCTGTGTATTCGGGGCAGTCGAAAGAGACCTTCACGTGGCTCTGCGCAGCAAGGTTATAGATTTCGTTAGGCTGTACCTGCTGAATGATGCGCACGAGGGAAGAGGAATCCGTCATATCGCCGTAATGCAAAGTGAGCAAGCGTTTGTTTTTCATATCGCGCACCCATTCGTCCAAATAAAGATGCTCGATGCGGCCCGTGTTGAACGACGATGAGCGGCGGATAATGCCGTGTACGTCATAGCCTTTTTCCAAAAGGAACTCGGCAAGGAAGGAACCGTCTTGCCCAGTGATGCCAGTGATTAATGCTGTTTTACCCATAATTTAATTTGATTTTGGGTGCAAAAATAAGGATTTGCTGAAATCGCAATGAAAAAAACTTACAATTCCTTCACTTCCGTCAAAGCCGCCACGAAATACCATCTGCCGTTGTTCTCGCAGAGGCACTTGTAGCGGGTGCGTTGCTTCTCGCCTTTTTGGAAAATGAGGCCGTTTTTCAGCACGAAACGCGCTCCGTTGGGCAAGCTTTCCACGGTTGTGATGGTTTCAGCGTGCTTGTCGTATTGCTTCAGCACCCTTTGCAGGTTCGGGTCGGCGGTGCTGCTGGCCTTGATGTGGTGCAGGTGTTTTTGCAAAGCCGTGAGAATGTCTTTTGGGAAAATGGTTTCGGTAAGAAAAGGCAACAAAAGCGCAGAGAATTGTTTTTGCCATTCCGTGCCGTGGGGCTGCACAACTCTTGAGCCATAATGCTGATACACATCATAATGCGCCACTTCGTGAATGTAGGTGACGAGCATTTGGTAAGGGTTCAAATCCAAATTGAGGGTGATGGTGCAGATGCCGTTTTTGGTGCGTGGCGGACGGAAATCGCCCAATTTTGAAGTGCGTGGCCGCTTGAAATGCAGTATGAAACGCCTTTGTTCATACATTGCGCCGACCATCCCTACCGATGCTTCGGGAAAATAGCGTTTCAGCAATTCGAGTTCTTCAGGCTTCATCGCTGTTCAAGAGTAAGGTTTCCGTGGCTTTCTGTGGAGCGTAACTCCACTTGGTGCAGGTATTGCAGTTGCGCGGTGCGCGACGGCGACCCG
Source organism: uncultured Bacteroidales bacterium (assembly GCA_947166105.1). Taxonomy (GTDB): domain Bacteria; phylum Bacteroidota; class Bacteroidia; order Bacteroidales; family F082; genus Limimorpha. The sequence continues at coordinate 101,000 of CAMVCZ010000006.1, forward strand.
GCACTTCCTTGGTCTTGCAGGAGGATGCCAACAAAACCAAACATAGTAATAACAAAATGAACATTTTACTTTTCATTTTCTTTCTCACAAAACTATCAAAACCTGCAAAACTTTTTGTTAAACAAGGCGGCACGGCAACCGCCTTGCCGCTGGAAAGCGGGCCGGTTAGCCGCTTTCCCAAACCATTCATTTGGTTTTGTAAGTTTTGTAGGTTTTGTGACATTTTATTCATTTCGATAACCAATTTGCGGGATTTTGTCTGACTTGTTCCTTCAGCAGTTCGAAGTGCAATTCCGTCTTGCCTTCGGTTTTGTTGGTGTGGACGGTGCCAATGTTTTGCTTGGTTTTCACCTTGTCGCCGCGCTTGACGGTGACATCCTCAAGGTTGGAATAGACCGTAAAGTATTCGCCGTGGCGAATGATGACCACGGTGTTGCTGCCCGTCAGTTTGGTGACGTTGGCCACCTCGCCCTCAAAGACGGCACGGGCGTGGGCGTTTTCCGTGGTGGCAATGTCGATGCCGTTGTTGGTCACGGTCACTTTGCTCGACACCACCGAGGCGTGCTTGCCGTAGGACGACGAAATCACGCCGCGCTCCACGGGCCACGGCAGTTTGCCTTTGTTGCCGACGAAGTTCGACGAAAGCGTTTTTTCGGCGGGCGTCAAGACCATACCTTTTTCTTTTGGTGCAGGGGTGGCGGTTTTGCCTTTTTCCTTGGCTTTTTTCTCGGCTTCCTTGCGTTTGCGTTCGGCCTCGGCGTTGGCCTTGCGGATTTCCTCGGCGATGATGTCGTCGATGGCCTTTTGCAGTTTTTTGGCCTGCTGTTGCTTGTTCTTGATGTCTTGTTGGATTTTGCCTTCTTGCTTCTTGAGTTTGGTCACCTGCTGGTTCAACTCCTTCTTTTCGTTCTGCAAATCAGCCTTTTGCACTTTTTCGTCGGCCAGCAGTGCGGCTTGTTCCTCGCGGGCTTGTCGGTTGGCTTCAACCTCGCTGCTGATTTGCCTTTCGGTGGAGGAGATTTGGTTCATCTTGACCTTGCGGGCGTCGCTGAACTCACGGATGTAGCGCAGCCGACTGAAGGCTTGGTTGAAGTCCTTGGAAGCAAAAATGAAGCCTAACTTGTTGTAATTGTTGCGGTTTTTATTGGCAAAGACAATCATTTTCGCGTATTCCTTTTGCAGTTTGCTGAGGTCGGAATTGAGGCTGCGGATGTTGCTTTGGCCCGACTTGATTTCCTCATCGAGAACGGCAATCTGTTCGTTGTAAGCCTTGATGAGTTTCTCGCGCTGCTTGATTTTCGAGTCCAAGATGGATACTTCGTTGAGGGTCATTTCGCGGTCTTTTTTTGTCTTTTTCAGCAATTGGTTGGCAGTCGAAATCTCGTTTTGCAACGATGTGATTTCGCTCTGCAATTGCTTTTTCGACTTGCCTTTCGTTTTCTGGCCAAAAGTCGGCGAAATGAGAGCCAATAGCAACAAAATCAATATGATACCTGGTTTCTTCATTGTTTCATTGGCAGTTGGATGCGTTCCATCTTGTTGGTAATTTTCAGCGGAAAGGTGGTGGGTTGGTCCAATTTGATGTTGGAGTATTTTAGCTTAACTTTAATTTCTCCTGTATAGTAATCGTATTGATTCCACCCAACCGTTTGGTTTTCAACGGGTGGAATGCCTTCGATATTGTCCAAAAGCATAAATTGCGCAAACGGTAGTCTCAAACCAAATAAAGGTCCGATTTGCTGATCGAGGCTGTCTACATGCTCGGCCAAATAGGTCTTTTCCAAGCGGTTGAGAATCCAGATGGAATCGTTGCTGATTTTGGCACGTAATACTTCCACACCCATCGTAGCGGTCACGCTGACCCAAACAATACTATCCTTCCGCATCCTGAGTTGTCCAGACAAGTCGTTGTAAGCCATACCGTTGCCTTCGGCTTGGATGCTCAGGTTGGCGGTGAGCCATTCAAAAGATTGCGGCGGTGCAGGTGCCACGGTTTTCTTGCGCGAGGCGCAGGAGGAAGCCGTGAGCAGCAGGGCAAACAACACGATGAAAAGTCGGTTTCTCATCATTTCTTCAGTTTATCCATAATCGCCTCATAATGCTTGGTGTAGGTCTCGTCAGGCTCTTTCAGCAGTTTCAGGGCTTTTTTCATGTGCTTTTCAGCTTCCCTGTAGTCGCCTTTCATATAGAGTACCCAAGCGTGGGTGTCGAGATAGGTCGGGTTGTCGGGTTCGGCGGCGATGGCTTTGGTTGACATTTCCAAGGCCTTGTCCAAGTCTTGGCCTTTCACGGCGAGATAATAGGCGTAGTTGTTGAGAACCAACACATTGTCGGGGTCGTTGCGCAAGGTGCGCTCGTAGGCATCGAAGGCTTTCTCCTCGTCGCCTTGCTCGTGGTAGAGGTCGCCAAGGAAAGCGTCGAAGTTGGATAATTGAATCTTGTCGGTAGTATAGCGGCGGCCTTTTTCCAAATAGTTGATGGCTTCGTCGTTGATTTTCAGGACGGCACTTGCCACGCCCGCATACCAATAGAAAACGGGCTGCATCGGGTAGTATTTCAAAGCCTTGATGGCGTGTTGGCGAACATTCTCGTTTTCGTTCAGCCTTGACTCGCTGATGATGATGTTTTGCCATCCATAGAAGTCGGTGCTGTCAATGTCCAACACTTGTTTGTATATCTCCTTGGATTTCAGTGCGTTTTGTTCCACTATATAATACGAGCCGAGGATAAGGTAGCCCAACTTGTTGTCGGGATGGGTTTCGATGAAGGCCTCACCGCATTGCCGCGCCTGCTCGTCGATTTCGTTGGATTTTTCGTTTTTTCCCATCCAATAGTCCCAGATGTTGGCTTTCGTGGCAATGTCGAGGCTCTTGTTGCGGATGGCGGCAATCAGTTCGTTGAAGGCCTTTTCCTTGTCGCCGTTTTTCTCGTAAAACTCCAACAATGAAACGTTTATGTAAGGGTCGTTTGGGTTCACTTCCTTGATTTTCTCGTAGGTTTTCAAGGCTTCCTTGTCCTTGCCCATTTCGGCATATTCTTGTGCGAGCAGGGAATAATAGCGCACATTTTCAGGGTTTTCCTTGATGAGCCGCTCCAATTCAGCGACGAGTTTCTTGCCGTTGCCTTGCCGCTTGTAAACGCCGAGGCGTTGCTCAGTGATGAAATCGTTCTGCCCGATTTGTTGTTCCAGCACATCCATTTTGGCCAAAGCCTTGTCGAATTGCTCCGTAAGCAAGTAAGCCTCAATGAGTTCGCTGAGCATTTCCATATCGTCGGGATACTTTTTCGTCAAGGGTTCGTACAGGTTGATGAAGTCGCCGAGTTGCCCCAATTCGCGGTAAAACACGCCCAAACGCATTTGGTACCACTTGTTTTCTGGGTCGAGTTCGGCGGCCTTTTCAATCATCCAGAAAGCGTCATCAAGTCGCCCGACGGTATAATATTGTTCGCTCAACTCGAACATCGAGGCGGCATCGTTGGGCATATAGTGCAAGGCCTGCTCGAAGTTGCGGATGGCGCCTTCGGTGTCCTCGCGGTACTTGCTTTGCAAGCCGTTGGAGAAATAGGTGGCATTCTTTTTCTTGTCGGGTTTGCCTGCAAATTCCGATTCCATCGTTTGGGCAAAACTCCCCATCGAGCAGCCCAAAAGCAGTAACAACAAAAACATTCTATACTTCATAACTCTAAACTATTTAACTGACTCTAAACTCTAAACACTACACTCTCAACTCTTCCCCGTGTGTCCAAAACCGCCCGCGCCGCGTTCTGTTTCCGATAAAACTTCCACTTGCATAGGCTCAACTTGTTCGCATTTGGCGATAACCATCTGCGCAATGCGGTCGCCGCTGTTGATAATGAAAGGCTTGTCGGACAAATTAATAAGGATGACGCAAATCTGCCCGCGATAGTCGGCATCGATGGTGCCGGGCGAGTTGAGCACGGTGATGCCGCTCTTGAGCGCGAGGCCGCTGCGGGGCCGCACTTGGCCTTCGTAGCCTTCGGGGATTTCCATATAGAGGCCCGTCGGCACGAGGCCGCGTTGCATAGGTTCAAGCGTTATCGGGCCTTCGGGCAGGAAGGCGCGGAGATCCATACCGGCCGAGTTTTTGGTCTCGTAGGCGGGCAGGGGATTGTTTGAGGTGTTGACGATGTTGAGTTGCATAACGGCGAATTTGTCGAAATTTGCTAATTACTTTAGAACGCAAAAATAAGGTTTATATTTGAAGAGAGATTCGTTTTTTCAGCGTTTCTTTGAACGCAAACAAGGGAAGATTCTCCACCCAGCCTTGGTCGATATGGTTTTGCATCGAGAGCCGCAAAGCCTTCAATTCGGGATGGTCTTGCATATAGGTTTTCAGCGACTTGGACTGCAAATTGGTTTCGGCTTTCACCTCAACGGGATAGACCTTCTCCCCGATTTGGACAGCAAAATCAATTTCAATGGTCGATTCGCCAACACTATGGTAATAGGTCGGAATGTTTGTCGTAACCAATTGAGTATAAGCAAACAACTCCGTGAAAGCACCTTTGTATTCCTTGAAAATGTCGTTGCCAATCAGCACAATCGACGACGGCGCATTGACCATTGCACCCATCAATCCGACATCCAAAAGGAACAACTTGAAGGCGGAGAAATCCTCGTAAAACTTGAGCGGCATTTTGATGGCACTCACGCGGCTCACCTTGTAAACCAATCCTGCGTCGATGAGCCATTGGATGGCCTCTTCAAATTGTGTAGCACGAGCACCTTTCTTCAATGCGCCGTAGATGAATTTTTTGTTGTCCTTGGCCAACTGCGATGGGATGCTGTCCCACACCATATTGATGCGTGGCACTTCGCGCGAAGGGGCGTGTTTCGAGAAATCGTAACGATAAGCCGAAAGAATCCTTTCCTGGATTTGCCTCACTTCCCGAAGACCGTTACCTTCTATGTAAGCCAATACAGCCTCTGGCATTCCGCCAACATAGTAATATTGCCGTAAAAAGTCGATATAAACCTCATTCATATTGTTGACGACCTCCCAATCTTGCTCGTATAAGGCTTTCAACAGGCTTTGCCGTCCCAAGGCGGCAAGAAACTCCTCGTAAGTCATTGGGAACAAACGCATCATATCCACCTTGCCGACAGGGAATGAAGCATTGCCGTGCAAGGAAATTCCCAACAGCGAACCCGCCACAACAATATGATATTGAGGCGTTTCCTCATAGAAATACTTCAAAGCTTTGAGTGCCGCAGGACATTCCTGTATCTCATCGAGGATAATCAAAGTGTCGTTGGGTGTGATGTCGATTTCGGAATGGGCCGAAAGCAGCCTGATTAGCTTTTCGGCGCTTCCGCCTTCGTTGAAAAACTGCCGCGCTTTTTCGTCGCGATCGAAACTGATGTGTACCGTTTTGGCATATTCTGTGCGTCCGAATTCTTTCAAAATGTAGGTTTTTCCCACCTGTCGGGCACCTTGCAGAATGAGCGGTTTTCGGTTTGTGTTTTGCTTCCAGCGTATTAAGTCTTGAATTACAGCCCTATACATAAAAAATTACATTTTTCCTGACGACTTTTCGCTGCAAAATTACACTTTTCCTGACGACTTTTTGCCTAAAAACGACATTTTTTCCGACGAGTTTACGCTTTTCTTCTTTTCACGAACCCTATCACTCCCTTCACCAAGTCCTTCTCCATCCAGCAGATGAAGGCGAAGAAGATGAGCAGTAAGCCCGTATTGACGACCAAAGTCCAGACGGTGCTCTCAATGTGGATGCTCTTTTGCACGAAATACAAGGCCACGGCGAGGGCAAAATAGAGGAAAGCGGACTTAATATTATAAGGTATCGGGGCCTTTTTCTGCCCGACGAAGTAGGACAGCACCATACAAACGCCGTAGCCCGCAAAGCCGCCCCAAGCGCAAGCCATATAGCCGTATTTGGGCACAAAAATAAAATTGATGGCAATCAGCACCGCGCAGCCGATGCCCGAGAAAATGGCGCCCCACCAAGTCTCGTCGATGAGTTTGTACCAAAACGAGAGGTTGAAATAGATGCCCATAAAGATTTCGGCCATCATCACGATGGGCACCACGCGCAGGCCTTCCCAGTAGTCACTCTTGATGATGTGTTTCAGGATGGGCATATACATCACCACGGCGAGGAAAGCAAGTAAGGTAAGGATGATGAAATATTGCATCACTTTGGCTTGGGTTTGCTTGTCTTCCTTGTCGCGCTTGCCGCCGAAAACGAAAGGCTCGTAGGCGTAGCGGAAGGCTTGCGTGATCATCGCCATAATCATCGCGATTTTCACACAGGCACCATAGATGCCGAGTTGCACCTCGCCTTCCTTGCCGGGCACGATGAAGCGGTAGCAAATCTTGTCGGCCACTTGGTTGAGGATGCCGGCCAAGCCTAAAAGCAGCAACGGCCAAGTGTAGCGCAGCATTTGTTTGAGCAGGTCGCGGTCGAGGCCGAAGCGCAACTTCTTGATTTCAGGAATGAAACCGAGGGTGATTAATCCGGTGCAAATCAGGTTCACGATGAAGATATAGCCGACTTGGTAACTGTTTTCGTACCAGCCCATTAGCGCGGGATGGCTCTCTTTCAGACCGGGTGCGACCAAGAAAATGAACAGGTTCAAGCTGATATTGAGGAAGATGAACAGCAGTTTGAGCGCGGCAAACTTGATGGCCTTGTTTTCGTATCTCAAGCGGGCGAAAAGTATGGCTTGAAAAGCGTCCAGCGCCACGATGATGGCCATAATCTCGACAAATTCGGGATGGCTGGTGTAATGCAAGACGTTGGAAATCGGCTTCAGGAAAAGGCTGACCAAAACGACAAAAACCAAACTCACCAAACCTACTGCCAATCCCGACGTGGAAAAGGCCTTGTCGGGGTTCACGCCTTCCTTGTTGGAGAAGCGGAAAAAGGTGGTTTCCATACCAAAAGTGAGGATGACGAGGAGCAGTGCGGTGTAAGCATACAAGTTCGTGACAATGCCATAGCCTCCCGACTCGGCGGCGATTTTATAGGTATAAAGCGGCACAAGCAGGTAGTTCAAGAACCTGCCGATGATGCTGCTCAAACCGTAAATGGCGGTCTGTTTCGCAAGGGAGCCTAATTTGTTTTCTGCCATAGGTCGCATTTGTTTTTTCCGAAACGCAAAAATATAGTTTTTTGTTGTAATACCATCCATCAACTTTTGGCAATTCGGTCACAGACCGTATGACGATGTGAAAATCGAATGGAAACGGGTAAGCATTAATGCGCAAAAAACCCGATTTTGCGCAAAAAGCCCTCGTTTTTGGCCGTTTTTTGAGAAAAGACTGTCTTTAGCAATGCCAAATTGGTTATTTTTGCGCCAGTTTTAATCAAGTCAATGTTTAATGACAAAATTTCAACAATGAAAAAAGTAATGTTTATCGCCATCGCATTGGTGGCTATGGTGTGCATCTCTTGCACAAAAACCGGTAGCAAAGATTACTACTCCTATTCCACATCATTCCGCATCAATGGCCAAGGGAACAACACCACAGAACTCGAAAACATTCTGCGTCCTAAACTCAACAATGTTATGCAATTGACAAAAGAAGAGGCACAAACCGAATGGAATGGCTTCTTGTCGTCGGTGTCGAACATCACCGTGACTTTGAATGATTCAAGTTATTATGTCGTCAAGTTCTGCCGTCAGGAAACGCAAAACGACCAATTAGTGAACGTTGAGACCATCGGCACAAAAACTTGGGGAAACGTTCCCGCAAAATGAATTCTAAAATACCTAAATTTCAATAAATTAACAACTAACTAAATTTAAATCAAATGAAAAAAGTAACATTTTTGCTCGCCACCCTGCTTATCGGTGGCTTGATGCTCACGGGCTGCAAGAAAGACGACCCGCAACCAACCCCAACACCTACTCCTACGCCGACGACGAAGACTGTGGTTTACAAGATTGACAACACTTTCAAAACGGGCGACATTAATACTGGTCAAACGACCACACACACCG
>CAMVCZ010000007.1 GCA_947166105.1 uncultured Bacteroidales bacterium
CTAGGACCTACTGATTATGAGTCAGTTGCTCTAACCAACTGCGCTATGGGACCGCGAAAAAGCGCGACAAAACGAAGATTTCCGCCTTTTTTCTTGCTTTTTGCGCTGCAAAGTTACAATTTTGCACCGAATTAGACGGAAAAAATCATCAAAAATGAATACAAAAATCAAAAACATCATCTTCGACCTTGGCGGTGTCATCCTCGACATCGATGAAACCGTTGTGTATAAAGAACTTGAAAAGATGGGCATCAAGACGTCGGAACTGGCTCATTCAAAGGAGTTTATCGAAATCATGAGCAAGTTCGACACGGGCATTTACACCGCCCCTACTTTCCGAAAGAGAATGAAAGCCCTTATTGGACAAGAAAAAATGACCGACGAGAAATTCGACTCCATCTGGAACGCCATGCTTCTTGACATCCCCCGCGAGCGCGTCGAAGCCATCGAAAAAGTGAAGAAGCATTACAAGATTTTCCTGATGAGCAACACGAATGTAATTCATTACGACTTGTATGTCAGGGATTTGCAGTTGCGTTTTGGCTACAACGAATTTGACGAGCTGTTCGACAAGTCGTATTTCTCCTTCGCCGAACATCTTGAAAAACCCGACCCGCGCTTCTTTGAGTTGATTCTCGACCATGAAAGCCTATTGCCCGAAGAAACCTTGTTCATCGACGACACGGAAAAGAATATCAACATCGCCAAGTCATTGGGAATCAACACTTATCATATTAGCCGTGAGGAGTTGGTGCGCAACTTGTTTGAGAATGGAGTACTTAAAGATGGTATTGTTGGCTGATTTCATCCAAAATCTCCATGATTTCACCAACTGAAAGAACCTCCATCAACCTCATTTTGAACGGTTTAAAGTTAGGCAGACCCTTGAAGTAAGAAGCCCAGTGTTTCCTGATTTCAAAAATGGCGATACGCTCGCCTTTCCATTCCACCGACCTTTGCAACTGAATCTTGCTAACGCGAACACGCTCCGCCACATCGGGCAAGGGCAACTCCTCCCCTGTTTCCAAATAATGCCTTATCTGGCTGAAAATCCACGGGTTGCCGTAAGTGGCGCGACCAATCATCAGGCCGTCAACGCCGAAAGTGTCCTTGTAGTGTTTCGCCGAAGGGCCGTCCACCACATCACCATTGCCGATGATGGGAATGTGCATACGCGGGTTGTTTTTCACTGCCCCGATTAAAGTCCAGTCGGCGGGTTCGCTGTATTTTGTGGTACGCAAGCGACCATGAATCGTCAAGGCGGCAATGCCCACATCTTGCAGTCGCTCAGCGATTTCCACGATTTCACGGTGCTGGTCATCGTAGCCGAGGCGCGTCTTCACGGTGACAGGCGTTTTCACGGCCTCCACCACTGCCTTGGTGATGGCCACCATCTTGGGGATGTCGTTCATAATGCCCGAACCAGCACCTTTCGAGGCCACTTTTTTCACAGGACAGCCGAAATTGATGTCGATAATGTCGGGATGGGCGGTTTCGGCATATCGCGCCGCTTCCACCATCGGCTCAACTGCATTGCCGAAAATCTGTATGCCTACAGGTCGCTCAAATTCTTCAAAATCAAGTTTTTTGATACTCTTTACCGAATCACGGATAAGGCCGTCAGCGGAAATGAACTCCGAATAGACCACATCCGCGCCAAACATCTTGCAGACATAGCGGAACGGCGGGTCGGAAACATCCTCCATCGGGGCGAGGAGGAGCGGATAATGCTCAAATTCGAGGTGGGCGATTCTAAACATAGATGTTTCTATTGTGTCGGCCCTTCGACAGGCTCAGGGACCTTAGTTCGTTGAGCTTTTCGAAACGCCGAACTTAAGTTTTCACGCCGCAAAATTACAAAAAGTGTATCTTTGCAGCAAAATCAAAGGTCATGAACGACAATTTGTTTATCGAAAACTTGAAACAATCCACTGGGATGCGGATTTTTTTGTATTTGGTTATCTTATTGATTAGTACGCTAATAGGTATTTTATTGGCCGCTGTTTTCTTTACTGGTGACACTGGAATAAAAATCGGACAGGGCATCAGCTCCATCTGTATGTTTGTAGTGCCGCCTTTCGTGTATTATTATCTTACGCGCAAGGAACACCAAATGCAAGAATTGGGATTCCGCAGCCTTACTCCACCGTGGTGGCTGATATTAATAGGTGTGGCTGTGATGTTTGTCTGCATACCTGTCACCACACAACTGACCACATGGAACGAAAACTTGAGTTTCGGTAAAAACTTAACATGGCTCGAAGACTGGATTAAATCCTTGGAAGAAACTGCAAAAGCAGCGACAGAAAAGATGCTGAATGTGGACACAATTGGTGGACTGTTGCTCAATTTGGTCATCGTTGCCCTGATACCCGCCATTGGCGAAGAAATGACCTTTCGGGGCGTGCTGCAACAATCGCTGACGCGGAGGATGAACCCTCACATCGCCATTTTCCTTTCGGCGGCCATCTTCTCTTTCATCCATTTCCAGTTTTACGGATTCCTGCCGCGCATGTTCCTCGGCATCCTGTTAGGCTATATGTTCTACATCACCGGCTCGCTCTGGACGAGTATGTTGATGCACTTCGTCAACAATGGCACGGCGGTGGTTCTCTATTACCTGAATTACAATGGCATCGTCAACATCGACCCTGACCATTTTGGCGCAACGGAAAGCCTGTGGATTTTGTTCGCAAGTGCCTTGGTGACTTCGGGGCTGATTGCTTGGAGTTGGTGGAAAGCCTTCTGGAAACATCCCGATTCACCCAAGATGAGCCGCCAAAACATTCAGGGACAATCCTTTACGTGATTGGTTATAATTCCCAGAAAAACCGTACTTTTGCAACCATTTTGAATCCTTGCCGAATGAAACCATCACCTATCATTGGCGTCACGCCGCTTTGGGATGCCGAGCGCAAGAGCGTTTGGATGCTGCCCGATTATTTGGACGGCATCAAGGCCGCTGGAGGTATTCCCGTCATCCTGCCGATCGAAATGTCAGAAACGGATGCAGACCGTATGATGGAAACCTGCGACGGTTTCCTGTTTACGGGCGGTCAGGATGTCGCGCCTGAGCTTTACGGGACAAAGGATGCCTCTGGAACCGTCGTCCCCAGCCCTGAACGCGACGGCTTGGAAACGCTGCTGCTGAAGAAAGCCCTGCACGCCGACAAGGCCATCTTCGGCATCTGCCGTGGGCTTCAGTTCATCAATGCGTATTTGGGCGGCACGCTTTGGCACGACCTTCCTTCGCAACATCCGTCAAGCATCACCCACAGGCAAGCCAAACCTTACGACAACCCGACGCACAAAGTCACCGTGAGCGGCGACCTGCAAGCCCTATTGGGCAAAGACACCCTCGAAGTGAACACGCTGCACCACCAAGCCATCAAAGACCTCGGCAACGGCCTGATTCCCATGGCCCAATCCCCCGACGGCCTCATCGAAGCCGTAAAAATGGCGGGCAAGCGCTTCGTCTGCGCTGTGCAATGGCATCCCGAGTATATGTTCAAGACGGATGCCGATAGTTTGAAGGTGTTTTCTTGGTTTGTGGGGCAGTGCTTATCGTAGATTCCTTCCTTAATCGTGTTCCTCCAACCAAGGCTCGAGGATAGCGCAATACTTGTCAGTCTGCTCCACGAAGCAGGTGTGGCGCGCACCTTTGAACACTTCCCAGCGGCTGTTGGGGATGTTCTCATAGAGTGAAGCCGCCACCACGGGGGTGCAGATGTCGCGGGTACCGCTGCAAATCAGGCAAGGTTGCTTGATCTGGTTGAGGCGGTCGGTGTACTCAAAATTGGCCAAATTGCCCAAGGGCTGGTATTCGTTGGGACCCCAGCCATAGAGATAGGCCTCGTTGCCAGCGCGTTTGGGCCGACGGAGACATTCGGGCGAATTTTCATCAATGCTGATGACATAACGCTCATAGTAATGCTCGTTGGCGCGGAGATAGTCGGGGTCGTCCCAGTTGCCGGTGGCTTCGGCGCGACGGATGGCTTCCTGGTCTTCCTCCGACATATACTTGATGAGGCGGTGCTGTTCGCTGGCCCAAAGCGAACTGGAGGCATGACCTGAAGAAAGAATCACCGACTTGACGCCTTGGGGCTGGCAATCAATGATGTAGGCTATGGCCTGCATGGCACCCCACGACTGGCCGAGGAGGTGAATCTGGTCGAGGTGCAGATGCTCACGCAAGGCGATGAGTTCGTTGATCCACGTTTCCTGAGTCCACAGTTCGGGATGGCCGTCGAGGTAGGAATTGCCGCAGCCGATCTGGTCATAGGAAACCACCTGTCGGCCCGTGTCGGCGATGCGGTCCAGCACCTCGAAATAGTTGTGCGTGCTGCCCGGTCCGCCGTGCAGGAGCAACAATGCGGGCTTGTCTGAGGGTTCGCCTACAATGCGGTAGTAGGTCTGATAGCCCAAAAAGGGCATATATCCTTCTTGCATGGGATGTTGATTCATGGTTTGAAGTGTTTTTGTTTGTCGGGGCAAAGATATATTTTATTGCATATTTTTGCAAAAAAAATGCAGTTTAATCTTGCATATTCCAAAAATGTGTATCTTTGCTGACTCTCGTTATAACGATAGTTTATGGAAAGCAAAGTATTATATCACGGCTCGACAAAAGTCATAGAACAGCCAGTACTGGGTTTGGGAAATCCGAAAAATGACTACGGATTAGGATTCTATTGCACTGAAAGTCTAGAACTTGCAAAAGAATGGGCCTGCACAGAACTCAGTGACGGCTTTGTCAATAGTTATGAAATCGGCTTTGAGGGATTGAATATCCTTCATTTGAACACAAAGTCCTACCATATCCTGAATTGGCTATCGATATTGCTGCAAAACAGGACTTTTGTCCTTTCACAAGGGCTGCCTTCTGAAGCAAAAGCCTATCTGCTGGACAACTTTCTGCCCGAATACGAGCATTATGACCTTATCATAGGCTATCGTGCCGACGACTCCTATTTCTCCTTTGCCAACGCTTTTCTGAACAACACCATTTCTTTGGAGCAGTTGCGCAAGGCGATGTTCTTGGGGAAATTAGGTGAACAAGTAGTGCTGAAAAGCGAGGAGGCTTTTTCCCGCCTCATATTCAATGAGAGTATTCCCGTTGATAGCAGCCTATATTTTCCCAAACGGCAAGCTCGTGACCGTCAAGCCAGAGCGGATTTCCAGAATGAAAAAGCGGAGGTTTCACCCGCCGATGCCGTCTATATGATTGATATTCTCAGACAAAAATGGACCAATGAAGACCCACGCTTACAATAGTCTGTACCTTGAAGATGCCATGAACAACCTCGGCACCATGCTCGACTGCACCGTCAATGCTGCACAGTACGACTTAGTTGTCTTTTACGAGATGTTCCTTTCCAGCGGTGTTGCTTCGCAAATGGAGGCTGGAAATCCACGTTATCTTTCGGGAATGTCGGGGATGGAATTGATGCAACTGGTTTTGGAGAAGTCTTCTGACAAAACCCTACCCATTATGAATTATGCGCCTTTTGACCGCACACCTGAATACTGGGCCGGCTGGGCTTTGGCCTATTACCAATGGTATAGCGCTTATACGTTCCCCTTTATCCAAAAGAACGGCTTAAGTATCAGTACTGTCCTTTCGCTTTACCCCACTTTGCACGAAGCTGACCTCTCCAAATTTGTCCAAACCGCAGATATGCTTATCCAAACGCATCTAAGCACCCGCAAAAACACATTGAAAACCATTCGAAAGCAATCCCATCTCACCCAAAAGGAACTGGCCGACCTCTCTGGCGTGACCCTTCGTATGATTCAAGCCTATGAACAAGGCCATCAAGACATCATGAAAGCCGAGGCACGGACAGTTTTTGCTTTGGCGAGAATGCTGGGGTGTACACCTGAGGTGATATGTGGGTAATGCAAAGCGTTTTTATTCAGCCAAATCTGTGCATTTTTACCATGTTTTGGCTGGATTAAATTTTTTATTCAGCCAAAACAATAAAAACAACACACAAGCCGATATCTTTGCAAGTAACATAAAGTCATATCACAGAAAAAACGAATATGAAAAACCATTTTCAAAAAGCAATCGGTGTTGTCTGTTTTGTAGCATCGATGCTATGCTTGGCATTGACTATGATGTGTTGTCATAGTGGTTTTAATGCTAATAAGAATATTCACTACAGCGATGTTGAAAAAATTCATATCGGAATGCCACTTGACAGTGTGGTCTTGATTTTGGGTCAGCCATACGCCTTCAGCAGCGACCTTGGATGTCATGATCTGACGTGTAAGAATCCACGTGTTGTTTCTGAGATTAAAATGACAAAAGGAACGGATGTTGTTCATTATGTAGACAGCATATATCAAGATACGAATTATTGTTGCGAGGCAAATAGGGAGAATATGAGGAACATTGAAAAACACGTCACTCTCGATTATACGGAGGAGCCATCATTTCTAAAGAGCATTTTTAATTCTCCGATGTTTACTTACCCGATGTTGTGGATTCATTTGGACAGCAATTACCGAGTAAGTGAAGTTTATGCGAAATACTACGGAAAGGGATGGGATGAGAAGTGCATATATTCACTATCTGAGAATCCTGCTAAGGATAGTCAGGATAACAACATAGAATTAATAGTAGATACGACTTTGTTCAGAAAGTGTTTCCCAAAATGATATAAAGCTCCGATAACATTCCAACACATAAATCGGGAATGCGTGTTGATGTCATTCTTATTTTTCCTTTATATATCATTATATTAGATACTGCTATCTATTTCATCCAATATGTCTGCCTTGCGTTTTTTGGGCGCAAGGCAGGGGCAAAATTAGGAAAACTATCAATAAACAAAGATAAAGGATGAAAAAATCCCATGCACCGAAAGGGCACGTGGGATAGATGGGGAATTATCTCAAAAAGTGAAATTTGATGGCGAAAAATGACAAAAAAGTGCCATTTATGGTTGTTTGTATCGTTTTTATGTGTATTTTTGCACGCTCATCTGAAAACAGAAGGAGTTTCGAGGCTCGGTTCGCCAAGATGCGGATCTGAGCCTTGCGCTTTTATAAGATTTCCTGTAACCGCTTCTTCATCTTCTTCTTCATCATTTTTTCTCCATAGTCTTCATCGAGATAGTAAGCTGTCAACAGATAATAAGCGTTTCCGCTTCTCAACTGAGGTTCCAATACGATGACGTACTTTTGAGTTTTATTGTAGATATAAGTTCGTTTAATGTCCTTGCGGTTCTTCTGGTCGCGCTCAACAATGCTGAACACTTCAATATCAGCCTCGCCTGTGGTTTCCTCCATGTGGGGCTTAATCCAATGCAGTCTGTGTGACCTATGTATGTCGAACACACGATGCTTTACTCCATCTTCTTCAACTTCTTTGCAGGTGAGGTGCATCAGTTCTCTCGCCATTTCAACAGAGCCATCGTCCTTGATGGGATAGATGCGTTTTTCGCGGAACTTGAAAGAAGGATTGTCTTCAATGTCGCGCTCATAGATGGCTTTCAGCACTTCGTTGCGCTGCGTTTCGTTGGGATAGTGGGCAAGGTCTAACAGTTCGGGGTATTTCTTCAAGAGATTGAACATGGCTACTTCAGTTTGATGAAAAACAAGTTGAACTTACGATTGCCCAGAGGAGTAGTTCGGGTGATGTCGCCATGCTCCTTGATTTTTTCAACCAACTTCACCTTGGCCAACGACCTACCTTGCACATCGCCTTTCTCGCGGCGAAGGTTATAATTTACCGCGCCCATGATAACATCTGCCATCTGCACAAAGCAACTTTCATGTGACCTCACAAACTGGAGCTTTGAGATGGAAGCATTCCATTTCAGGATGTCTTGCAAGCGGTGCAGTTTGCCGGCACTGGAGGTGTCCTTAATGTCGAGATAAACATTGTAATTGTTCTCGAGGTTCATCTCATAGTGGAGCAACTGGTAATACATTCGGTAATAGAAGTCGTTGGAAGTGTAGTCGGGGCGAGATTCGTCAATCTGGCTCTTATCAACAATGACCGCACGGAAGTTCATGTCAGTCATGAAGAAATAGTCGAGCAGTTCATTATACATCTGGAAGGTGGCCTCATGGACATTCGTCCATTTCAACTCGCCTTGGTAGCCGTGCTTTTTCTTGATTTCCTTGATTTGCGCCTTAGCCATATACATCTGGTTGTAGGCGATACTGACATAGCCCAGTACCATGTATGGATGCCCATCATGAGGTAAATGGGTGCTTTCGTCGCAGTAGATATTGAATGTCTTTGTGGTTTTCATCGAGCCTATCCAATTTGACTTCAAAAATACAAGTTTTCCGTGAGTTAAATGCACTACTACAACAAAAAAAGGCGTAACCCTTTCGGATTACACCTTTTTTGATAGTGTTTCAAGTAGTGTTTACTTCACCTCCTCAAAGTCCGCATCAGTGACAGTATCGTCACCGCCATTGTTCTGCGGGCCTTGGTTCGGGTTGCCGCCTTGGAAGCCGCCGCCCATATTGCTTGGGTCGAAACCGCCTTGCGGGCCGCCTTGTGTACCGGCGTTCTTGTACATCTCCTCGCTGGCCTTCTGCCACATGGCGTTCATCTCGGCCATGGCTGCGTCGATGCCGGCGATATCCTGGCTCTGGTGGGCGGTCTTCAGCTTGCCGAGGGCGGCCTCGATTTCAGCCTTCTTGTCGGCAGGCAGCTTGTCGCCGTATTCCTTCAGCTGCTTCTCGGTCTGGAAGATGACGCTGTCGGCTTGGTTCAGCTTGTCGACGCGCTCACGCTCCTTCTTGTCGGCTTCGGCGTTGGCCTGGGCTTCGTTCTTCATGCGCTCGATTTCAGCGTCGGTCAAGCCCGACGAGGCCTCGATGCGGATGCTCTGGGTCTTGCCCGTGGCCTTGTCCTTGGCGCTCACGTTCAGGATGCCGTTGGAGTCGATGTCGAAGGTGACTTCGATTTGCGGGATGCCACGCGGCGCTGGCGGGATGCTGTCGAGGATGAAGCGGCCGATGGTCTTGTTTTGTGCGGCCATGGGACGCTCGCCTTGCAGCACGTGGATTTCAACGCTGGGCTGATTATCAGCAGCGGTCGAGAAGACCTCCGACTTGCGGGTCGGGATGGTGGTGTTGGCGTCGATCAACTTGGTCATCACGCCACCGAGGGTCTCAATGCCGAGTGACAGAGGCGTCACGTCAAGCAGCAGCACGTCCTTCACTTCGCCAGTCAAGACACCGCCTTGGATGGAGGCGCCGATGGCCACCACTTCGTCGGGGTTGACACCCTTGGAAGGCTCCTTCTTGAAGAAGTCGCGGACGATGTTCTGGATGGCAGGGATACGGGTCGAACCACCGACCAAGATGACATCGTCGATGTCGTTGACGGTCAAGCCAGCATCTTGCAGGGCGCGACGGCAAGGCTCGATGGTGTCGTGGATCAGCTTGTCGGCCAGTTGCTCAAACTTGGCACGGCTCAACGTGCGGACCAAGTGCTGCGGGATGCCGTTGACAGGCATGATGTAAGGCAGGTTGATTTCGGTCTCGCTCGACGAGCTTAACTCGATCTTTGCCTTTTCGGCAGCTTCCTTCAGGCGTTGCAGGGCCATCGGGTCCTTACGCAGGTCGATGCCGTTGTCTTTCTGGAACTCTTCGGCCAGCCAGTTGATGATGACTTCGTCGAAGTCGTCGCCACCGAGGTGGGTGTTGCCGTTGGTCGACTTCACCTCAAACACGCCATCGCCCAATTCCAGGATGGAGATATCGAAGGTGCCGCCGCCGAGGTCGTACACAGCGACTTTCACATCGTTCTTCTTCTTGTCCAAGCCGTAGGCCAAAGCAGCTGCCGTAGGCTCGTTGATGATACGGCGCACTTTCAGGCCAGCGATTTCGCCAGCTTCCTTGGTGGCTTGACGTTGGGCGTCATTGAAGTAAGCCGGCACCGTGATGACGGCTTCAGTGACCGTCTGGCCGAGGAAGTCCTCAGCGGTCTTCTTCATCTTTTGCAGCACCATGGCAGAGATTTCCTGCGGGGTGTATTGCTTGCCGTCGATGTCGATACGAGGCGTGTTGTTGGGGCCTTGCAAGACCTTGTAAGGCACACGCTTCATTTCAGCGCCGACCTTGTCGTAGGTCTCGCCCATGAAACGCTTGATGGAATAAACGGTACGCAGCGGATTGGTGATGGCCTGACGTTTGGCAGGCTCGCCGACCTTACGCTCTCCGTTGTCGGTGAATGCCACCACCGACGGGGTGGTGCGGTGGCCTTCGCTGTTGGCGATGACTTGAGGCTCGTTGCCTTCCATCACGGCCACGCATGAGTTGGTTGTACCTAAATCGATACCAATGATCTTTGACATGTTTTTGTTCTCCTATTTTTATTTGTTATTTGTTTGTTCTCTAATCAAGGCTGCATTTTGCAACGCCCCGCATTTTGTCAATCTTTATGCCAAAGGAAAAAAACTGACAAAATGACAATATTTCAGGTTTTGCAGCGTTTTCACCCCGATTATCCTTGCCAAATTGGGGATTTTTCGTACTTTTGCATCTTTGTTTTTCCAAAAATTGACCCTTCTACAATGAAAAGAATACTTGCCCTTATCATTTGCCTTTTGTTGACAACCGTTGGGTTTTCGCAAGACAACAACAACTTTTTCAGCCGCCTGAAGAACATCTTCGTCGTCCACGATACCGTATATATATATGTCAACCAAAACGCCAACGACAGCATTGCCGACGCCCAAGACACCCAAGTCGATGATGATGACGACGATGATGACGACGAGCGTTCTGAAAGTATTCCCGTCCCGGTCGATACCCTCGACACTCACGACATATTTCGCAAAGTGGTGCTTTTCGACAACGGGACATGGCTGTACTACAACATCGACATGTCTTTCATCCCTTACGCCCTCGAATCTGACCACTGGACTACGGAGAAGGTTCATTCCTACAACGACATCGCCCTGAACGACCTACCCGACACGATTCAACTCACGCTTGTAGATTCCACACATCGGTACTGCATCCCCCATCCCGGGCAAGTCACGTCACGCTATAAATACAGATGGAAGCGGCCACACCGGGGCATTGATATCGGTCTCCATGTTGGAGATGCCGTTTATGCAGCCTTCGACGGCATAGTGCGTGCGGCTTTGCCCATCAACCTGACGGGCGGCTATGGCAATGTGCTGGTTATCAGACACCCCAACGGATTGGAAACTTACTATGGGCACTTGACACGTTTCATTGTCAAAAGCGGCGACATCGTGAAGGCTGGAGAATTGATTGGTTATGGCGGTTCGACGGGACGCAGCACGGGGCCTCACCTCCACTTCGAGACGCGCTACATGGGTCAAGCCTTCGACCCCGAGCGCATCTTCGACTTCGAGAACGGCACGCTCCGTTGCGAAGAGTTCACCCTCAGAAAGCACTACTTCAACATCAATTCGCATTACGGCATGACCGATGCGCAGTCGAAGGTGGCCTCAACCAAGCCACCAAAAGCCTTAAAGTCCGGTGGCTCAGGAAAGGGAAGTCCTGTATATTATAAAGTACGCTCCGGCGACAATCTCGGCAAAATTGCCAAACGCCACGGCACCACCGTCGAGAAACTCTGCAAGCTGAACGGCTTCAAGTCAAACAAAGTGCTGAAAGTGGGACAACGAATTCGGGTGAAGTGACACAAAAAAAAGCGAGGCTCAAACCTCGCTTTTTTTTCGTTAGGCTTGCATCCAAGCCTCGACATCCTCCAACTGCAAGGCGGGAATGTCGAGCTTGTTCTTCTTGCGCAAGCCGTTCAGCTTCTCACGCAGAGCGGAAGGCTTTTCGGCCTTCAGTTGCTCGATGGTGTTGTAGCCGTTGGTGAGCAACAGGGTTGCCCAAGTCTCGGCCATGCCCAAGGCCATAAAGTCTTCCTTGGTGGCGTTCTTCACGACCTTTTCGGGACGCATCATTGGGAACAGCAGCACCTCTTGGATGGTGGTTTGACCCGTCAGCAACATCACGAAACGGTCGATGCCGATGCCCATGCCCGAAGTCGGTGGCATACCGTATTCCAAAGCGCGGAGGAAATCGTTGTCGATGACCATGGCCTCGTCGTCGCCGCGACCTGCCAACTTCATTTGTTCCTCGAAACGGTTGCGCTGGTCGATGGGGTCGTTGAGTTCGGTGTAGGCGTTGGCCAGTTCCTTGCCATTCACCATCAGTTCAAAACGCTCGGTCAGTTCGGGGTTGTTGCGGTGACGCTTGCAGAGGGGCGACATCTCCACAGGATAGTCGGTGATGAAAGTCGGCTGGATGTAGGTGCCTTCGCACTTCTCGCCGAAGATTTCGTCGATCAGCTTGCCCTTGCCCATAGTTTCGTCCACCTCGATGCCGAGTTGCTTGCACACGTCGCGTAGCTGGGCTTCGTCCATACCCGTGATGTCGATGCCGGTCTTCTCCTTGATGGAGTCAATCATCGTGATGCGCTTGAAGGGGCGCTTGAAGCTGATTTCGTTGTCGCCCACCTTCACGGTTTCCTTGCCCAACACATCCATCACGCAGCGATGAATCATCTCTTCGGTGTAGTCCATCATCCAGAGGTAGTCCTTGTAGGCCACATAGATTTCGAGACCCGTGAACTCGGGGTTGTGGGTGCGGTCCATGCCTTCGTTGCGGAAGTTGCGCGAGAACTCATACACGCCCTCAAAGCCGCCCACGATGAGGCGCTTCAGGTAAAGCTCGTCGGCAATGCGGAGGTACATCGGGATGTCCAAAGCGTTGTGGTGCGTGATGAAGGGACGGGCCGTGGCACCACCGGGAATGGCTTGCAGCACAGGCGTTTCCACCTCAAGGTAGCCACTCTCGTTGAAGAAACGGCGGATACTGTCGATGATGCGGGTGCGGGCGATGAAGATGTCCTTCACCTTGTCGTTGACCACGAGGTCGACGTAACGCATACGGTAGCGCAGTTCGGGGTCGTTGAATTCGTCGTATTTCACGCCGTCCTTCTCCTTGACGATGGGCAGCGGACGGAGCGACTTGCTCAGCACCGTCAGTTCCTTGACATGCACCGAGATTTCGCCCATCTGCGTGCGGAAGGCGAAGCCTTTCACGCCGATGAAGTCGCCGATGTCCAAAAGGTGCTTGAAGACGGTGTTATACATCGTCTTGTCCTCGTCGGGGCAGATCTCGTCGCGCTTGATATAGAGTTGGATGCGGCCTTTCGAGTCCTGCAGTTCGCAGAACGAGGCGGCGCCCATGATGCGGCGGCTCATGATGCGGCCCGCAAGGGTGACCTCCTGGAATTGGTCGGGGTTGTTGTCGTCAAATTGGTTGAGGATGTCCGTGGTGAACACGCTCACGGGGAACGCGGCCTGCGGATACGGGTTGATGCCGAGCTTGTAGAGTTCGGCCAACGAATTTCTTCTGATTTGTTCCTGTTCGCTTAACATGATGCGTTTGAATTTTGGGCGCAAAGGTACGAAAACGATTGATACCCTTGGAAACAAATCTGACAAAAACGAATTTCAGGGGTTTTGCTGGGGTATATTTACCAATTCCTAAGCATATGTAATCTATTGCTTATGTTTTTTCAATTGGGTTTATAATGAAGCGGATTGCAAATCCGCAGGTTCAACACGGTCGGATTGCAAATCCGCCCGAACGGGGGCTCCTATGGAGCATTTTTAATTTTTAGAAGTTCCCATTAGAAATTCAATAGATGGTTATACTTTTGATTTACAACAAAATAGTTACACCCCTACCCATTTTTCTAATGCTCAATAAGAAAAAATACCCTCTCCCGTTGGGAGAGGGTTTGTTAGGTAAGGTGTTTCCACCAAGGTTAAAATCTTTAACACCGATTAATTTTTATCCGTTTCTACTATCCTTGTTGTAGCATCTTCAATATTCGGTGCATTTTTTACGGCATCTTCGCCAAAACCTTCCATTAACCTGTCCATAGACAATCTTATACACGCATTATTATTATATTTATTTTCACCGGACACCCGATACAAGGGTCTCCTTATATAAATTGGTACATATGCCATCTTATAATCTTCATTCCAATTTCCGTTTTCATCTACGCTCCTATACAACATCAGGTATCTGCCATCCTCTTCTCTTGGAGTTTCAGATATAGCAATAAATTGGCCCTCCAACAGCGCTACCTTATGGTCTATTAATTGGTTTTTATATCTAAATAAATACCATTCTGCATCATTTGGATTTTTGTCACCGGACCTCCCCCATACTCTAAAAAATTCACCTCTCATTCTAACATAAAGATTAGGGAGTTCCGGCTCTTGCTGGTTTTGAACAACTACTTCTGTTGTCGGGTAAGATGCAATTTGTTTATTATAATTATCCGCAGCAGGACTTTGATTAAGCGGACTCATTGCAAGCATTACCACTACAGGTACAGCTTTCATTGCCTTACCGTCTGTTCTGTTCATAATACAATCCCTAAATTCGTGTCGGGTGCAACCTCTTAGCTCCACAACGCCAACAGAGCGAATTACACAATAGAAGCGTGGCACTGATATACCACTTCTTCTGCTAGAGGTCGTGAGAATTACCTTATAATGTAGAGGTCGTAATCAGCCCACGCATAGCGCGAGCCATTACGCTCTCTTGCATTATAATCTACTTAGAAATTTCTCACGTTTCTAGCAGCAAGTTGAGCATAACGCTTCTTGTTCCATTATGTCTGCGGCAAATTTGCCGCAAAAGAACGATGCAAATATACTGCTTTTTTGGAAAGCCAAACAAAAATCGAGAAAAAATTCAATCATTCACTTCACCACCTCCACAATCTTCTCCCCCAAGGCCAGCTGGATTAGGGCTATCGTTTTGCAGGTGAAGTTGTGGCTCAAAACATTTTCATACCCACTTCACTTCGTATTTTGGAGCGGTTTCCTCTGTTTCGGCCACTGTGTTTCTGTGCCAAATGGCCAAAACCTCGTTCCAAATCTTTCTGGCGAATTCACCTGTGATAATCTCCCTTTTTGAATCAATGCCTAACATGGTCGTATGTATTTATGGTGCAAAAATAGTGGTTTTCCGCTTTTGTCGCAACATTAAAGGTCGTTTTTCTCCAAAAAGCCTACTTCACCACCTCCACAATCTTCTCCCCCAAGGCCTGCTGGATTAGGGCAATGGTTTTGCAGGTGAAGTTGTGGCCACCACCAAGCCAGCGCGTCACGTCAGACGGACGGCGGTGGGTGAGTTCGGCAAGCTGCTTCTTGCTGATGCCTTTCTGCTTCATTATCGCGTCGATACGCTCGGCAATGTCGTCTGTAAGGAAATAGGTTTCCCTCGTCAATGGCGGTATCTTTGCCAATTCCTCGCGCAATATGTCATCGTGAATCTCAATCATACCCTGAAAGTCATTTCTTCAATACCTGTAATCATGTTCTGCTCGATGTAGATAGAGCCTTCCTCCTGTGCTTGCTTGAGAAGTTCATCGAACTTTTGCAAATCCATGACGTAGCCACTCAATTCCTCATCCTCGTCATAGGTACGAGTTTCTTTCACGCCACCATTGCCAACTATCAGGATTTGGTCGGACATGCGGAGACAATACAATCGCAACTTTTTGGAATCAAGAGACAAAGCCACAACATTGTCGTTCATTTTCCCTTCATAGCGAAACATCCTTTCGAATGCGCCTTTCGCAATAATCCTGTCGAGAGCGTAAAGAATTGATTGGTAATCCTTGTTCAATGCCGCGTTATCCTTGAATTTCTTGACAAATTTCCGGAACTCGCTTTCGTCATTGTTGAAGCAAATAGAATAAAGACCTACTTGATCTGAGGTCGCGATAGACACAATTTTCGCTGTTTTCATAGTTATGGATCCTTTTGATGCTGCAAAGATATTACTTTTCTCCGAATAATTTCGCTTTTATGCGAAATAATTTCCGAAAAGCCAGCAAATGATTATTTAGTCACCTCCACAATCTTCTCACCCAACGCCAACTGAATCATGGCAATGGTTTTGCAGGTGAAGTTGTGGTTAAACATATTTATTCGCTTTTCGGGTACAACGCCCTGAACATCCTCAAGGTTTCCTTGTTGGGTTTCTTGAACTCGCATGGCTCAAATTGGCACTTGTAATAGAAAGGCACAGCCGAGTAGCCACCCTCAATATAAGCTTCCACGGTCAAAAACATACAGCCTGCCGTTTTCTGTCGCTGAGCCATGTCGGCAATTGCATTGACAATGGCTGTCCCGATGCCCTTTGAACGATGTTTTTCTTCAACGGCCAAATACGCGATTTCCAAAGCTGGATAATGATGCTTGCTTAAAAAAGTATCGACATAGTTTCTCGACAAATCAGGCTTGTTGGCAGTATTGATGCCTTCTGCCATTTCTTCAAGCGAATCGGAGTCAAGTTCCAAAGAATCAAAACTTAACGCAAACATGGCAACCAACTCCGAACCAAGATAAACAGAATAAGTGTTGCAATAATGATTGCGGATGCTGTCTTCCAAACCTGAATGGATGAAATCATCCATGGCCTGAATGCCGCAATGGAAATTGCCCAATGAAGTAGCATCTTCAATCTGTCGGATGGTCAAGCTATTCATGCCCATTCCACTTCGTATTTAGGAGTTGCTTCCTCGGTTTCGGTTGTTTTTTCTCTGTGCCATATAGCCAGCACTTCGCTCCAGATTTTTCTAGCGAATTCCCCGGTGATAAGTTCTCTTTTTGAATCTATGCCTAACATATTCGTGTGTTTTTATGCCGCAAAAATAGTCACTTTTTGGTTTTGTCGCAACAATGGATGAAAAACATTCACTTCACCACCTCCACAATCTTCTCCCCCAAAGCCAGCTGAATCATGGAAATGGTTTTGCAGGTGAAGTTGTGGCTCGCATGAAAGATTTCAGATGCAAAGTTGCGTTTTTATGTCAGAAATCTGCCAAAAACCACAAAATAATTGTAATTTTGCCATCAATTAAGCCACACTATGGGTTCCATATTCGTCATACAAGGCATCCTGATTTACATTTATGGTTTCGACCATAATCCACCTCATATCCATGTGCGTAGCGGAACTGACGACTTTTCCATCACTATCAAAGACCGTGTCATCGAAGGCACGGCGCGTTCAAAAACGGTTGCCATCATCAACCAGTTCATGGATGAACACGAGAATGAGTTGATGGATTTGTGGGAAAAAGCCCAAAATGGAGAAACAATCAAAAAAATACGATAGGTTATGTTATTGACAATCACAGATGTAGAATACTTAGGCGATTATTCGCTGCTTTGCTCGTTCAACAACGGCCAGCGGCGTAAGGTGGATTTGACACCGCTGCTTGCCTATCCCGCTTTTGCGGATTTGCGCGACAAAGGCAATTTCATCCAATTTGGCCTCGACCATACCATTTTTTGGGCCAACGGTGCCGACATTGCTCCCGAATATCTTTATGAACACGGTGTGGAGGCATAAATGCAATTCAAAGACGTCATCGGCCAATCAGCCATAAAACAAAGGCTCATCCAAAGTGTGAGGGAAAACCACGTTTCTCACGCCCAACTCTTTTTGGGTCCTGCCGGAAGTGGGAAACTGCCTTTAGCCTTGGCTTACGCACAATATATCCTCTGTCCGAATCGGACGGAAACTGACAGCTGCGGCGTGTGTCCCACCTGCCAAAAGATGCAGAAATTAGCCCATCCTGACCTGCATTTCGTGGTGCCGACGGCCACAACGAAAAGGATAAAGAGCAACCCTGAATCCGACCTCTTCATGGAGGAATGGCGCGAGTTTGTCACGCAAAACCAGGGCTATGTCGACACTTCGAGTTGGTACACTTTCCTTGACGTGGAGAACAAGCAGGGCTACATGTCGGTGCGCGATGCGGCCTCACTGCTGCGCAAACTCAACATGAAATCTTACGAGGGCGAATACAAAATCGCCATCATCTGGATGGCGGAGAAAATGCGTGTGGACACGGCCAACAAACTGCTGAAACTCCTCGAAGAACCGCCCGAGAAGACCGTTTTCCTCCTCATCGCCGAAGATGGCGAGGAACTTTTGGCCACTATCAAATCAAGGACAGCTTTGGTGAAGATTCCAGCGATTGATATAAATGAGGTACAATCGGCTTTGGTTGAGCGACTCGGTTGCCCGACGCAACAAGCCCACGATGCGGCGGTCATTTCGGAAGGCAACTGGCTGAATGCCTGCCACTTCGTGAAGGAATCGGAGGACAGGAAATTTTTCTTCACCACTTTTCAACAATGGATGCGCCTCTGTTTCCGTGCGGCCTATCCTGAACTCATCGATTTTTCGGCCAACATCAAGACATTAGGTCGTGAAAAGCAGAAAGAACTGTTGGACTACGGCTTGCGCATCGTCCGTAACTCTTTGCTTTTCAACAACAACCTTGCGGAAATCGTCATGCTTCCCGATGACGAAAAGACCTTCAACTCGAAGTTTGCGCCTTTTGTCAATCCAACCAACTTGACCGAAATCGCCGAACTTTTAGACGAGGCCATCCGCCACATCGAGCGCAACGGCAACGCCCAAATTATATTCACTGATGTGGGTTTTAAGATGGTTGGACTGTTGAAAAGGAAATAGCCTTATTCCAAAACCTCAATGTAGCCGCCCAACTGGAGTTGGATGGGATTGCCAGCTTCGTAGTAGCGCACATCGTGGAGCACCTTGTCGAAAACATAGTTTTGGATGAGCACGAAGTCCTTGCCGCCGTCGATGAGGGCGTACATGCGGTCGCGGTCCAAGTCGCCATAATCGCCGCCAAAGTCGGTTACACCGTTCAATATCAACTTCTTGAATGTTTTCATGTCTTGGGTTTTGCCGTCCTTGTCGGTCAAAATGACATGATGCACAAAAGGTGAGCCAGTGATGGAGTCGATGCGCTCTTGCGGCAAAGTGTTGGTGAACAGTGCCTCAAAGCGGAGGTCGCTGAACGACGACAGCATATTGATGACTTTCAGCGTGTCGTAAGGCAATTCCTTGTTGTCGCAAAGCCGCGTGAGTCTATACTGATGCTTCCCGATGTTATCGATGCGGAAATTGCCCTCTGGGTCTTCGTTGAAATCAACCTCAACAGACTGAATATCAGTTAAATTCTTCTGAAAAATGGCATGGTCGCGCCAATCATCGGGATTGGCAGTGAAGCGCGTTGTGATGAAGCCACGGAAACTTGGAATATAAACGATATATGCCTTGTCAGCACCTTCCTTCAGCATGAAAGTGCCGCTGCTGTCCATAGTGGCATCGCCGACATAAAAGACTTTCGTGCGTTTTTCGTGATAGAACAGTTTGATTTTGTCGAACAGGTTGATGCGCGGCACAATTTGGTAAATCTCGACCTTAGTGCTTTGCGAAGCCAATTGCTTCACGATATTGTCGTGACTGGCCACACTGACGGGCATCTTGATACGGATTTTGTACAAAGTGGTCAAAAGGTATTGCACCTGCTTGGGATGCGCCTTGTAGGTGCCGTTGAGCGTCCAGCCTTGCTCCTGACGCTCCAACAGCGACTCGCGCTCGCGACGGTCGGCAAGATAGATTTTCGTTACCGAAGCCGTGTCCCACACTTGAAAATCAGACGATTCGCCCTGCAAGGTGGAGAGATAGCGGTTGTTCCAAATCAAAACGCCGGCAACGACGACTAACAATGCGGCAATAATAATGGTGATGCGGTTGTTTTTCTTCATTTCGGATTATTTTTTACTGTATTTCTTTTTCCTGATAAACGCCATGACGAAACCCAAGGCAATGATGAGGGCAATAGGAACTAAAGTATTGATAACCTGCCATTTGCCTCGTTCTTGGTTGACCTTGGTCACATCCAAAAGGCGCACTTTCAGTTCGCGGGAGCGGATGTCAATCAAGCCTTCGCCGTCGACCAAATAACTGATGGCGTTCTCGATAAATTCCTTGTTGGCGTAGGTGTTTTGCGTGTATTGGTCATAGCCCAAAGGCAACGGTGTCTTGCGCTTGATGTCGATTTGGTTGCGGATAATGTCGCCGTCGGCCACCACGATCATGGCGGTAGGTTTGCTCTCCTCCATGAAGTCAGTTGCCTGATCATCAACAATTTCCTGCGGGATGCGGTTGGCATACAACGACGGGAAAGTGCCCTTCAGCAGGTAGGCCACATTCTTTCCTTTTGAACTGAACATACGCCTGTCGGGGGCTTGGCGCAGCATGGCCAAAGTGATGAAAACCGGCGCGCCCGAAACCTTAGTGTAATCAGAAGTCTTGAGCAACGGAATCTGTTCGATGCCGTTGGCCGAGGTGGTCGCATCCATCGAACTGACGAAATCAGCCTTGATGGCGTTCATGTGGCGCACCATCGGGTGGTCGGAAGCGGCTTGCAGCAAGGGGAAATAGAACCAACGGAAAAACTCCAACTGGGCTTGTCCGGCCATCTGACCCGTGCGGACGGGCAAGGCGGCGCAAGTCAGGTCGAGAAGCAGGTCGCGATTAAGGCGCACACCGTATTTGAAAAGCATGTCGTCGAGGTTGAGGTCTTGCTCCAAACCGATGGTCGACTCTTGGCTTTGCAGGCTGTCCATTGTGGCATAAACGGGTTCGACCAACCAAAACACCTTGCCGCCGTGCATGATATATTGGTCGATAAGGAACTTGTCTTTTTCGTCGAAAGGCTCGGTCGGTTTGGCGATGATGATGGCGTCATACGAGGGGAAAGCCTTCACATCCTTTTCCTCGTTTTGCGTGCGGTGGATGAGCGCATCGATTTTGCCGTCAATTTGAACGCGACCCACATTGTAGTTTTGCGCCAACGACTGCGCGATGTCGTACACTTCTTGTTCGCCCAATTCGCCATGACCTTCAATGAAAGCAATGTTGGGTTTCATCATCCGCGTCACCTTCTTGACCGCATCAATGAGGCGGAATTCAAGGTTCTGCATCGAGGCGTTAAGCGCGTCTTCCGACGACTTACCCAATTGGTTTTCAAGCAAATCTATGGCAATTTCAGTATCATTGCGGTAACTCACCAAGGCACCTGGCCAAATCACCAACTCTTGCGAAGAACCATCGTTGTTGCGAACGCTCACATTGGTAGGATTCAGACCTGCCCGATACAATTGCGTGCGTATTTCCTTGATTTCGGCAGGGTCGTTGCTCTCGGCAGGATTAATAAACTCATAGTCAATGTATTTCGTGTAGGCACGAAACTCGTCCAACATCTCTTTTGTTTCGCGGCGCAACTTCTTGAAACCTGCCGGAAACTCGCCTTCGAGATACACCTTGAAATAAACATAGTCATTAAGTCCGTTGAGAATCTCCTTCGTCGTGGGCGACAAGGTGTAGCGTTTCTCGCTCGTCAAATCGAAGCGGGTGAACACAAACGAGCCAATCACATTGACCAGCACAACAATCACCACCGCAACCACGAAGGAAACTATCTGGTTCTTTTTCAAATTCTTACGCTTGTTTTCCATCATTCACCTCCTTACCATTTGCGGCTTGCCAAAACCAATTTCGTAGCACTCAAAAACAGCGCTATCACACTCAAGAAATACAACACATCGCGCGTGTCGACCACGCCACGACTCAACGAACTGTAGTGCGCGTTCATGCCCAACTGCTGGATGAACAAATCGACTTTTCCGAACAAGGAAAGCGAATAGATGAACTCAAAGCCAATCAAAAGGAATCCGCAGAGGAAAACCGAGATGATGAAGGCCAATATCTGGTTGTTAGTCAGCGAACTACAGAAAATCCCGATGCTTACGAAACTTGAACTCAGGAGAAACAGGCCGATATAGGAGCCCCAAATGCCGCCGATGTCGAGGTTGCCTTTGGGCAGGCCTAATTGGTAAACCGAGTAATAGTAGACGAATGTCGGAATCAAGGCCAGCAAAACGAGCGCGACACCCGCCAAAAACTTCGCCCAAATGATTTGCCAGTCCGACAAAGGCTTGGTAGCCAACATTTCAATGGTGCCCGTGCGGTTTTCTTCGGCGAAACTGCGCATTGTCACGGCAGGCACAAGGAAAAGGAAGACCCACGGCGCAAGGATGAAAAGGCTGTCGAGGTTGGCGTATCCATAGTTCAGCACATTGAAATCACTTTGGAACACCCAAAGGAACAGGCCGGTGATGAGAAGGAACACCACAATCACCATGATACCTATCAGCGAACTAAGGAAGTTGCTGATTTCTTTCTTAAATAAGGCGTACATGCGCGTATGAATTTTGAGGTGCAAAAATAGGAAAAATGTCGGTACGCTGTACTACAGACGCTTTTTGCCTGAAAAAAATCCATTCCGATGCATCATGTGATTTCGGGCGAAATCTATGTATTTTTGATGAGATTTCGCCCGAAATATCTACTTTTTGGGCGAAATCTATCAAAATTTGGGTAGATTTCGCCCAAAATGTTTGGTAGATACATACAAATACCGTAATTTTGCAGCATCTCATTAAGTACCACCATGGAAAGAATTATCGGAAGAGATGCTGAAATCAGCAAGTTAAAAGCCATCGCGACAAGTGACCGTTCGGAATTTCTTGCATTGTTCGGGCGGCGGCGTGTAGGCAAGACCTTTCTCGTCAACCAAGTCTTCAAAGACCAATTTGCTTTCAAGATGACAGGGGTCATAGAAGGCTCGTTGAAGGACCAGTTCACCGCCTTTTCCGATGCCATGGAGGAATTTGGCTATGGCCTCTCCGAAACACCCCAAGACTGGATGTCGGCCTTCGTCATGCTGAAAAACGCATTGAAGGAAAAAACGAAGAAATCGGAACGCTGCATCATCTTCATCGATGAGTTGCCTGCTATGGATGCCGAAAACTCGAATGTGGCCGGAGCAATAGGTTATTTTTGGAACAGTTGGGCTTCGCTTCAGGATCAAGTCGTCCTCATCATCTGCGGCAGCGCGACAAGTTGGATGATTACCCATGTCATCGACAGCAAAGGCGGCTTGCACGACCGTCTCACGGAAGAGATGCCCATCCATCCTTTTACTTTGCACGAAGTGGAAGCATACCTCAACGAGCATCAATTCGTTTGGAACAGGCAAATGATGCTCCAATCCTACATGATTTTCGGTGGCATTCCTTACTATCTCAGTTTATTGGACAACAGGGAAAGCCTGATACAGAACATAGACCGCCTTTTTTTCAGTAGGGACACAAAGATGCGACGGGAATTCAGACGGTTGTTCAACACGCTCTACAAACACCCCGAAAGATACATTGAGATTGTCAAGTCGCTGAGCAAAAGCCGCCAAGGCATGACGCGAGAGCAATTGGCCAAAGAACTGAAATGTGCCAATAACGGGCATCTCGGCAACAAACTGGAGGATCTCGTCCAATGCGACCTGATTCGGAAAAACATCGTCCGCGAAAAAGAAATCAAGGGCAAGGATGCCATTTATCAACTTTGCGATTTTTTCAGCCTGTTTTATCTGACTTTCGTTGACAGGGCTGAGATTGAGACGGAATATTGGTCGCACCACATCAACACGCCCGAAGTGAACACTTGGATGGGGCTGGCCTACGAGCGGATATGCATGGCCCATATCCCGCAAATCAAGCGGGCACTCCGAATCGACGGCATTTCAACACTCAACTACTCATGGCGAAGCAAGACCTCGAAACCAGCAGTCCAAATCGACATTATCATTGAACGAGCCGACAAAATCGTCAATGTTTGCGAGGTCAAATACAGTCAAGACAAGTACGAACTCGACAAAGAAGAATACGAGAAAATCAACAGAAGACGGAATACTTTCATCAAAGAAACAGGACTTCGCCACGCCTCTTGGCTCACGATGATTACCACCAAGGGCTTGGCCAAGGGAATGTATTCCGAGATGATTCAGAGCCAAGTGACATTGGATGACTTGTTTGAAAAACTATAAAGACTATCGCACCACCATTGTGTTGGACAATGCCAAAATCCACAAAATCAATCAATTGACCGTAGATAAGCCTGACAGCGAGAAGAAAGAGGCCTTTTTTGAGCGGAAACAGTTTGAATTTTTCCTATATTTGCAACCGCAAACGAATACAAAACCAGAAAAAATAAGGAACAACACATTATGTATCAAATTTTTAAAGACCAACTTGAAAAATCGAAACTGATTCTGTCAGGAGTAAAAAGGAACCAACGCTTGGGTCGGGAGGCCGGCGTGGAGGAAAGCGTGATACAAAAAATGGAAGAAGACTGCAAGCGCTTGGAAGCCCTTTCTGCCGAAATGGACAAAATTCAAGAGGAATTTCGCAAGAAAGGTGAAGAAGCCCACAAAGCCTTGAACACCTTGAAAGACCGTACCCAAACTGTGAAAAAGGCCATCAAGAACAAGTATGACCAAACATGGTGGGTCAAGTTCGGCATCCCCGACAGGAGATGACCTCTTTTCCATCAAGAATTAGAATTAAGAGACCGTTTCGTTAGAGGCGGTCTTTTTCGTTTTGACAATGATTTTTTGCTCGCCCTTTAAAGTAGTGGCAAACAGATAGATAGCATCGCCGTCACCGATTTTCAGAGCCTTGCGCAACTCAGCCACCGAAAGCGGGAAATTGCGCACGGCAATGCTCGCCTTGTCCACATCCTGAAGCAGGGTTTGTTTCACCTTTTTATTATAAGGTGTCCAACCTTCCACCTCGAAAATGCGACCTGGAAAATCAAGAATCAACTCGTCGGAAGTGTATAAATTGCTGTTTTTATGCAACTTGAAAACATCAAAACGCTGGGTTAATAGTTTGAAACAACACGCCTTCATCACGGCGGGATTAGGCTCGTAAAGGTATTTCAACACGCTTTCAGCAAGTTTTCCGGAACTGTTCCGCTCCTCATCCATCGTGAAACGCACTTCTGGCTGCTCCGTCAACAAATTGACGCAAACGAACTGAATTTCACCCTGATAGCCACGCTCCAAGATGAAATCCAACTCCTTGCACTCGTTGGCGACGGCCACCACATGCACCTCCTTCACATGATGCAACATCTCCAATGCCTTGCTAATATCAAGCATGGGAGACAACTTAACCATCACTTTTTCAGCTTTTAGCAGAAGCAAGTCCTGCAAATCGGCCACATTGGGCGTACAGTCGGCAATAGAAACGGTCTTGCGTCCGTACTCGTCCCTTCGGGCAGGGTCAATGAAGATGCAATCTTTTGGTTCGCAATGGTTTAGATAATCCTCCGCCGTTTCATTGTGAACTTCAATCTTCGTGTTCAAGACAGAAAAATTGTGCCTTGCCAAGTCAGAGAGTTCTTCTTGCCGCTCAACATAATCGGTTTTCTGGAAGTGCCTATCTATATAATAGGTGTCAATGCCCAAGCCGCCAGTGAGGTCGGCAAAAGCATTGCCTTTCAGCAAATTGGCCTTGTATTGCGCAGTAGCCTCCGATGAGCATTGCTCAATGGAAAGGTGCGCGGGAAAGAGCAAATCTTCGTTTTCGCTCCACTCCGGCACTTTCTTTCGCAACAACTGTCGGGCGGCTATCTGCCTCAATGCCAATGAAAAGTCAGTGCCGACGGGTGCCTTCTTCAAGGCAAGCGTCGGCACATCGGCGTTCAGGTTTTCCCTGATAAACTGTTTGGTCGATTCGTTCAAATCTTCTTCAAATTGACCACTTCCAAATCGGTGAGGAAACGCCACTCGCCGCGAGGAAGTTTGTATTTGTCGAGACCAGCGAACATCACGCGGTCGAGTTTCGTCACTTCGTAGCCAAGGTGTTCAAAAATACGGCGCACGATGCGGTTGCGGCCCGAATGAAGTTCGATGCCAATGCTCTTCTTGCTGTCGTCGTCTTGGTCGTATGCGATACTGTCGGCGGCAATGGGGCCGTCATCAAGTTCGATGCCCTCAGAAATGCGAAGCATGTCGTTCTTGGTCAAAGGCTTGTCCAAAATGACATGATACAGCTTCGGGACTTCGCTGCTCGGGTGGGTCAACTTTTTGGCCAAGTCACCATCGTTGGTAAACAGCAACAAGCCAGTAGTTTGCTTATCCAAACGACCCACGGGATAAACGCGCTCAGGGCATGCGTTCTTCACGAGTTCCATCACTGTATCGCGCTCATACGGGTCGTCGGAAGTGGTGATATAACCTTTGGGCTTGTTGAGCAGGATGTAGCGGAGTTTCTCGCGGTTGAGGGTCTGGCCGCCATACACCACCTTGTCCTCAGTCTTCACTTTATAGCCCATCGTGGTAATCACCTCATCATTCACCATCACGCAGCCAGCCTTGATGAGGTCGTCGGCTTCGCGACGCGAGCAGATGCCACAGTCGGCCAAATACTTGTTCAGGCGGATTTCGCCAGTGGCTTTCGGGCGGTCATACAACGGGTCTTTTTCGCGGACATAGCCCTTGCGGCCACGGCGCGGCTCTTCCTCGTCATCGAAACGGCGACGGTCGCGGGGACGGTCGTCGAAGCGGCGGCCACCACGCGGACGGTCGTCATCGAAACGACGCCTTGGACGGTCATCGTCGTCAAAGCGGCGGCGTGGTCTGTCATCGTCATGGAAACGGCGTTCACGCGGTTTGTCGTCATCAAAACGGCGACGCGGACGGTCATCATCGTCAAATCTGCGACGCGGACGGTCGTCATCATGGAAACGACGTTCTCCGCGAGGTCTTTCATCATCAAAACGGCGCGACCTTGGGCGGTCATCGTCATCAAAGCGACGGCGCGGGCGGTCGTCATCATGGAAACGACGCTCACGCGGCTTGTCGTCGTCGAAACAGCGGCGTGGACGGTCATCATCGTCAAACCTACGACGCGGACGGTCGTCATCATCGAATCTGCGACGCGGACGGTCATCGTCGTCAAAGCGGCGGCGCGGACGGTCACCAAACTTGCGGTCGCCGAAACGGCGGTCGCCACGGTCATCAAAGCGGCGTTCACCTCTCGGCTTGTCGCCAAATTTTCTCTCTTCTTGCCCTTCCTCGTCACCATCGCGGTGATAGAATTTGAAGGACCTTCTCTGTTGGAACTCTTCCGGTTCCCCAATTCTGGTGCGCGGACGCTTACCAGATCTTTCGTTTTCAGTCATTTATTAATGTATTAGTGTTGTTGAAATTGGGCGGCAAAGGTAGGAATAATTTGTGAAATTCCCCCTATTTGCTCAAATTATTAATGCAAACTCTCGAAAAATCACGTTTCAAGTCGTTGTTCTTCTTTTCCTTCAGTGCCTCAAACTTCCTAAATGCCTCGCTTTCAGGAAACATCGGCCTGTGATGAAGCATTTGTTTTAATTCGGCGGCGGCTTGCATGGCGGTTTTTTCCTTTGGGTCAATAGCGAAATCGGTGAAACGTTCCCAAATGTAACACACAGCCTGTTCGGTTGGATGCACCATGTCCTCTTTATAAAAGCGGTAATCGCGCAACTCGTCCAAAAGGATTTCGTAAGCGGGGAAATAATGGGCGTTGTCAAATTGCGTACATGCTTGATTTACAGCCAACAGCAAAGCAGCTTTGCTCAACTGGTTTTCGTGCAAGCCGTCTTTCAGATGACGCAAGGGCGACACGGTGAAGATGAATCGCTTGTCGGGATGGGCTTGCAGCATTTTTGCGAGGCAGTCCGCCGACTGCTCCATGGTGAGAAACTCACTGTCAAATTGTCGGGCAGGCAACTTGTGGCAATTGGCGACCACCTGATGGGTTTCCTTATGCCGAAACACCCACGAAGTCCCCAAACTGACAATAATCCATCTTGATTCCATGAAATGCTCGTGAGCCGCTTTCAGGTTTCCGTTCACCTGTTCCAAAAGCGCAGTTTCAGAAACATTCCAAAAAGCCGTGTTGTGGCTAAAGGTGCAGTATTGCCCCTCGCCTACTTTTATCACTTCCTCAGCAATAAACGGCTTTCCACTATGCAACCGCTCCATCGACTGCGCAATGCTGGCGGGATTATACAACACACCGAAAGGATTCACCATCGCATTGAAACCCAAGCCTTTGCAGATGCCGCCCACCTCATCGGCGAAACACGAACCCAAATAGAGCAAACCATCGCCATAACGGATGGTTTGCTCTAAAGGTCGGATTTTTATTTCGGTCTGAAAAATCATTTATTCTCCGCCAAAAACCGCTCCACTTCAATCCCTGCCATAGCCCCCGTTCCAGCAGCCACGATGGCCTGACGGTAAATGCGGTCTTGGCAGTCGCCGCAAGCGAAGATGCCCTCCACATTAGTGGCCGTCGATTTCGGCTTGGTGATGATGTAGCCATCCTCATCCATGTCAAGTACGCCCTTGAACGGCGCAGTGTTGGGCGTGTGGCCGATGGCCTCAAAGAAACCATCCACATAGATGGTACGTTCCTCCTTGGTGTCGCTGTGGTAGAGCACGGCACCTTTCAATTTCTTCATAAAGCCTTGTTGCTCGCCGAAGAGTTCCTTGGTTTGGTGTTTCCACAAGACCTCGATGTTGGGCGTGTTCAAAACGCGGTGTTGCATGGCCTTTGAAGCACGAAGCACGTCACGACGGACGATGAGATAGACCTTGTTGCAGAGTTTGGCCAAATAGGTGGCATCCTCGCAAGCTGTGTCGCCGCCGCCAACCACCGCGACATCCTTGCCTTTATAGAAGAAACCGTCGCAAGTGGCGCAGGCTGACACGCCACCGCCCTTGAATTCTTCCTCGGTAGGCAGGCCCAAATAACGCGCCGCCGCACCCGTGGAAACGATGATAGAGTCGGCCAAGATTTCGCCGTCATATTCCGTTGTCACCTTGAAAGGTCGCTGGCTGGCATCGATACCTGTGACTTCGCCTTCGCGGATTTCCGCACCAAAGCGCAAGGCCTGCTGACGGATTTCCTCCATCATATCAGGGCCTTTCACGCCGTTGGGATAGCCCGGAAAATTCTCGATTTCGGTGGTTTGTGTGAGTTGTCCACCGGGTTGCATACCCTCATAAATGACGGTTTTCACATCGGCGCGGCATGTGTAGATGGCTGCTGTGTAGCCCGCTGGGCCTGAGCCAATAATCAGACATTCAACATGTTCCATATTTCTAAGTTTAGAGTTTAGAGTTTAGGGTTAAGAGATATTTTCGGCAAAGGTAACTTTTTTTTCGGAAAGTGAACAACAATTCAAAAAACATTCGTATCTTTGCAGCCGCAAATCGAAAGATTCAACGCAGTTAAACGCAATCGGGGTGTGGTGCAGTTGGCTAGCATTCTTGCATGGGGTGCAAGCGGTCGCCCGTTCGAGTCGGGCCACTCCGACAAAAGAGCAGCAGATTTCTCTGCTGCTTTTTTTGTTTTATTGGTATTGTCGTATGGGTCACAAAAAAAGGACACCCACCATTGGATGTCCTTTTTTCAAATAAAACTTCAACAAATCAATACTCCCAGAGGCTCTGCTCGAAATCGAACATCTTGTTCTTGATGCGCTCCGATTCGTAGAGGGCATCAATGTTGAAGGCGTAGGAGTTGATGTAACGGTCGTACACGTTTTCTTCCTTGATGATGTAGCTGTCGAAGATGCGCTTCTGCAACACTTCATCATAGGTGCGGCGCGAGGCCGAGTTGTTGCGGTTGAAGGCGAAAGCCTTGGCTAACACTTCGCGGGAATTCTCATAAGGAATCCAGCAGACTTGCGACAGACCGCCGTCGTCGTCGACAACGATAGGACCCAAGGCAATGATGCGAACCAAGAACTGCGACAATTTCTTGTCGAAGTACCAGTCTTCCTTAATGCGCAAACGGGTCACATTGAGCATACGATCCTTGAAAGCAATCTCGTTCGGCACTTCCTCGCCGTCTTTCCAAATGACCGGCGGGTCGCCAATCTTCGTGTTTTCTTTTTCAAAATCGGCCAAAGTCAAGGGAGTCACCATGTCGTCGATGTTGTTCTCGACGCGATAAGGCGTGATGTCACCGTTTTGAATGCCATCATAAATCACCGTAATGAAGTTTCTCCAGTCCTCGGTCGGATTGATTGGGTAGTAGAACACTTGATTGATCTTCTGACGGAAGTCGATTTCCCTGATCACCGTCTTCTTCCACATGACATTGGACTCGTCGATGGGTGGAAGCGGCGAAGGAGCCTTTTCGTTCATGATTTGCTGCTGGCCGGAGAGGATGCTGTTCTTCGGGGGCTTGATGTCGGTCGTCTGGGCGTTGAGGCTCAGGCTGCCGAAGAGCACCGCAAGGGTCAACATGGAAACAAGTGTCTTTTTCATCTTATAAGGGTTTTAGTAGTTTACTTAATTTCAACACCGATAGGCGTGTCGAGGGTCTTGGTCTTGCCATCGTTACCGCGCACTTGGATAGCGGTGAAGAGGAATGTGTCACCCACATTGGAACCGCTGATGGCGTTCTTGATCTCGTCGGTAAAGGCACCGCTGTTGGCCTTGGCTTCCTTGGTGGTACCAGCCTTGGTCTTATAACGGAAGGTGTAACCCACCACATCGTACTTGACACCGTCGAAGTCGAAATCCTTCATTTCTGCTTCCACACGGTTGGCAGCGAGCAGAGCACTCTTCGAAACCAAACCATTGACCACGTTACGGATGAGGGCTTCAGGCTTGGGAAGGTCTTTCACGCGGAACTTCATGCTACCGAGGCTTGAACCACCCGAACTGACATTGATGGTCACTTCGTTGGCCTCGCCGGGACGCAAGTTGTAAGTACCATTTCCTGTTCTGTTCAGCATACCGCTGCTGGCCGTGGCACTGATTTCGCCACCGACACCGCCACCGACGGCAATCGGGTTGTCGATACCGCGATAGACCACATTCATCTTAGTGGCAGAAACTGATACCGCAGGAGGAGCCACAGTGAATGAGCCAGAGAACGGGAATTCTTCAATCTGGTTGGTGGAAGGATCGAGCATGTCGATGACACCCGTGTAGTTGTGGGTACCAACGCCAACATTCCACTCCAACGGAATCACACCTTGGGCATTGCTGGTGTACTCTCTTTCGGCACCGCCATCGAGTTTGACACGGGCGGTCAATTGTGAGTTCTTCCAAGCAGTCACCATAGCTTGTGCCCTATAGGTCTGGCCCGAAAGCAGATAACCACTCTCAGCAAACACTCTTGCACCAATTTCGTCAAAGGTGAAGTCGGAAGCGTGGATGTCCGACATCAATTCGGTGAGGGCGTTCAACTCAGCAGTCTCGGCCTCAGAGATAATCTTGTTCAACAAAGTGACATCAGCAACCAATACTGTATGGTGGAAGTTGTGGTATTCCCAACTGTCCTGGACAGGGTCGGTCATGCCCGGATAGTAGCTGATTTTTGCACCATAGTAGTTGCCTTCGAGAGGGAGTTTCTTCATCTGGCTTTCAGCATAGCCGTTTTCTGTGAGATAATCTTTCGTACCATAGATGCTGTCGGTAATCAGGCCAACTTCGTGGATGTGTTCAGGGCCCATAGCCTTGATGACTTCGCCACGGAAGCGTCTGATTTTCTCTGAAAGCTCGTATGCCTTACCGCCATTGCCCGGACCTTCAGGATTGCCCATCATGTACTCGGTAGGACGGTTGTAGTTGTCTCTCGACTTGACCTTTGCGGTGTTGACATTATAGATTTTGCGGCCAAAGCGCACGGTGTCGGCTGATTTCAACAGACCGTCGGCAAGCGCAGTGGCGGCATCTTTTTCCTCAATCTTCTTCACCAAATCCCACTTCAATGCCTCAACATAGTTGATGAGGTCGGTGGCTTCCTCTCTCAGAGCCTGAGCCTGCTCCCAATAAGGGCCAACTTTTTCCTTATCCAAGCCGTATTGCTCTTCAAAGGCGGCGTATTTCTGATTGATCTGATTCGAAAGGGTGATGTTGGTGGTCTGCACACCATTGTTCACCGTGTCGAAGGCATCAAGGATGTCCTTCGAGACATTCATGGCTAACAAGGCAGTATAGACCAGGTACATCATACCGATCATTTTCTGTCTTGGGGTTTCTTTTGCGCCTGACATATTCTTACTCCTTTTTTATATTAGACAATAGGTTTGAGTAGAATTATGCCTTGATGTTCATTGCTGACAACATTCCACCATAGACGTTGTTGAGGGCGGTCAAGCGCTGCGACAACTGCGTCAACTGCTGGTTGAGTTGACCGGCGTTCTGTGATGAAGCGGTGAGGTTATCCATGTACTTGTTCATAGTTTCGGTCAACTTCTTGCTGGCGGCTGAAGTCTGCTCGGCACCTTGGAGCTGGAGCTCATAGATGGAGTTGAGCGACGTCATGCTGTTGGCCACCTTCTTGATGGTGTTGGCATCAAGGGCGCTGAAGTCGAGCTTGCCCAAAGAATCGGAAAGTTTCTGGTTGGTTTGGACATAAGCTGACGAAAAGTCGGAGATGGACTTTGTGGCGCGGTCCATGGCGTTGGCATAGTTGGTGGTGGCGGCCATAGCATTGCTGATGTCGGCCATCTGTCCAGCGTTTTCGGCCAATCTGTCGAGACCCTTGCCGAGTTTCTTGAAGGTATCTTCGCTAACGTTCATCTTTTCAAACATCTTGCTCAGCATAGCATCTTCAGCATCGGTGTGAGCAGCCTTACCGGCACCGCCGCCCGTGGTGGCAAACTGAGTACGCGTTTTTCCGTCCCAATCCTCTTCAAGTTCAACAAAAACATTATCCCAAGCATATTCGACATGTTGAGGTTCGAAAGCCGACATGAAGAAGATTACAGCTTCGATACCTAAACCAAGAGCCAACATGAAGTCAGCACCAGGAATGTGGGTCAGTTTGAAGTAAGCACCGACCATAACGACTGCAGCACCCCAACCATAGAGGTAGCCCATAAAGGTTTTGAACTTTCTCGAAACGAGGAATTGTTGGAATTTGCTAAGTTCTTTTTTTGCCATGACAATTAATTTTAGTGATGTTTTTAACTTTGATTAATTTTTTATAATTTATTGATTTCTTTTTGCTTAATGGATTTATCTATACACCCTCGACATTCTCGGGTTGTCGCCCTTGTTGCGGCCTAAGTAAGGCTGGATGCAACGGAAGCCTGTGTAGCAGTTGGCCGAGTCTTGATATTGGTAGTCGCGGGTGGTGACTTGCAGGTAGTAAGACACATCCTTCCACGAACCGCCACGCACAACCTTGCGCTTCATAACCGGCGGGTCGTCGGCCTTGGCGTTGTAGGTGTAGTTGGGGTTCATGTCCCAAGTGAAGTTGTAGGAATTGGGGTCGTAGGCTGTGTTGGTCCATTCAGACACGTTACCGGCCATGTCATAGAGGCCCCAGCCATTGGGAGGATAGCAGCCCACGACAAGCGTGCGCAAGCCACCGTCGGCGAGGTAGTTGCCCCTTCTCGGCTTGAAGTTGGCCATGAAGCAGCCTTTCGCGTTGCTGGCGTTAGGACCGCCCCACGGATAAGGATTCAGCATCTTGCCGCCACGGGCAGCCCATTCCCATTCGGCCTCAGTGGGCAGACGGAACTCCGACAGGTCGGCATCCTTGCGTGTGCGCAGGTAGGCGTTGAGCAACTCGGTGCGCCACACGCAGAAGGCACGGGCTTGTTGCCATGTGACACCCACCACCGGATAGTTGTCGTAAGCCGGATGCCAGAAATACTTCTCGGTCATCGGGTCGTTGAACGAATAGGCATAGTCGTGAATCCAGCACAAAGTGTCAGGATAGACATTAATCACCTCGGCACGGGCATAGACCGAGCGGTCGCTGTAGCCCTGCTTACGGTTCGACCAAGCGCCCTTGCGGTCAACATTAATGCCTGCATCGGCTTCGCCAAGTGAATGGTCGTTTTGCACCAACTTGTCGTCGGCGAAATCCTTCTTGGCAGCGGCAACCATGTCGAACCAATAGTAGGAATAGTACAACTTCCTCGTGTCGATTTCCTTGCGGCGGAAATATCTCTCATGCTCAGGAAGATACATCGGTTCGAGGGCTTCGCGCACCTCGGCATCCTTGCCATTCCATTCAATTTTTTCTTTCCAGTTCAAGTGCGGCGGATCGTACACTTCGCCGTTTTTGCCCTCGGTGATGGCATATCTGTCGGGGAAGTTGTCTGCAAGAATCCTTCTTGCGATGGAATCCCTGACCCAATACACGAATTGGCGGTACTCGTTGTTGGTGATTTCGGTCTCGTCCATGAAAAACGAGGAAACTGAAACCGTTTTCGGCTCGTTAAGGTAGGAGCCCGTGATGTCTTCACTGCCTACACCCATAGTAAAATTGCCTTGCGGGACGAACACCATCCCGTAAGGATCAGGTTGATTGAAAGTCTTGTTGGACTTTCTCACTCCAACCAACTCGCCTTGATTTGAATTGCCGCAGGCCGTGAGCAGCAGTGCGACGGAAAATACGAACAGTAGTCTTTTCATCTTCTTGACAATGAGATAATTACTATTTTATTATTTCTTTTTCTCGTTTATTTTTGCGTGACGATTTCAAAGATGTTTTCTTCTAAAAAACCGACAAAATTAGCAAATATTATGTTCAAACCACACTTTTTTCTACATTTTTTCCATTTTTTTGCTCCGAACATGCTTTTTCAACACTTCAAATTCATCCGTTTCCATGTTCGTTTCTACAAGTATCTAACGCTTCTGTAGTCCCTCGGCGTGCGGTCGAGGTCGAGTTTGAAGCAATAACTCAGTCCTATTTCGTGCGACCCCGGAACCCCGAGACCCATCGTATTAATATCATAGGAGTAAACCACGGTGATGTCCTTGATGGTCAAGCCGGCCATCAGGCCCACGGACTCTTGCGGACGGTAATTGACACCCAACGAGAACAAATTGTTGTAAACCACCCGGGCGCTGGCGTTCAACTGCGTTGAGGCGAGGTTGCTCATCACGCTCACCGAGGGAATGAACGTGAACAACGGCATGTCCTCGAATTGGAACGGATAGCCCGCCACGGCGTAGAAAGTCCTGTCGGTGGTGAAACTGGCACTGCTTTCGCTGTTTTCGCCAAGCGCTTGACTCATCGTTTCGAGTATATTGACGACCGAAACACCGACATAGAACGATTCCGGCATCTGCCAAAACAAACCCAGATTGGCATCCACCATCATCGCGCTTTCCTCGCCCAGCCCCTGCAAAATGGGGTCGCTGGCGTTATTAGGATTCAGTTTCGAGAAATCGACGGTGCGGTTGAGCAAGGTTGCTGCCACACCTATGCCGAGGGTGGAACCGCCCAAATCGAGGTGGAAGGAATAGCCCAAGCCCACATTGACGTTGTTCTCGAAGCCCAACTTGTCTTGCATAACGGAAAACTCAACGCCGCCGTGCAAAGCCCTGATAGGCATGTCGCCAGTCAGGAGGAAGGTTTGCGGCGCAATGTCGTTGCCGTCGCTGTCGACAAAGCCCGCCCACTGCTGGCGGTAAATTCCCAACAAATTAATGCCTTCGCTCATGCCGGCAAAGCCCGCATTGGCATAGGCGTAGGAATTCGCATGGTTGGTGAAGATGGGCACCTGCTGCGCCTTGAGGCCAACCGATGCCGTCAGCAACATGGCGATAATGAGGACGATATGGTTGATTTTCTTCTTCAAACTCGACATTATTGGTAGTTTTGAAACCGCGAATTTACGAATTTAGTATTTA
This sequence comes from uncultured Bacteroidales bacterium, assembly GCA_947166105.1. GTDB lineage: Bacteria > Bacteroidota > Bacteroidia > Bacteroidales > F082 > Limimorpha. The sequence goes on from CAMVCZ010000007.1 coordinate 35,453, forward strand.
TCCCGACAAAATATTTTTCAAAAAACTTACCTGAACAGCCTGATGATGTCGTTGCCGTTGGCCAAAATCACCAATCCTAACACGATGATGAGGCCTATCGTTTCGGCCACTTCCATAAACCTATCGGAGGGCTTGCGCCTCGTGATGATTTCGACCAACAGGAAAAGGATGTGGCCACCGTCAAGAGCCGGAATGGGCAGGATGTTCATCACGGCAAGGGCGATGGACAGGAAGGCTGTCATGCGCCAAAAGAGGCTCCAAATCCATGTTTCGGGGAAGATGCTGCCGATGGAGATGAAACCGCCCACGCTCTCGTATGCCTTAGTCTTCGGGTTGAAGATGAGCTTGACCTGCTTCCAATAGTCCGACAGGCCGTCGAAGGTCTTGACAAAACCTGCGGGAATGGCTTGGAAGAAGGTGTAATCCTTGGTCTCAATCTCAAAATAATCAGGTAGATAGGTTCTTGTGTAGGCTCCAATCACGCCTTCGTCGGGCAGGTGCATGGCCAATGCCAATGTGTCAGTCTTGCGCAACACCTTGACTTCAATGTCTTGGTTCCTGAACTGCTTGACATTCTTCACAAAATCTTGATAATAAGGCGTTTCAATATCATTAATGCCTATGATGACATCGCCGGGTTGCAGTCCACCCGCTTCGGCAGCGGAGTTGTCCATCACCTTCTCGACAACGAAGGGGAAGCGATAGGTGATGAAGTTGGCGTCTTGCTTGCCGAGGAGTTTCGTCAAGGCATCCTCTGGCAGTACAATCGTAGTGTCCTTGCCGTTGCGTTCCACCTCGATGGTCTTGGCCTTTTCGAGGATGATTTGCATGGGAATGTCTTGGAATCTCTCGATGTATTGTCCGTCGACTGCCAAAACCTTGTCACCGTCGCGGAGGCCGAATTCGTAGGCCAAGCTATCGACCGAAATGCCGTATTTATTGGCCTCGGCGGTAGGCAGGTATTGCTCGCCCTCCTTGGTCAACAAGCCTATGTAAATGAAAATGGCCAACAGCACATTCATGGTCACGCCAGCAACCATGATGATGAAGCGTTGCCAGGCCGGCTTCGAGCGGAACTCCCACGGCTGCGGGGGCTGCTGCATCGCCGACTTGTCCATCGACTCGTCAATCATGCCGGCAATCTTGTTGTAGCCGCCCAGCGGGAACCAGCCTATGCCGTATTCGGTCTCGTCGCTACGGCGCCAGTCGTCCTCAGACAAAGTACTCAGCTCAATGGGGTCGTATTTCTTCTGTTTCTTTCCCGCCGCATCCTTGTATTCGGTGGTGGTGTATTTCTCGGGCACATTCGGCGAGAAGAACTTGAAGCGCCACTTGCCGTTCACCTTCTTGCAACGGAAAATCGAGAATCCCCAATCGAAAAAGAGATAGAACTTCTCGACACGGGTCTTGAAGGCCTTGGCCGCCAAGAAATGGCCCAGTTCATGGATGAAAATCAGGATGGATAGGGAGAGGAAAAACTGCAATACCTTTATTAATATAGTCATGGTTTGTAATGTTTATCGGTGAAAAAAACGGCGCAAAGATAGTGATTTTTAGTTTTCGTCAGGCTGATTAATGGTCATATATTCAACAGGATTGATGGCGATGCCGTTGTGCCAAATCTCGAAATGCAAGTGTTCGATGGTCGCTTTGTCGCCCGACTTGCCCAAAATGGCGATGGCCTCCCCTGCCTTCACATAGTCGCCTTCCTTCTTCAACAAAGTCGCATTATGCTTATAGACAGAGAAATAGCTGTCCTCATGCTGGATGCCGATGCAATAGCCGCTGTTGATGCTCCATGTGGAGAAAACCACCGTGCCGTCCAAGGTGGCATTGATGATTTGGTCGCCGTCAGAGGCAATATCTACCCCGAAATGTCCTTCGTTGGAATTGAAGCCGCTGATAACCTTGCCGTTGAGCGGGACGAAGAAGTTCTTCACCCAAGTGCTTTGCTTGGCGGCTGCTAAGTAATCGTCGCCGAAGAGGTTGTATTGGTTTTGGGCCTCGTATTCTGCCCTTAGCAGGCTGTCTTGCATTGACTTCTTCAGCGTAATCGTGTCGGTAACACCCTTGGGCAGCGGTTCATAGATATTAATCGAGGCCAAGGCACTGTCGGCGGCAAAGTCGTAACCTTCAACGATTTTCTGGAGGTTTTCGAAATAGATGTCTTTTTTGTGCATTTCGCGGCTGAGCGAGTCGGCACGCAAGTTGAGCAGATAGACCTCGCGGTTGAGGTTGGTGTCGGTGTAGCCCGGGATGTACTCGCGCAAAGGCGTGAAAGCGATGATAAATGTGGTGATGATGATGAGCAGCAGCACCAAACCGATGATGACCAAAACCAAGTTGAGGAGGTTCAACCTGAAATTGAGCATGGGCCGACCGCTCTCGTCGTGCGACATGAGAAAATCGTACTTATGGTTGAGTTTCTTCAACGAAACGTTCCGAAGGCTGAATTTCCTCGGTTTTTTATCTTTTGTTTCCGTCATTTTGCAGTTTTATAAGGTATTAATAACCTGCAAAAATACAATTTATTGCGGGATAGGTGGAAAATAGTTAGAGCAGGGCTTCGGTAGGACGATAATTTCAAGATTGCGCCAGAAAACTGCATAAATTTTTGGCGCAATCTGACTAAAAATGCGAGATTGCGCCAAAACTATATTTGTTTTTATTGATAATCATATTGTTATGTTATTCTGATTTTTATCTGTTTCAATTTGCCGCAAAAAAGGAAAATGAAATGCTACAAAAAAGACCCACCCCTTTCGAGGCAGGTCTTTTGCTCGTTTCCATTATTCGGTTATCATTTCAAGCATTTCCCTCATTCTGGTCACTAATGCCTCACCAACAATTTTTGTCATAGCTTCAGCAGATCCGGTAGTGGCATATTCATCGAAAGCATCGTAGTAACGCTTCCTGTCGGAAAACTTGATGTTGACCGCCGGCAACCCTGCTTTGATGAGTTGCAGATTCATCAAAAGCCGGCCCGTGCGGCCATTCCCGTCGATGAACGGGTGGATGCTCTCAAAACGAAGATGGAAAAGCGCGACACATTCCACAATGTGCATTGTTTTGCGCCAAGTGATGTTATCGTTCAGCAACTCCTCAATCTTCGGCTCAATCAGATACGGCTGCACGGGATTCGTCAAGCCGCCTGCTATGCGCACATTGACCCTGCGGAAGGTTCCCCTGTCTTCCGGACGGTCGGCCAACACCAAATTGTGAATGCCTTTGATGTCAAATTCGGAAAGCGCCTTGTCTTGTTTTGCCAATTCCTCCATATATTGAAATGCTTCTTTGTAACCCACGGCTTCCAAATGGTCTTTAAGGGGTTTCTGGTCGATGGTAACGCCTTGAAGCACAAGGGCGGTTTCCTGCAAAGTCAAAGTGTTTCCTTCGATGGCATTGCTATTGTAAGTATGCTCGACAAGGAAAACCTCTTTTATCGCCTCGACTTCAGCCGGTGTCAAGGGGCGGCAGGCATCCAACGATTTCTTGAGCGCGTCAACCTGTTCAAGAATTGGCCTGTATGTCTTTTTGATGGCCTTTTTTGCATAAGTTCTTGCATCTATGGGCTGTGCTGCATCTTCTGGAATCAAATACAGATTACCCTTTCTCTCCACACCTGCAATGCGGCCTTGTTCGCACAATGCTCTCACTCTCCTTGAGGAAATGCCCCATATTGCGGCAGCTTCCGAAACCTTAATATACTTCATATCATTCCGATTTTTTTAGTTTTCACGCCGCAAATATACCGATATTATTCCGATTTTTGCAATTTTGGGAATAAAACTGTGGTTTTTTGAAGGTTTTGTAAGGTGGTGTCATATCGCGACAACCTCGAAAAAAGACCCACCCCTTTCGAGGCAGGTCTTTTGCTCGTTTCCATTAATTCTGTGGCTTTAGCGCTGTCGTACCACGGCAGCCCTACAACCACCATTCCAATGGATTAAAAATTCAAATAAACGCCCATTCCGATGCCTTTGGTGGCAGGCCCGAAACTCAGCATGGCCGTGGGCTTGGCACAATACTCGTTATAGACTTGGTAGGCGTTGTTCTTTTTGTGCTTGCCAGATATGAAAAACGGGATTGATGCCAAAGAAGTAGGGATACCGATAACTGCGCCTATTAGTGTTCCTACTCCAAGGACAAAATCAAACTCATTACCATTTGCTCCGACAATTGCACCTATTGCTGCACCAGTCACAACACATCCACCAGCAGATATCAACAAAATCCTTCCCGTTTTCCTTTGCTTGCACCCTTTTTCATAGTAATACCTTGACTCAGGGCAATTGTTGATGAGTTCCAAAAACTCCTTGTTTGTCAGCCTTTGGCCGTCCAAGTAATAGATATAATTCCCTTGATTGTCTTTGATGTCTCCTTTGGTTATCAATCCTTTCCGCTGCACAACCACCACCTCTGGCTCTTCCTCCATCAGGTTCTTAGCCAGCTGGCAGCCTATTTTTTCCATCATTGAACGATAGGTTGAGCCAGAAGACTTGGTGGCACCAGCCGTAGTCACCACCTCGCCCGATTCCACATCCACAGCGCGAACATCCACATTGTATTCGCCCGTCATTGAACCATCAGGATTTTTATGCTCGGCGAGGAAATTCACTGTGCCTATCAAAACGGATTCCACGCCTAAGATGCGACCCACTTCGGCCAACTGTTCATTAGTAAGCTCGGAAGCCTGAAACTTTTGTTCCTTCAGCACTTGGTTGATTTGAGAACGCTCAACGATGGAGAACTTGCCCGATTCGTACAATGTATTAATGAGCATGTCGCTGAGGCCTTCCACCTCGTTGGCGTTCACGCCCACACCTGCCTTGAAGTCCATCACGGCGATTTTCATTTTCTTGTTTTGCGCCGTGGCCGTCATCGTAAAGGCCAGCAGCAACATGATGATTAAGGAAATTTTCTTCATGATTTGATGATTTTGTTTGTTATTTGTTCGTCTTGTGTTTCTAGGTTTTGGAAATGACATAAAAAAAGAACCGCGAGCTTCTGTCAAACTCGAGGTCCTAGGAAAACCTGTAACATCAACAAGAAAACTCACGGTATTGCCCGTGAGCGTTCTTCTCTTCCTTTTTGATGTTACTACCGAAATTTCCTAGGTTTCGAGTTTATCAAAGAAAAGCGAAAACGCTTTTATGTCATTATGTTGAAAATGTGTTTATTCTGTCATTCGATAAGGATTGGTTTGTCTTGAATTATCGGGGCAAAAATACAAATAATATGCAAAACATAAAGATATTGCCGATAATTTGCGATGATACACGAAAAAAGGCCAACCCCACATAGGGTCAGCCTTTTGCTCGTTTCCAAAACTTTTGGACTGGATTGCTTCGTTCCTCGCAATGACGCGAAGCGTGTCATACGCGGATTACATCATCCCGTCCATTCCGCCGCCCATCGGCATCGGAGGTGTGGGAGGCGTAGGCTCCTTGTGGTTGCTGATGACGCACTCGGTGGTCAGCAGCATACCGGCGATGGAAGCAGCGTTCTCTAAGGCGACTCTCGACACCTTCACCGGGTCGATGACACCCGTGGTGAGCAGGTTCTCATACACCTCGGTGCGAGCGTTGAAGCCGAAGTCGTTCTTGCCTTCCATCACCTTGTTGACGACGACCGAGCCTTCCAAGCCGGCGTTCTCAACGATTTGGCGCAACGGCTCTTCCAAGGCGCGCTTGATGATGGCGATACCCGTGGTCTCGTCCTCGTTTTCGCCCTTCATCTTCTCGATGGCTTTGATGGCGCGGATGAAACCGACACCGCCGCCAGGGATGATACCCTCTTCGATGGCAGCGCGGGTGGCGTTCAAAGCGTCCTCGACGCGGTCTTTCTTCTCCTTCATCTCGACCTCGGAGGCGGCACCCACATAGATGACTGCCACGCCACCGGCCAACTTGGCCAAGCGCTCTTGCAGCTTCTCGCGGTCGTAGTCGCTCGTGGTGGTCTTGATTTGGGCCTTGATTTGGTTGGTGCGGCCTTCGATGTCCTTCTTGGCACCGTGACCGTTCACGATGGTGGTGTTGTCCTTGTTGATGCTGACCTTGTCGGCCTGACCTAACATTTGCAGGGTGGCATCCTCAAGTTTGTAGCCCTTCTCTTCGCTGATGACGGTGCCACCAGTCAGGATGGCGATGTCTTCCAGCATTTCTTTTCTACGGTCACCGAAGCCAGGAGCCTTGACGGCAGCGACTTTCAGCGAGCCACGCAGACGGTTGACGACCAAAGTAGCCAAGGCTTCACCGTCGATGTCCTCAGCGATGATGATGAGGGCACGACCCGTTTGCAAGGTCTTTTCGAGCACGGGCAGCAGGTCCTTCATCACGGAGATCTTCTTGTCGTAAATGAGGATATAAGGATTCTCATAGACAGCTTCCATCTTCTCGGTGTTGGTGACGAAGTAAGGCGAGATGTAGCCACGGTCGAACTGCATACCTTCGACAACGTCGACGTAGGTGTTGATGCCCTTGGCGTCCTCAACGGTGATGACACCTTCTTGTTTCACCTTGCCCATTGCCTCGGCGATGAGGCCACCGATTTCGCTGTCGTTGTTGGCAGAGATAGTAGCCACTTGCTTGATCTTCTCGTTGTCGCCATCGACCTTCACCGACATCTTCTTCAGCGAAGCGACCACAGCGGCAACAGCCTTGTCGATACCGCGTTTCAAATCCAGAGGATTGGCACCGGCGGTAACGTTTTTCAGACCCGTGGCCACAATGCTCTGGGCCAAAACGGTGGCGGTGGTGGTACCATCACCGGCGAGGTCGTTGGTCTTGGAAGCGACTTCCTTCACCAACTGGGCACCCATATTCTCAACGGGGTCGAGGAGCTCGATTTCCTTGGCGACCGTCACACCGTCCTTGGTGATTTGGGGAGCGCCATACGACTTTTCGATGACCACGTTACGACCTTTGGGGCCGAGGGTCACCTTCACTGCGTTTGACAATGCATCGACGCCTTTCTTCAGGCCGTCGCGCGATTCGATATTGAAAAGAATGTCTTTTGCCATTTTATTTGTTGTTTAATTGTTGACTGTTGAATTGTTTAATTGTTGTTTTGTAGAGACGTAGCGCGCTACGTCTTTACAACAGATTAGATGATAGCGATGACGTCGTTTTCACGCATAATCATATAATCTTTGCCGTCGAGATGGAACTCGCTGCCGGCGTATTTGCCATAGATGACATTGTCGCCGACCTTCAGGGTCATTTGGTTGTCTTTCGTGCCAGGACCAACGGCGACTACAGTGCCTTGTTGGGGTTTTTCTTTTGCGGTGTCGGGGATGATGATACCGCTTGCGGTTTTCTGTTCGGCGGCGGCGGGCTCAATGACCACGCGGTCAGCCAAAGGTTTGATTGCTAATTTTGCCATAATTATACAGATTTTAAATTTAATGATTCAAGATTTAAGATTGAACGGCGGGCATTAGTCACATTTCGTGCCAAAGTGGAAAATGGCAGGGTTTTGTCAGTTGGAGTGACAAAGTGACACGAAGAATGGCTATCTTTGCGCCCGATTTTGCCAACTATGTCCAACATCAACGACGAAAGGAAACTCAACGAGCGTTATCGGATGATGACCGAGCGGCCCGTCAAAAGGCTGATTCTCAAGATGGCCGTGCCAACCATCATCAGTATGCTCGTGACCACCATCTATAATATGGTGGACTCGTTTTTCGTGGGTCATCTCAGCACGGAGGCGGTGGCAGGTGTGGGTGTCTCCTTCGCTTATATGGCTTTCATCAACGCCTGCGGATTCTTTTTCGGGCACGGTTCGGGCAACTATATTTCGCGCGCCTTGGGAGCCAAACATGGCGAAAACGCGGGCAAAATGGCGGCCACGGGCTTTTTCACCCCGTTGATTATCGGCACTTTGGCGGGTGCGGTTTGCCTTGTGTTCATTTCGCCTTTGTCAAGAGCGATGGGTGCCACCGACAGCATCTTGCCCTACGCCAACGACTACCTCCGTTTCATTCTGATGGCCACGCCTTTCATGATGTCGTCGCTGACCCTCAACAACCAACTGCGACTGCAAGGCAACGCCCGTTTCGGCATGATCGGCATTGCCTCAGGTGCCATCCTCAACATCCTTCTTGACCCGATTTTTATCTTTGTGCTAGACTTAGGCGTCAGTGGAGCATCGTTGGCCACGGCGGTGAGCCAATGCTTTGGTTGGTGCGTCTTGCTTTGGGGCACCTCGCGTCCAGGCAATGTGCATATCAAGTTCAAGAACTTCACCCCTACCTTATATTATTATAAGGAAATCACGCGCGGCGGTCTGCCCTCGCTGATGCGTCAGGCATTGTCGGTGGTGGCCACCATCAGCCTCAACCGCATGGCCGTGCACTATGCCCTGCCCGGCAACGAAGCCTCCACTGTGGCAGCCTTCACCATCGTTTCGCGCGTCATGATGTTCTGTTTTGCCATCGTCATCGGTTTCGGACAAGGTTTCCAGCCCGTGTGCGGCTATAATTTTGGCGCCAAACTATACGGTCGCGTCAAGGAGAGTTATCTGTTCTGCATTAAACTTTCCACGGTGTTTTTGTTGGTTTTGGGTGCGGTCGTCTATGCCTTTGCCCCCGACATCATCTCGTGGTTCCGTGGCGAAGACCTCGAACTCATTCGCGTAGGCAGTCAGGCCATGCGTTGGCAGTGCATCGCCTTCCCCTTGATGGGCCTTTGCACCATGACCAACATGCTGTTCCAAAACATCGGGTACACCTGGCAAGCTACCCTGCTCTCGATGTGCCGACAAGGTTTGTATTTTCTCCCTGCGGTCTTCATCATGCCGTGGCTGTTTGGCATCACAGGCCTCGAAGCCGCCCAAGCTGCCGCTGATGTTTGCACTTTCTTGACTTCTTTTCCGTTTGCTGTTGGGATTATCAGGGAACTTGGGGCGAAGGCACTCAACTGAACAAATCCTCCGCAGTCACCTCCGAGTCCACTATATCTTTGTTAACGCCTTCTGCAACACCGAAAGCGGTGACGAAAGTGCAATTCAACGCATAAGCCGTCTTTTCTTTGTCCTTGAACAGTTGCATTCTGCTACGAATCTCTGTTGCATAGTTTTTCTTGATAGTATAAGAGCCTACGCAAAACTTCATTTCGCAAAGGTTGATGGTTCGGTCGCCTCTTTCGATGACAAGGTCTATCTGTGCCCTTTTTCCTTTCTCGTTCGTGGGCGGAGTATAACGCCACGAAGAAGCCGATGTGGAGATACCGGAAATCCCAAGGCTTTTCCTGATTTGCGGCAAGTGTGTAAGGCAGACCAATTCAAAAGCATATCCTTGCCATGACTCCACGGAATGGGAATTGTAATTATGTGTCCACCATTGCTCATCTTTGCTATCCAAAGCATCAATGAATTTGTAGTAGAAAAGGGTATAAAAATCCACCAGCCTATAAAGCGTCCCCCTCGACTTGTTACCATACTGCTGGTACGAAACAATAAAATCACAACGCTCCAAATTCTTCAGCACAATGGTCAATCGGTCGCCTTCAAGAGAACTGGATTCCTGAAGTTCTGTATAGGTCATCCCGTCGTGGTTCCCATTCAAAAGAGACACTATCTCAAGGTATTTGTCGGCTTTATTGAAAACTGCGTTATACAGTTCATCAAACTCGGTTCGAAGTTCCGAATTCTTACGGAAAAACAAACGGTCTATATTTCCAATGAGCGTTTGTCCTGAATCCAACAGGCTCAAATAGAAAGGAATACCACCCATTACCATATACAACTGAAGAATCTGGTATCTACTCCATCTGATACCTCGACTGAACAGATATTCCTCTGTTTCCTTCAACGTAAAAGGACGAATATAGATGTTGTTGGTGATTCTCGCATGAAGGCCTCCCGGATTATCCACCAATTTATCCATCATCCAAGAAGAAGCAGAGCCGCTGGCAACAAACATGACATCCTTTCTGCGTGCGCCCCAACCATTCCAAAACGACTCCAATGCTTCCACAAACTCCGACTGAGGCGTGTCAATCCACGGCATCTCATCTATAAAGATCACTTTTCGTTTCTCATCGGGGAGGGATTCAATATATTCCTCCAACGCATCGAAGGCGTCTTCCCAAGAAGAGAATTTGGGCTGGAGTTTGAGTCCCGCCGCTTTTTTCAAAGCCTTCGCAAATCCACGAAGTTGCTTGACCTTCGACAACTTGTGTCCACCAACGTATGTAAAATCATACTTCTTGTCAAAAAACGTATCCACAAGGAAAGTCTTGCCCACACGTCTTCGGCCATACACAATCACGAACTCCGAGCGGTTACTTTCGTAACACCGTTTCAATTCCGCCATTTCCGCCTCACGGGCTATTATCTTGGAAGTTTTCATGCCAAATGCTTTTTATCACGATGCAAAGGTATTGAAAAATCCATACCAAAAACAAAAAAAGTGCTAACTTTTTGTACTTTATCTCAAACATTTTTTTCAGATAAAGTACATTTACCTCATAACTTTTTCTTTTAATAGGTGATTGATGAAACGCTATCAGAATTACTATTTCCATTGGGAAACGATGAATCCGTGTTTTTATCGGCAGAGGTTGTGCCACGCTCCACCTGCCTTTCAGAATGGTCATAAATGTGGCACAAACAACCGGCTGCTACAATGTAACAGTCCTACACCACACCGTCTGGGCTGTGGGGCTGTCGTCCCACGGCAGCCGCATGATTCATTCGCGCATAGCAATTGCTGATATTCAAGCCTTACGACTTGCAAATTCAGAAGAACGGGTTTAATATTGGGATTATTCGGGAACCAAGGAAAGTCGCAAAAGCGTCCATAACTCGAAATTTTGTAGAGATATGGACACTTTTGAATGCTATTGTCGGAACAAATCGTCCATAACAACCTCGTTTTGGACAATGCCGGAATGAATACCGCGCATAACGCCGTAAGTGGTCACCATAGTTGTAGCAAGGCTTTTTCGGGTCTTGGTCTTCGCCTTGAAGATGGCCAAACGATTGCGCAACTTTTCCTCATAATCCTTGGTGATGGTATATGGTGCCTCCGAGAATTTCATTTCACATAGATTAATAACCCTATCTGAACGGTCAATCACCAAATCGATTTGTGCTCCCTTTTCGGTTTCATCACCCAGCACCCTCCAAGTGCCTGTCGTAGTGGATATTCCACCGATACCCAACCTTTGCTTGATCTGTTCAAGATGTGTCATGCAGATGGTCTCAAAGCTGAATCCCTGCCACGACTCCACCGAATGGGAATGCATGTTGTTTGTCCACCAATGTTCGTCTTTGGTATTTTTCCCATCCAAGAACTTGAAATAAAACAATGTGTATGGGTCGCAAATGCGATAAACCGAATTGCGCACAGATGCCTTGTATTGCGAGTAAGTTTCAATGAAATCGCAGCGCTCCAGATTCTCAAGCACTTTGGTGAGCCTGCCTCCCGATTGCCCTGTTTTTTCGATAATCTCAGCCCTAAGCAACCCCTTCTTGCTTTCCGACAAAGCGTTCATTACCGCGATGTATTTGTCGGCATGGCTATACAAAGCGTTGAAAAGCTCATCGAACTCTTCGCGCATCGGGGCATTTTTGACGAAAAACAAACGGTCAATGTTTTGTGCAAGGCTTTGCTCTGGGTTCAACAAACTCATATAATAAGGTACGCCGCCCAAGGCCATATAGCACTGAAGGATGGTGTATCTGTCCCATAGACATCCGTTTGCGTGCAGGTATTCCTCACATTCACCCAATCGGAAAGGCCGCAGATAGATTTGTTCCGTGATTCGATTATGCAACCCACCCTTGTTTTTGACCAGTTTGTTCACCATCCATGAGGTGGCCGACCCACAAGCAATGAAAAGGATGTCGTTGCGTTGCGCCGCCCAAGCATTCCAAAAATATTCAAGTGCTTCCACAAAAGAACTCCGTGGGGTATCAATCCAAGGCATCTCATCGAAGAAGACAACCTTTCTGGTTCCTTTCGGCTTGCTTTCTATCAACGTCCGAAGGGCTTGGAAAGCCTCATCCCAATTGGCCAGAACCGGAGCAAATGGAGAGCCACTATAGGCTTTCAGTTGTTCGGCAAATCGCTGAAGTTGTTTTTTCGGTTTCTGTTTTCTCGCCCCGACATAAGCAAAGGTGAGCCTATCGGCGAAGACATTGTTCACCAGAAAAGTCTTTCCTATGCGGCGACGGCCATAAACAATGACAAACTCCGACTTCCCAGAGTTGAATTTCCGTTCCAGCGTGTCAATTTCGCTTGTTCTTGCAATAATCCTGTTCATATTGTCCGATTAATTACGCCGACAAAAATACAAAAAAACACAGATACGGACACTTATAAATCACAAAAAGTGTCCATAACTCGAAATTTTGTTGAGATATGGACACTTTTGAGTGTTATTGTCGGAACAAATCATCCAATACAACCATAAACAAAAGCAGCTGCCACGGTGCTTCGACAGGCTCAGCAACCTTGTGACAGCCCTACACCATCCTGCTCAGGCTGTATGAGTGTCGTACCACGGCTGCCGCATTAATCATTAGTGCATTGAAAATGTTGGTATTCAGGACTTTTGGATTTGCGAATTCGGAAGAACGGAAAGACAAAAAAGCCACCCCTATTTGCTCCGTTACAGAACTTCAGGGGTGACTAATATGCATTAAATCGTTCAATTATTGAAACACAAGTGATGCTGTTTTAGTTAGAGATGGACCACCTGGTGGTGTAACAACTACCGTACAAACATCATATACACCAGAATAAGAACCAGGCACATATAATGTAGCATCAAAATATGGATTATCTGTTTGAATGGTTTGGCTCTGTGAATTAGTATAGCCATCAGTTCCAACAATGCTCATCGTAATTAGAGTACCTATTGGCAGACATGAAAGATGGGCTATGGCTTCATAACCTTGATAAGCCACTGGTGCTGAAGGTATCAATTCAAATGAATTAATAGCCGGATCACCGCCGCTATCTACATAAAGAGGACTTGGTGAACCAGTTCCATATTCGTACCAAATTCCAGACCCATATACATTATGAGGTAGTGCGTTCAAAACAGGAACCAATTTGATTGGATCAGTCCAATTAAAATCAAGTGCTCTAAACAATTCACAGAAAACTTCACTTAAACTTGGGGCACCAGGAGATGGTGAATAACCTAACGTGCTACAATAGTATGTAAGAGCTGCACTAACACCTTCACAAACCACAAGGAATGCTGCTGCCGCTGGAGCAGAAACACCTGCGGAAGCAATGGCTGCTGAGATTGAAACACAAATGTATTGTATTCCTGCAGGCCCCGCTCCTTCAATTATTGGACATACGTAATCATTTAATGCTCCTAAAACATCATTACAAATATCAGCAGCATTTATATTATGATGGGTAAAAAGGCCATCAGGAATCGTATAAATGTACCTGTTATCTACATAATGTGAACAGGGCAAAGACCCAATAAAATAGTCGTAAACTCCAATTTCTTTATAAACATTCACCCAATATGTTCCATAGCCTTGCATACCACCACATGCAGTTCCATAAAGAGAACCTTGCACACTTTTTGAACTAGGATGATACAACTCATTCTTTATTATCGGATTATCGTTTATTGTCATGGAAACATTGCCATTTCTAGTTGAATTTGAAGTATGTGATATTCTCTCCTGCCTTCCTTCATCAAAATAAACAATCGTATTCAACTGTTCACCAGTTTCAGGATAAATCAGAGTTAAGGCAGCAGAACTTTCATCAAGCCATTCAAGCAACATTCTTACACCGTTTGGCGCAATGTAGTCGTATGGACGGTTTTGGTCATCAAATTTAATGATAGTACGGCCTTCTGCATCATGTTGATGAATGATTAATTCCCTTACGTTTACAGGTTTCGCATTGGCATCTTTGTCACCATACACCATAATACTGTCATGGTCTTGAGTATATATCAAAGCAATAATCTGGTCGTATGGATTTGTACTACCATATACTTGGTAATAATTTGGTTCGCCCTCAATTTGCAAGGTGTTCAAACATTTTATTCCGTTACGAACCACTTCAGCCAAGCCACTATCCATTTCTTCGGTAGCAAGAACCTCTTCGCCATTAAGCACTTCCATCGTAAAGCCTTGAGCCAAAGTACCCACTGGCAACACAATGAAGAATTCAGATGTAGTAGTAGCGGAAAGTGTCACATCACAAGTCAAGGTAATTACATTTGTGCCCGTATTTCCCTCGGCAGGAACCAACACTGGTTCATCTACAGTGCAGTCAATCACTTCAAAGGCACCATTGAGTTTTTCGTTTTCATCGCAAGATGTAATTCGAACGCCATCAATGTGCACATTGTCTCCTTGAAGTCTGATACCCAAACCACCACAAAGGTTTTTGAAAGACAGGTTTTCATTATCAGAGCACGCGACCATGGGGTTGGCACCATTTGCAAAAGTGCCAACATTCATGCCAAGGTTTTGTGTGGAAGGCAAATCAATACTCACCTTGTTACCATTAATTACAGCACTTGAAGGATATGCCGCTTTGAAAGGCACGGTCAAATCAAATTCGTCTGATGTGTTGAACATTCCATTTGTAGTACCCGCACCCGATTGAAGATTGAAAACGGAGGTCTCTCCATTACCATTGGCTATGACAATCTGGTCACCTGATAGCCATTTAATTTGTCCATTTGCTGGGTTTAGGGCCGTCTTGGCATTGCCTTGTCCACCTTGTTGTTCAATTGAAGCCGTGAAAACAGTTTTTCCAGCCTCTTTCTTGTCCTTGTTGCACGAAAAGAGCATTAGAAGGCTCAATAATGCAATCGTTGATAGTGTTAATTTCTTCATAACGCATTGATTTTATGGCCAATTAATATTGGTCAGGTTCATACTTTCCGTTCCGCCTCTTGTGCCATCTGCAGAGCTACATAAGACACCTTGGGCCTCGATTTCTATGATCTCCGCTTTCGGAGTCTCATAGGTTTGCCCTTTCGGGTTGTTACCAAAATACTTCATAGATTTGTTTGTTTTTGTTTTGCCTCCAAGACTCAAAAAGGCGTGATTCATCACAGGCAAAGAGAGCGGAGCCTCCCAAACTTATCCTTATTTCCGACTGTTGGGCTTGCACTCCCTGAAAAGAAAAATAATGAATAACGGGACTGCTCCACTGATTATGTTGAGTAAATAACACGCCAACATAACAGTGAAAGCAACTACCCTTCAACAACCTTCCTTTCATTTGTGAGTGTGCAAGTCCACAGTCGAGGAACAAAGCGAAGAATGCGCTTTCTCTGGCCGTTCCGATTTCTCCCGGAAAGGCGGGGCAAAAATAGATAAAATTTCTTTTGGGTGGAGGAAAAAAAACAAATCTTTCACAAATCTGCCAGAAACGCCGTTTCCATTTGGAGAATATTGGTAATTTTGCGGCAAATTAAGAAGGATAGATAATGACAACATTGGCACAAAAAATCACAGAGACACCTATGGCTCCATATATGGCTTTATTACAGGCCATGAGCCATGAGGAAAAGCGGATAGTGGTCATGTTCCTGATAGAGACGATGAATGAGCAGGAAAGCGACATTGACGAGATACGCAGAAAACTAAATGTCCCCGAATCGCCAAAGACAAAATGGTTTCGCGAACACTCGACCACTGGGCTCAAATGGAACAAGTTGGAGGCTTGGAGCCGCCTGACCGAGAAGCAACGCGAAGAAGCCACGCGCTTGAATCTGTCGGCTGAAGACATGGACGAGCGGACATTTTACATCATAGAAAAACACATGAGATGAAGCGCGTTTTCCTCGACACGAACATTCTGATGGATGCCATAGAGTTTCGTCAACATGGGGCAGAAGCCAATCTGCTGTTGGACATGAGTCGTGCCAACATAATCCAAACTTGTGTTGCGGTGATGTCATTTTCAACGCTTTCTTATCTTCTGCGCCGCCGCACAAAAGAAGACATTCACCAGATTTTTGAGAATCTTGCTGATGCCATTGAGATTCTGCCAATGGACAACGAGCAATTCATTGAAAGTATGGCATTTGGTCCAGTACAAGATTTCGAAGACATGATGCAATACCAATGCGCCAAAGCCAACGGCTGCGATGTCATCATAACGAACAATGGTAAGGACTACGCCGAGTTTTGCGACCTGCCTTTTATGACTGCCACAGAGTTTTTGAAGGAATTAGGCAATTAAAATACGATAAGCATGATACATCAACTAAACACTTTAGTCTCGTAATGTTTAACTGAGTGGCGCAAATAGACATGGCGACCGCTCGCAACATTCGAGACACAATGAGTAGAAGCAAGAAAAAGTCACCTGCCAGCACCTGTTGCTGCTGCAAGTCACAAAAGCGTGGAAAACAATTCTGCAACCGCAAGTTTCGCCGCCGCGAACGAATGATGATGGGCAAAGGCAAATATGACCGACTGCCGAACAAACCAATTGAAGTTACAGACCCGTGGGATTTAGGCGGCGACGGCAAAACCTTCTGGGGGTTCAGCCCCGATGAAGATTGGTTCATCCGTCTGATGCGCAAATGAAGATTTGTTTTCTCTAAACACCTCACCGCGAAGTCACTTTATAACGCCTGACCTTCCCATCTTTCCAAGAACATTCCACCACCTTGTCGCCACGGGCGCAAAGCCCTTTGAAATGGCCATCCTTCCATACCGAAGGCAAAGCGGGGAGCAATTCAATTCTTCCATCATGGCTTTGCAAAAGCATCTCGGCGATGCCAGCCGTGCCGCCGAAGTTGCCATCGATTTGGAACGGTGGATGGGCGCAAAAGAGGTTGGGATAGGTGCCTGCACGATGCTTGCCGTCAGGTCGGATAGCGGGTTCCAATAGGTTTCTCAAGAGTTGATAAGCATGGTCGCCGTCGCCGAGGCGTGCCCAAAAACAGATTTTCCACGCCCTCGACCAGCCTGTGCCTTCGTCGCCACGGCGGCGCAAGGTCTCGCGGCAGGCATCCATTAATTCCGGCGTTTTCGATTGGGTGAGCATCGTGCCGGGATACAGCCCAAACAAGTGCGACACATGCCTGTGCTTCGGCTCCACTTCCTTGTAATCCTTCAGCCATTCCTGCAAATAACCCGCCTCGCTGACCTGCATCGGCGGAAAATGGGATTTCGCTGCTTGCAGGCTTTCAGCAAAAGCCGCATCCACACCCAAAATCTCCGCCGACTGACAAACTGCATCATACAACTCACTGACAATCTGCACATCCATCGTGCTGCCCATGCATACACTGACGGCGGTGCTGTCGTTGAGCCAAAAGGCATTTTCGGGGGAAGTGGTCGGGGCGGTGACGAGCCAGCCGTGTTCGGGTTCCTCTATCATCGCATCGAGGAAAAACTGCGCGGCTTCTTTCATTAATGGATAGGCTTCTCGCAGAAAATCAACATCTTGAGTAAACTCGTAATGCTGCCAAGCGTGCAAAGCCAACCAAGCCCCGCCCGTGTTGGTTGCGCCCCAGGAGGGATGCTCGCCCGGCACGGTGAAGCCCCACGGATTGCAGACCACATGCGCCGTCCAACCTCGCGCTCCGTAAAAGTCGCGGGCGGTTTTGCTTCCCGAAGGCATCAGCCCTTCGGCAAAACAGATTAAGGGCAAATGCAGTTCCGAAAGGTTGCAGACCTCGCACGGCCAGTGGTTCATTTCGACATTGATATTCAGGTGATAGTCGCCGTTCCAAGGGGTTTGTATGGTGTTGGCCCACAGCCCTTGCAGGTTGGGCGGCAAAAGATCCTCTCGGGTGGAACTGATGAGCAAATAACGCCCGAAATGGAAATAACACACGGGCAGCCAAGGGTCGTCGTTCACGAGGAAGTCTTTCCGATGGTCTTCCAAAGTAAGGTCTTGATTCTCTTTTGGTTCGCCAATCTGCAACTCCACGCGGTCAAATAGTTCGTGGTGAGCTTTCAGATGGTCTTTTTTCACGGCATCAAAGCCTTTTGCAATGGCCTTTTGCAGGTGTTCGTTGACATAGATTTCAGGATTGTCGCACATAAAATCGGTGGCGGCACAAAAATAGATAATCGTTTCATTATTATCTGTAACCGACTGTGCTTTAGCGTAATACTTCATTCCTTCCACGCCTTCAACACGGCTGTCCAGTTGGCCGCGCATAACAATACCGTCCGCATCGGTGAAGACTTCGGCTTTTTCGGGGCGGGAAAGGCTTATTGTGAACGGAGCGCAGGTCGTTGGGCTTGTCGAAATGCCGTCATTGTTTTGGGTCGGCCCTTCGACAGGCTCAGGGACCTTAAGTTTAATCACCGCCACATCATCCCGACGCGAAAGAAAAGCCTCGCGCTCATAATGTTGGCCACCTTTTTCAAAAGAAACCTTGTGGATAGCATCGTTGAGGCAAAGTGTTCTTTTATAATTGGTTACAGAATCGGCATTAGGATAATGATAATTAATTGTCATGTTGCCCAAGGTCTGGTAGCAGCCGAAGGGGACTTTGGCACCTTGTCCGTGGCCCGAGCCTTCGCCGCCACAGACAAAAGTCTCGTACATCAGGTTTTGGGCTTCGTCGTTCTTGCCTTCTTTCAACAGCCTTTGGATTTCGGGCAACGATTCCAAAGCCTTGGGGTTGCTGTCATCGCTTGGTGCGCCGCTCCATAAAGTGATGTCGTTCAGCACGATGGTTTCCTTTTCAATGCCGCCGTCAGGCATCATACCGAGATGTCCGTTGCCCAAAGGGAAACATTCTTCCCAGATTTGGGCGGGTTGGGTCATAACCAAGTTCCATTGTTCCTTTTCAACTTGCTCATTACAAGCGAATAAGAAGAAAGAAAGAACAAATATCCATAATAGTTTCTTCATATTCATTATTCTTTTGGAAAAATAAGCACATTATTTCCGCTTATTTTGCAAAAATAGGTATTTTTAGTGAAAAACAAGACAAAATTAAACATTATCAATTCTTGTTTTTCCATTATATTTATTTGATAAACAAATATTTACAATCACTTTTCCAAATAAGCAGTTTTTATCCGCTTATTTTTCCAATGGAGGAAATTTAAGATCCAGCATTACCATCGTCACCCCGACCATCAAAAAAACGGCGCCGAAATCTTCCAGCGCCGTCTTTCAATTGCAAGTTCAAGATGGATATTATTCGATGACAATCCGCTGCGTCTTCACTTCATCGCCTTTGATGAGCCGCAAAACGTACACGCCTTGAGTCATCCCATTGGTGGAAATGTTGCGTGCAACATCCGCACTAACAATGATATGCCCTGCCATATCCACGATTTGCAGCGTGGCATCGGCATTGGCATCCGAAACGATGATGCTTCCATTGCTAATGAAGGCAAAAGGCGCTCCATCGTCGCCGTCAGCGTCCCCGCTGACGGAAAACACGAGGCGGAAACGGGAGGCGTAGTCAGTCGTTTTGGCAGTGAAGGTGTAAGTGGCGGGTTGGGAATCCCCCTTGCCCCCTTTGCAAAGGGGGAGCAGGTCGATGTCGGTGCCGGTTAGGTTGTCAATAAGGTGCAGATAGTCAAACTCCGCGTTCTCGGCTTTGATGCTGATTGTGTATTCCCCATTCTCCGTGGCCTCAAAGTTCAGCGGCATTTCGCCCTGCTTCTCGGCGCAGGCAATGGCGTAATCTTCATTGCCTTGCGGAATGTAGAGTTTCGCGTTGTCCTTGTTGAAAACGAACTTGCCCAATTCGTCACCTTCGTTGAAACTCACGATGGCCTTGTCTAAAACGGCTGCTGAGCTTGTCGAAGCACCGCGTGTGTTGGTTTGCGCAACCGCGATTTGTAATGAGCCGTTGTTTTGGCCTTGCGTTTCGGGTGCGGTCTTGCTGAAGGTAACAGACTCGCCCGTGTTCTCCGCTTTCACCATTACGCCCGTGCAAGCGGGAATGGCCGTTTCCATTGAAACCGCAACCGGCTCGATGGCCGAGCCGTCTTCGTTCATCGTGTAGTAACTCTTGTTGGCATAGGCACTAACGGGGAACGGATTGCCCACCAAATTCCAACCTGCAAAAGAGGCATTGGCATCATAGACAAGTTCCACATTTTTCGTTTCGTCCTCATTGAACGTGTCTTTAAAAATGAGGTTCACTTCTTCGGCATTGGCGTATAGGTAGCCTTGGCCATTCACGAGATTGAAGTTGTTAGCCTTATAGTTTCTCCATTCGGCGTTTTCGGTTTGGTCGAAACGGTAGAGGTCGTATGTGCCAGTAGTGGGAATCATGTCGTCGATTTCAGTTGGAGCGGTGTTTTCTGCAAGTGGTGAGGCGATGAAATGCCATCCACCGTTTTCGCTATGGGCTGAGATAGTGGTGTGTGAAATTGGTTGCATTTTGTGTGCATAAAAACTCCAATTTGTAGTTGTTTTATAATCTTCCAATGATTCATAGGGAACATACATAACATAGTTTGAGTTAACGGAGAAAGGGAATGCACTATATGCCAGCACTGGAATCTCAACTGATAATACAGTAACAGTATTGAGGCTTCTACAATTATATGCAAAGTAGTTTCCTATTGATTCCACAGATTTACCTATTGTGATAGAAGAAAGGTTTGTACAACCATCAAACAGGCTTTCGTTTATTGAAGTCAATGAATTGCCAATAGTTGCAGAAACAAGTCCATTACAATATCTAAAACTCCCTTGGCCTATTTCGATTACTGAGTTTGGAATTATCAAAGATCCAGTAAAGCCCCAACAATTATTAAAACAATCTTCGCCAATCGATGTTACCGAATTGGACAGGATTATGCCATCAAAGCCATAACAACTATGGAAAGCCCTGTTACCTATCGATGTGACAGCATTAGGGATTATTAAAGATCCAGCGAAGCCACAACAGTTTCTGAATGCGACTTCTCCAATTATAGTCAACGAATCACTAAGATTCAATGTGCCATTAAAATTGCTGCAATTATAAAAAGCATAACCACCAATTGATGTAACCGTATTGGGAATTGACAGAGAACCTGTAAAGCCACTACAATCTTGAAATGTGGTTCGATTAATTGTAACGAGTGTGTTTGGTAGAGTAAGGGAACCATCAAAACCGCTACATTCTCTAAATGCACCTTCACCGATAGTTGTTACAGAATTTGGTATTATTAGGCTACCTGAAAAACCACTGCATTGAAAGAAAGCATAGGATTCAATAGTTTCTACCGAATTAGGGATACATAAGTCTCCAATGAACCCATTGCAACCTTGAAAAGCACCATGAAAAAAGCCTCCCCCTATGGTAGTTACCGAGTTTGGAATGACCAAGTTTCCATTAAAACCACTACACCCAGAAAATGCACTGGAGCTTATAGTACTCACAGAGTTTGGAATAATCAAAGAACCTGTAAGACCATTACAATTATAAAAAGCACATTGTCCAATAGAGGATACCAAATAATCATTATCATTATAACGGACAATTGAAGGCAAAACAATAATCCCAATGGGCTTTTCATCACTATTGGGCCAAGGATTAAATGGATTTGAATACTCTCCTGGATATGTCAACTCCACATAATGGTTTTCAGCATCAATTATGTTGTAATACAATGTCTGCCCCGTTTCACAAACCGCCGAAAAATCGTATGCATACGTTTTCCCAGCCACTCCTAAAAGCAGCGCAATCATCACGGCTTTAGCCGTCATTCCAAATTGTAAAAATCTCTTTTTCATTTTATTAGTGTTTAATTGTTATTGTTCATTTTCAACCGACATAAAAAACAGCGTGGAATCAATCCCTTGCCTGAACCTCGGGTTACCACGCCCACACCTCAAACAAGTTTTCCACGCCGTAGCAACTACGGCATTTGTAACTTGTCTTTGAGGTGTCCCCGAAGGGACTGGGTGGTAAATTGAGGTTCAAAGAACAGCACAATTGCTATTTTTTTAATATTTCTATTTCCGTCGGATGCGCCCAATGCGCTGTAATCATTCGTTTATTGTTTGGTTAGACTTTCGTTTGTGAAGGCAAAAGTAGGAAGAAATTCGTTTGCTTGGCACGAACTGGACACAAATCTTCCAAAAATCTGCCGGAAAACCGTTGCTGTCGGGAGAATATTGTTACTTTTGCGGTCGGAAACAAAAAAAATGCTGGATTATGACGACATTTGCTCTGAACAATCTTTGGAACTACCTGCAAGGGCTGATGCTCTCGCAAAGCGAGCGCGAATGGTTGGTGAGGAAACTCTCTGAACCGGTGGAGAAAATTGCCGATATTGAAAAGGAAGAACCAGTCAGCCAGACATTGAAGGACTTGGTCATTCCTGACAAACTGCGTCGCAAGCGCGGATGCATCAAACTGACGGAAGAGGATTTGAAAGACGAACACATCCAATACCTTTTGAACCGATGAAGCGCGTTTTTCTCGACACAAACATTTTGCTTGACTTTGGACTGGGACGCAAAGGTGCCGAAGAAGCGGAAAAAATTCTCGCCCTTGGGTTAGCGGGAGTTATTGAGATTTGCGCCTCATACCTTTCGTATGCCAACATGGGATTCATACTGAGGCATCATCCCAAGGAGGAAATCTATGATTTGGTCGCCCAAATGCGCGAAGATGTACTGGTGCTTCCCACCGATGCCGTCCAACTTGACAAAGGACTGGCGCTTTTCGCCAACGACTTTGAGGATGCTTTGCAATATCAATGTGCCAAAGCCAATGGCTGCGATGTCATTATTACAAACAACGGGAAAGATTATGCCGAATTCTGCGACTTGCCCTTTATGACCGCCGCTGAATTTTTGAAGGGATTATGATACCCTATATTGCGTTGGATGCCCGAGTCTTATCAATCATAGCATAGCCCAAATGGTTATACTGCTATTCCAGTTTGCATTACATCATCGTAAAGAATGCTATCCTCATGGTCTTCCATAAGCACAGGCTCGATGAGGCTGGTCACCGCATGTCCATCGCGAACAAGATTGACCGACTGTTGCAGCCATTCCTCGTCGTTCACATTGGGGATGATTACCGCCACATCAATATCGCTCCAAGGGTTGGGAGAACCTTTGGCGTATGAGCCATAAAGCATGACCTTCAGTTGTCCGTCGAACCGAGGGGCTATCAGTTGCTTGTAGCGTCTAACGAGTTGGAGGACTTCTTCAAGGCTGAGTATTCTTGGAGTATCCATTGCTTGAATTGTTTGGTTTGTTCAACTATGCTATGGCAAGTCTCTTCATTCAGTGCCAATGCTATGCGTTGCTTGTGTTCGAGATAGCGGGCAGCGATGTACATAGGGCTCATCTGCTCAATGAAATCTTTTTGACTGTCGCTCAATTTGTCTATCAGCCCGCAGCCTTCCAACAATCGCCAATGGTCGTGCAGATAAGGCGGGTCGTCGTCGCGTGTGCCACACCAAAAAGCCTTGATGACTTTTTCCAATGCTTGATGGAACTCGAAAGCAACATAAAGCCACCGGCCTCCCTGTTGCATCCATTCAGCGGCATCGATGTCACGGTCAACAATTTCGAGCCATTTCTGCATTCTGCTTACATTTGCCATAGTCGTGCTATTCTCTTACTTTGTGGAGGCAAAAATACATATTTTTCACGAAAAAGCCCTAAAGTCATTCAAAATCTTCATATTTCAAAACCCCGCCAACTCCATCGTCACCGTGGGAATCAGCAAGATGCCGCCGAGGATGACCAAGACGAGAATGAATTTCCAGATGAAACGCACCCATTTGTCCCACGGGATGCGGGCCACGCCGAGGGCGGCCATCAAAACGCCGCTGGTGGGCGTAATCATATTGGTGAAGCCGTCGCCAAACTGGAAGGCCACCACCGTGGCTTGGCGCGAAATGCCAATCAAGTCGCTGAAGGGTGCCATAATGGGCATAGTGATGGCAGCCTTGGCCGAACCGCTGGGAATCACGATGTTAATCAAGGTTTGGATGCCGTACATGATTTCCGCCGAGGCGATTTTGCCCATGTCGCTCATCGAGCGGGAAAGGCCGTAAAGAATCGTGTCGATGATGCCGCCGTCCTGCAAAATGATGACGATGCCGCCCGCCAAGCCGACGATGACCGCCGCCGAAAGGATGTCGCCCATGCCTTCGAGGAACAGTTTCGCAATGTCGCTGGCAGTTTTATCAACGGCCAATCCGCTGGCGATGCCCAAGACCAAAAACAGCGACGCGATTTCCATGATGTACCACTCGTAGCCCAACACGCCAATCACCAAGAAATAAACCGTCGCGAAAAGCAACGTGAGCACAAAATAATGCACCGTTTTCCGCAAGGTGACGAGGCTCAAAAGCACGAACACCGCCGTCCCGATAGGCAGCAAAGGCAAAGTGGTTTCGCTGTTGCCGATTTTGAGGGTGGTTTGCGGATAAAGAATTGAGAATGTTATTAATACCGCCGTCAGGAAGGCGAAAACGAACCAAGCCTTGCGCGGCGTGTGGCGTTCCATTTCCTCTTCGGGCACCTCGGCCATCTTGCGCCAATAGGCATCATCCTCGTACATAATGGACGACTGCGGGTTTTTCTTCACTTTTCGGGCATAGAGCAACACAAACACAATGCCCACCACGGTCAAAATGGCCCAGCAGACGGCGCGGTAGCCAATACCCGTGAACAACGGAATGTCGGCAATGCCCTGCGCGATGCCGATGGTGAACGGGTTGAGCATAGCACCCGAAAAACCGATGTGCGCTGCCACATACACCATGCAAAGGCCCACAATGCTGTCGTAACCCATCGAAACGGCCAACGGAATGATTATCAGCGTAAAAGCAATGGTTTCCTCGCTCATTCCGAACACGCTCCCGAAAAGGCTGAACAGCAACATCACCAAAATGATAACGATGTTGTTCACCCCGATTTTCCGCATTAATGCGCTGCTTTCGAGGCGTTTGGTGAATTTCAGAAACGAGAGGATTCCCATATCGATGGCGCGGCTCTTGTTCATAATCCAGAACGCGCCACCTATGATTAATATGAACACGATGATGTTGGACTGCTTGACGAAGCCCTTGTAGAACGCCGAAAACACCTGCCACGTTTGCGGCTCGGGATGAAATTCTGCGGTCACTGAGCCTGTCGAAGGGCCGCTTTCCGGCAGTTGATTCGCGTAATAGAATTTCATCACCGTTTCGCCGCCGACTTGTTCCTGCACATATTTCCCCGGCGGGATAATCCAAGTGAGCACCGCCGCAACGACGATGATAAAGAAAACGATGACAAAAGTATGTGGGACTTTGCGCTTTTTCATGGGATGTCAAATTTTGGGCAAAGGTATTGAAATTATCCCTATTTTTGTCGCCAAATCGAAAAATCAACGAAGTAAAATATCAATTTGAACAAAAATGAAGAAAATCCTGACCCTCTTATCGCTGGCCGTCCTCGTGACTTTCGCTTTGCCAGCCTTGGCGCAAGAAAAGAAGTTGTTCACCCCCGAGGACGCTTCCTACAACAACCGCAACGTTTACGCCCAACGCCCCAACCAACTGAAATGGGTGGGCAACACCGACATCCTTATGCAGGTGAAAGACAAGGAAATCGTCACGATGAACCCGACCTCGAAAAAGGAAAACACCTTCCTGACCCTGGATGAACTGAACGCCTTCACAAAAGGCGAAGGTGTCAACGACCTAACGCGCATTCCCCAACTGACTTGGCTCAACGACTACCAAGCCTATTTCTACGGTTTGAGCGACAATGGCATCTGCTTGAACAAAATGGACATCAAGAAAAAAACCATCGATGCCATGACCTCTATCCCACAAGATGCTGAGAACCAAACTGTTTGCAAGAAAAATATGTGTGTCGCCTATACCATTGACAACAACCTCTTTGTGGCCTATGGCGACAAACAAATCCAAATCACAGACAACCCCAAAGGCGTGGTGGCCGGACAAAGTGTGCACCGCAACGAGTTTGCCATCGACGGCGGCATTTTCTGGTCGCCTAATGGTGAGCTATTGGCTTATTATTCCATGGACGAGCGCATGGTAACCGATTATCCGCTTGTGGACGTAACCGAGCGCGTTGCCACGGCCAAGCCCATCAAATACCCGATGGCCGGCATGACGAGCCATCAGGTTACACTTCATGTTTATAATATGAATACTGGTAAAGATATTGTAATCAAAACGGGCGAACCTGCCGAGCAATATCTCACCGCTGTCACCTGGAACCCTGACAACTGCCGCATTTACATTGGTGTTTTGAATCGCGAACAGAACCACCTGAAGTTCAACGAATATGATGCCATCTTCAATGGCGACTTCATCCAAACCATTTTTGAAGACCGCGACGAACAGTATGTGGAGCCGCAAGGTCCCGCCTACTTCCTCCCCGACAACCCAGACCAATTCATTTGGAAGGCGCAGCGCGACGGCTACTATCACCTTTATTTATACACGATTAGCAAAGGTACGGTCAAGCAACTCACGCAGGGCAACTTCGTCATCACCGACTTCAACGGCTTCTCGCCCAACGGCAAATACATCTACTACCGCAGCACCGAAATCAGTCCGTTGGAACGCCACTGCTACATGATGGAACTCAAGAGCGGCAAGGTGACCCAAATCACCAAGGAACACGGCACTCACGATGTGGTTCCCTCCGCCGACGGCAAGTATTTCCTCGACTTCTACAACAGCACTGATGTACCCTACAATGTTGATTTGCAAGACAAAAACGGCAAGTTTGTCAGGCGCTTGCATGAGGCCGAAAACCCGCTGAAGGACTACTGCATCGGCCAAACCGTACTCGGCACGCTGAAGGCCGACGACGGACAAACCCTCTACACCCGCCTCATCAAGCCATACAACTTCGATGCTTCCAAGAAATATCCCGTCATCGTCTATGTCTATGGCGGCCCTCACGCCCAACTGATTACCGACACTTGGACGGCTGGCGCAGGCATTTACCTCAATTACTTGGCCCAAGAAGGCTTCCTCGTTTTCACCCTTGATAATCGTGGCTCCGCCGACCGTGGCGAGGCCTTTGAGCAGTGCATCCACCGCCAATGTGGACAACTCGAAATGCGCGACCAGATGACGGGCATTAATTGGCTAAAGACCTTGCCTTACGTCGATGCCAACCGCATCGGCAGCGATGGCTGGAGTTATGGCGGATTCATGTCAACTTCACTGAAAATCAACCATCCCGAAGTGTTCAAGGTGAGTGTGGCAGGCGGCCCCGTGCTGGATTGGAAGTATTATGAAATCATGTACGGCGAGCGCTATATGGACACGCCCGAAGAAAATCCCGAAGGCTACGAGCTGACCAGCCTCGAAAACAAGACCGACAAACTCGAAGGCAAGCTCCTGATGATCCATTGCACCACCGACCCCGTAGTAATGTGGCAGCACAGCCTCGTCTTCGTCGAGAACTGCATCCACAACGGCAAGCAACTCGACTATTTCGTCTATCCCGGCCACGACCACAACGTCTACGGCATGGACAGGGCGCATTTGATTACCAAGATTACGCAGTATTTTAAGGATAATTTATGATGGGGATTGCGTTGCAAGAAATCTTTCAAAAATCAATTCAAAATCAATCAAAAAAGCTTTTCTAAAGATTTTGAAATAGATTTTCTAAGATTTCTGCCGTAAGGCATCCAAAAAAAGCCCTCCGCCATTAAACGGAAGGCTTTTTCACTATCTAATAATCTTATTTGGAATCTTTCAACTTTGAATGACTTCCTTTTTTCTTTTTGCCGTCATAGCGGACTTGATCCGCTATCTCCCACGCTGAAGGGTCATCCTTTTCCACTCAGGATCTCGATGCATTTCCAGTCCTTGTCAGCCTAATGGCATAGTTTTTGTTATTTTGTTTAGCAAGTCAATCCCAAACATTTAACGCTATGAAAAGATTTTTGCTTTATCTCTTAGTTTTTGTTACGCTTCCTGCAATGGCCCAATACCGAGGTCATGGAGGTCACGGACATGATGGTCATAATCATCAAGGTCAAGCCTCGTCACTTACCATTGTCGCACCCCATCACCAAACGTTTTGGCTTTTCGTCGATGATGTGCTGCAAAACGAGCAATCGGTACACTCCATTCGTATCAACAACCTTTGGCCTGACGAGTTTTACATCCGTGTAGAACTTGACAATCGCGAGCAAAATTGCCTCGGTCAGTTCATCGACTTGCACTATCCCCAAGGTTTCAGAATCATCGAACATCGCGGCTTTTATGGCTTGGAACCTACACAAGGCGACATCCGTCCCGAGTTAGTTATGAACCTGAACATAGGCAACATCATGCCAGAACCACCCATGCCCCCTACGCCACATGAAGAAATGGTGATTCCTGTACCTGTTCCGCCAATACAGCCAGAACCAATGGGTATGTCACCCAAAGACTTTGGCGAAGCCTATGCGATGATTCAGCGCGAGAGTTTCGATGACACTCGCCTTACAATTGCCAAACAAGTGGTTGTAACCAACAAGATGATGGTCAACCAGATAGCACAAATAGCAAGACTATTCTCTTTTGAGAACAATCGGCTGGAATTTGCCAAGTTCGCCTATCCCTATTGCATCGAGAAAAACAAATACTATCTACTTTATGACGTATTTGACCACGATAGTTCGAAACATGAATTGAACGAGTATATCCAAGGACTGTAATTACTAAAGGCTCAACATAAAAAAAGAGGGGGTATCCATTCTTTCCCCCTCTTTTAATATTAGTTAATCACAATTGAAAGCGGTTAGAAATAAAGGTCCCTCTCCCCTGCCTTGATGCGCTCAATACGGCGCTGAAGCTCGTCGAGGAACTTCGGGTCGACATTCTTGAAGTTGTTCTCGATGCACTTCCAGCCTTTGGCTGCGACTTCAGGCGTGGCATAATCGACCAAATATTCCGCCAAAGTGAGGATGGCATTCGGCGTGCAGTAGCGCTTGATGAAGCCCGGCACGCTGAACTCCATAAAGTGCTCACCGGTTCTGCCAAGCCGATAACAGGCCGTGCAGAAACTCGGGATGAAGTCGTGGTCGAGGAGCTTGTCGATGATGTCGCCCAACGAGCGGTCGTCGCCAATCTTGAACTGCTCGCGGTGCAGGTTTTGGTCCTCCTGCTTGTCGCTGTTCTTCTCCTCTTCCTCGTGGTGGTATTTGTAGTCGCCAATTTGAAGGTTGGTGCCGCCATCGATTTGCGAAATGCCGTATTCGATGGCCTTGGCGCGGAAAGCGGCATCCTCGCGGGCGGTCAAAATCATACCCGTGTAAGGCACGGCCAAACGGAAAATGGCGATGATTTTCTCAAAAGTCTCATCATCAACGAAATACTTCTTGTCGATGTTCAGACCCGAAGCGTCCTTGATGCGCGGGAACGAAATCGTGTGCGGACCCACGTTGAAGCACGCCTCCAAGTGGTTGGTGTGGCGAATCATGGCCAGCACCTCGTAACGCCAGTCATAAAGGCCGAAAAGAATACCAAGACCGTTATCGTCGATGCCGGCCTGCTGGGCGCGGTCCATAGAAGTCAAGCGGTAGTTGTAGTCGCCTTTCTTGGTGTTGGCGGGATGATATTCGTTGTAAATCTCTGGGCAATAGGTCTCTTGGAAAATCTGATAGGTGCCGATGCCCGCCTCTTTCACGATGCGGAAGCCTTCCACATCCAAAGGAGCAGCATTAATGTTCACACGGCGAATGCTGCCCTTGCCTTTCTTGGTGGCGTAGGTAACTTTCACGGTGTGAGCGATATACTCGGGCGAATATTTCGGCGACTCGCCATAGACGAGGATGAGGCGCTTTTGGCCATCGTCTTCGAGAGCCTCCACGTTGCGGATGAGTTCCTCATCGGTCAAAGTGGTGCGGATTTGTTCCTTGTTCGAGGAACGGAAACCGCAATAAACGCAGTTGTTCACGCAGTAGTTGCCCACATACAGCGGGGCGAACAGCACGATACGATTGCCGTAGATGCGGCGTTTCAGTTCACGGGCGCCTTCCTTGATTTCCTCTACCAATTTCGGGTCGGTGGTGTTGACAAGGACGGCGGTCTCCTCCATCGTCAGGCGGTTCTTGTCCAACGACTTCTGGATAATTTCGCGCACACGTTCAGGCGTGCTCTTCGTTTTGTTGATGTAGTCCCAAATCTCTTCCGAGGAGATAAACGGGCGGTTAGGCTCGTCAGGGATGCGGCATTTTTCGGGATGAAATTGCATAACTTTATGATTTTTAGAATTTAATGAGCAGTTTTAAGCAAAGCCGACTTCACCTCGATGCCTTCGATGCGACCCAACTGGCCCGTGAGGGAACCAATCTCATCGGTGGTGCCTTCGAAAATGACGGAAATGATGCTGTAATTACCACGCGGGAAGCCTTGACGGCAGATGATGATGCCCGCGTGACGGGATAGCACCGCGTTGACTTGTGGCGCGGCTTCACGGTTTCCCACATAAATAAGGACTGAGCCTATTCTCCTTTCCATTTGAATTTCCTCCGGATCAGATGATTATGATTCCCCGCACGGGCCTCGATGTCAACGCATTGTCTTCATCTCAGCGATGGTGCGGCTTTGATTTGCGGCGGCAAAATTACGATTTTTTGAACAAATGGTTCAAAATAATATGATTAATATGGATTTTTTGCTTGTTGGCAGGGGTTTACACCGCCTGCCTAATTTCTGTCGTCCCTGCGGGACTGATTCAATACTCCACCTTATCTTGCTTCTCCTCCCAAGCGCGGAAGGTGCGAATGGCTTCGTCGCGGAGCAAAGGGATGGCAGGCACGGTGCGCGATTCCTGATGCTGCTCCAACTCCTTGTAAATGAAGTCGTCGGCGAAGTCGATGGCGGCGGCATCCTTTTTCGTGTTGCCATAGTAGATGCGCTTGATATGCGCCCAATAGATGGCACCGAGGCACATCGGGCAAGGCTCACACGAGGTGTAGATGACGCAATCCGAGAGGTCGAAAGTGCCGAGTTTGCGGCAAGCCTGACGGATGGTGTTCACCTCAGCATGGGCGGTGGGGTCGTTGTCGCGGGTCACGCTGTTGGAACTGCCAGCGACGATTTCTCCATCTTTCACAATGACGGCCCCGAAGGGACCGCCACCGTTTTTCACGCTTTCGTCGGCCAATCGGATGGCCTCACGCATGAAAGTTTTATCTTGTTCCGTGATATTCATAGTTTTTTTCATTTTCCAACCGCAAAAATAGCACTTTTACAAACAAAATCCCTATCTTTGTCCCGTTTAACACTTTAATTTTTTAAAAACATGAAAAAACTTGTTACCCTTTTGCTCGCGCTGGCCCTCGGTTTTGGCCTGAAAGCGCAATGTCCGCTCAACCAAGCCGTCGACTTCACGGCTACGGACTGCCACGGCACTGAAGTCCACCTGTTCGACATCCTCGACGGCGGCCAGTATGTGCTCATCGACTTCTTCTTCGTCAATTGCGGCCCCTGCCAGCAAGCCACCCCGAAAGTGGTGGAATCCTATTACGCCATGGGCTGCAACATGCACGATGTGTTCTACATGGAAATCTCCGACCGCGACAGCGATGCGGCCTGCCAAAACTGGTGCCAAAACTACGGTGTGGAATACCCGACCATCGGCGGTCCTGCTGGCGGTAGTGGCATTTGCAACACCTATCAAATCGGTGCTTTCCCCACCGTCATCCTGATTGCTCCCGACAGGCAAATCCTCATCAACGACCTGTGGCCCATCAGCAACGCCCAAACTGTCATCAATGCTTTGGAGCAACATGGTCTGCAACAGCACGACTGCAACACGCCGAGCTACAACCCGCAAGTGAGCATCACGGTGGACCAAGTGCTTGAAACCGAGGTAACGGCCACCTTTACGCCTAATGCCGACTGCGCCTCCTACGGCTATATGATGGCCACCGAGGCCGAGATTCAGGAATGGATGGGCATCGCTGGCCTCGATTTGCCCGAATACCTTTGGACCTACGGTATGCCTGGCGAAGGCACGTTAGCCAACACCTTCACCGACCTCACGCCCGACACGGAATACGTCATCTACGCCGTGCCTGCCGATGCCGACGGCAACCTCGGCGAGGTGGTGCAAGTGCCCGTCACCACCACGCCCGGCGGCAGCTATGAGATCCTTCCCGACTTCACCGGCACCGACATCGACGGCAACGAAATCCACATCTACGACATCCTCGACGGCGGCCAATGGATGCTCATCCACTTCTTCCTCGTCGACGACAGCTACGACTTCATGCCTTACCTGACGGAATCCTACCGCCTCTTCGGCTGCAACGAACACGACGTGTTCTACATGGAAGTGACGCCCAACGGCTACGATGACGCCGCCCGCGCCTGGGCCGAGCACTACGGCGTGCAATATCCCACCATCAGCCGCACCGGTGGCGCCAACAGCTTCGTGCAAGACATCCCCGTAGGCTTCTATCCCACCGTGATGCTCATCAACCCCAACCACGAAATCGTCGTCCGCGACATCTATCCCATCATCGACACCCAAACCATCATCGACGCTATGGAAAGCGAAGGCATCGAGCAGCATCCTTGCTATGAGGAAACGCTGACTTTCAGCATGGATACGGTGAATATCGTTGACAGTCAATATGAAATAAATTGGATTACTGTTTACAACAACACTACTGAAGATGCTATAGTCACCAATATTCATGACGGATATGAGTATCTGGCTTTCATTATAGATGGCGAAGAAATCTATTGCTATGAACCAATAGAAATCTCCATTCCTCAAGGCGAATCCAAAGAGTTAGGTGTTGTATGTAATGTCGTGGCAAAAGGCATCGTGTCTGATATTGTCACCTTGACAAGTAACCTGCCTGATGCCAGCTTTGTGGTTGTTTTGGAAGAACCTTGGTCAGTGGATGAAAACGAGGCTTCGGCCACCCTTTACCCCAATCCCGCCAACGACTTCGTGACCTTGAAGGGCGAAAACCTTGGCACGGTGCAAGTCTTCAACACCCTCGGCCAAAAAGTGGACGAATTCGAGGCCAACGACAGCGAACTCCGCATCAATACGAGCGGCTATGAAAGCGGTGTCTATGTCGTCAAAACTGGCGAAAAAATGATGAAATTTGTGGTGAAACATTGATAAAAAACACCGAAAATCGACAAAAACCGCTTCTTTTTGAGGCGGTTTTTGTTTTAAAAACGCAAAAAATTCACTGTTTTTTGAAAAAAATTATTGCTTAATGTGTTGATTTATTGAAAAAAGATGTATTTTTGCATTACGGAAAAGTTGTAACGAAAATCCTGTAACGAAAAATATGGAATACAATGATGAAGAAACTGCCCAATCCTTTCCTATACCAAGGCTATGAAAGCCCCGAATATTTCTGCGACCGCGTTGCGGAAACCGAGCAATTGGCCGCGCACCTTCGTAATGGGCGCAACGTCACCTTGATTTCTCCCCGAAGAATCGGGAAAACCGGCTTGATCCAAAACACTTTTTACCGCATCAAGGAGCAAGACAAAGACGCCATTTGCCTTTACCTCGACATTTTCCCGACCAAAAGCCAGGCCGAAATGGTGCGCATGTTGGGCAACGCCGTCATCAACGAAGTGATGTCGAAAACCAAATCGCTGAAAAAGAAAGCATTGGATTATTTCAGCGCATGGAAACCCGTGCTCGGCATGGACCCGCTGACGGGCTTTCCAACGCTGTCCATCAACATCGAGCCGAAGCAATCCGAAATCACCCTGAAAGGCATCTTCGACTACCTGACCTCGTTGAACAAAGAGGTATTCATCGCCATCGACGAGTTCCAGCAGGTGGCCGAATATCCCGAAACCGGCACCGAGGCCTTGCTGCGCTCGCATATCCAATTTGCGCAGAATGTGCATTTTGTCTTTTCGGGCAGCAAGCAGCATCTGATGGCCGAAATGTTCGGCTCGCCGCAACGGCCTTTCTACCAAAGCACCGAAACGATGGGGCTGCTCCCTTTGGACGAAGACATCTATTACGATTTCGCCAACCGTTTCTTCACCGAAAAGAAAGGCATCCTTGACCGACAGATTTTCCACGATTTGTATGCGCGTTTCGACGGCTACACATGGTACATCCAATCCGTCTTGAACCGCCTCTATGAGGAAAACCGCAAGGTGACGACTTCGGGCCAGCTTCTCGACGCCATCCGCTTGGTGATGTTAGGCAAGGCCACCCAATACGAGAACATCATCCAATTCCTGACGGACAACCAATTCTCGCTCCTCAAGGCCATCGCGCAAGAAAGGAAAGTCGGTCAGCCGACGGCGCAGGAATTCATCCAAAAATACAGCCTTTCAGGCGCAAGCAGCGTGCAAAGCGCCTTGGAGACCCTTGTCAACAAGGAACTTGTGTATTCCCTTCCCGACGGATACATCATCTACGACCGTTTCTTCGACTTATGGCTTCAACGATTCCCGAACATCTATTGAAAACCCTTGAAAAATGAAAATAACCATTCTCCGTTCCTCGTTCCAAACCGACGAATTCGTCAGGACAGAATATGCCGACCTGATTCAACGGCTTGAAAATGAATGTCATGCTGAAATCAGCATTGTTGGCGATGAAAATGCGAAAACGCCGACCGCGCAAACATTGCCCGATGCCTTTATGATTGCCACCGGCGGCGTGGAAAATTTGTTCAAACGCATTTGGGAGGCCGTCGATGTGGAAATGATGTGCAGTCCGCATCAACCGAAAACCGTCACAATGATTGCCGACGGGCGCAACAATTCCTTGGCAGCCTCTTTGGAAATATTGACCTATTTGGGAAATGTCGGGGTGGAAGGGAAGATTTTGCACGGGACGAATGATGAAATCGTATCGGCCCTTGTAGAGAGTCACGGCCGTGACTCTCTACGGGGACGAATCGGGCTGTTCGGCCAGCCATCGGACTGGCTAATTGCCAGCGGCGTGGACCGCGATTTCCTCCGCCAGCATTACGGCATCGAAACCATCGACATCGACCTGAAACGTGTCGAGGAAGGCATCAGGAACGCCTCGAAGGACGAGGCCGAAAAGATCGCGCAAACCCTACTGAATCACGCCAAGGCCGTGCGCGAGCCTTCCCCTGCCGATTTGTTGGAAGCCGCCAAGACCTATCTTGCCATCAAACAAATCTGCCAAGAGAAACGCTTGGATGCCCTCACCATCCGCTGCTTCGACATCGTGAAGACCTGCAACACAACAAGTTGTCTTGCTCTGGCTATGCTCAACGACGAAGGCATCGTGGCCGGTTGCGAGGGCGACATGCAAACGCTGATGAGTATGTTTTTGGTCAAGCGGATTTGTGGCGAAACAGCCTTCATGGCCAACCCGTCGCAACTCACCAACAAGAGTTCCATGTTGGCGCATTGCACCATTCCGCTCTCGATGTGCAACGAAACCATCGTCCGCTCGCATTTCGAGTCGGGCATCGGGGTGGCCGTGCAAGGCTTGCTGCCTTTGGCCAACTACACCTTATTTAAATGGGGCGGCCCGCAGTTGAACCGTTATTTCGTCGCCGAGGCGCAAGCCGTCGAAACGCCCTACAGCGACCATTTCTGCCGCACGCAAATCACGCTCAACGTGAACCTGAAGCCTTACCTGCTGCAACACAGCATCGGCAACCACCACGTCATCATCCGTGGGCGGCACGCCGGTGAAATTCGCCGGTTTATGCTGAAGAACGGGGTTTCAGAATGTGTAGCCGAATGAGAAATACAAACTGAACCGACTTACATACAAATTGCTCCATTGCGCCGTCAGTGAGATAGGTCCCACTGGGCTATCAAAAGAGTATTTCAGCCCGGCACCATGAGTATAACCATAAGAGAACATCCCATTGTAAATGGCTGTCAAATAGTGCTTTCCGTAAAAATTGTAGCGCAGGTCGCAGCGGGCTATCCTAAGTAAAGAGGGAACTGGTCCCAACGTTTCCACATAACTAATGCCAATAAAAGGCAACTGGTTCTCGAAATGGCGGCCTTCAATCTCTCCACCAAATTTGTTCCTCATGTTGTAGAAAAAGGCGGTGTTGAGGAAATACCTGCCATACACCTGCGGGATGATGGTCAACCGGCCGTTTTTGGGCGTAATGTAGTATTGCAAGGCCAAGGAAACGTCGTAGTTGTTGTTTTCACCGTTTTTTGGGTCCCAATAAAAATGGGTGTTCACGTTGGCATAGAGGCCGTGCTTGGCGAAATAGGCATCGTCCAAATTGTCATACTTGAGGTTGAGGAATGGGGTGACAAATCTGTTAGGCTCAAACCAATCATCAAAAGTATCGGTATCAATGGACGATTTGTCGAAAGTGGTGCTTATGTAAGACACGCCCAAGATAGTGCTCAGGTTGAGCAAATGGAACTGCGATATGTAGGCACTCAATTTCTGTTGACGGTAGTTCAAATTAATCATGCTCGTTTCCGAAGGATCCAAGGGCGTTGTCTTGAAATGCTCGTTCCTGTACTCGTAGGCGAGGTTGAAATTGGCCACGCCCGAGCGGGAATAGGTATAAGTCAGATTCAACTTTGGGCTGTAACTCAGTTTTGCTGTGAAATTGAGTTTCGAGCCGTTGAATTTTTTCTCGTTAATGCCAATGCTCGTGAGCAAGGCAGCACCTTCCTCGGTGTCGTAGCGCACACCTAAACCAAAAACGTGGGGCTTGGCGGGCTTTACGTTGACTGCCAAGTCGTAAGTGTCAGAAAGTTGGTGGTTCAAATTGGAGGAGTCGCTTTCCTTGATTTGGTAGGTGATTTCATCGAAGCAGCCTGTGCCACGGAATACATTTATGGCTTGTTCGATGTCGTCTTGCGAGTACCGTTCTCCGTCCTTAAGGCCGCCTTTGCGACGAAGCCAGCGGCCATCGCTTTCGCTCACGTTGTTG
Organism: uncultured Bacteroidales bacterium; assembly: GCA_947166105.1. Taxonomy (GTDB): domain Bacteria; phylum Bacteroidota; class Bacteroidia; order Bacteroidales; family F082; genus Limimorpha. Next base: position 72,226 of record CAMVCZ010000007.1, read on the forward strand.
ATGGTGATGCTACGCAGGAGCACGGCTTCTTGCTTCAGGTTCATGGCATGAGGTGCATGGAGCTTCTTACCCACAGGATGTCCCGCCGAGGCATCCACCGCCTGCTTGATGGCCAAAAGTTGGTCGTGGAAGCCGCTGGCACTCTTGTATCCTCGCCCAACCAAAGTGTCAATGGCCTCTGGCGTGAAACTTAACATTCCGAACCCACTAATGTCGGGGATGATATGGACATTGCACATCTTGCGGTTTTCCACACGCTTGGCACTGGTGCTGTTGACGACCAAACGGGCAAACAACTGCGGCAGCGACTTGAGGTCGTTGATGGTGACGTCTTTCGTCGAAGTGACTTCAACGCCGATGATGATGTCGGCACCCATTTCTTTCAGCACATCGGCGGGGAAATTGTTCACCAAGCCGCCGTCGACCAACAACTTGTCGCCTATGGCAACTGGCGAGAACAGGCCCGGAATGGACATGCTGGCTCGCATCGCTGTAGGCACGCTGCCACTGCGCAGCACAACTTCATCGCCCGTAATCATGTCGGTGGCGACGCAGGCGAAGGGAATGGGCAGGTCGTTGAAGTCCATATCCTCCTGATAGCCCACACACAGGTCGTTGAACAAGTTGATGAGCGAACTGTTGTTGACGTAGGCACTCGGCAATTGGCTGATGAAAGAGGCTTTTGACTCGCGGTCGAAAAGGCTTTCAAGGCTGAAAGGCACAATAAGCGCAGTAGTGCTGTTGCGGCCCCTCATCACTTCCGACATCATTGGCCGGTCAATCTTGTTGCCGATGTATTCCGACCATTCGATTCCGGCAATGAGTTGGGTGAGTTCGTCGGGCGAATAGCCCAAGGCATACATGCCCCCGATGATGGAGCCCATGCTCGTACCCGCCACATAATCAACGGGAATGCCCATGTCTTCGATATATTTCAAAACCCCGATGTGGGATGCGCCTTTGGCACCGCCACCGCCTAAGACCACGCCTACCTTGAGGCGTTGAGGATGGTTGGTGCTGTTTTGAGCGTTCATGGCAAAAGATGCCAACAAGAGTGCGATGAGTAAACTGACTTTTTTCATTTTTGTAAGAATTTTAACGGACAAAAGTACAGTTTTTTCGCCAACACAACCCCTTTAGGCAAAAAACAAAAAAAACATTAGAACGTGTACCCAAACGAGAAATACAGCCCGAAATGTTGACCGACATTGGTTTTCGACCAATTCGCCGTCAGCGAAATGGGGCCGAGCGCACTGGCGTAGGAATACTTCAGGCCCGCGCCCTGCACATTGAAATCAAAGGCATCCGGCAAAGAGAATTGATAATAGAGCAGATACTGTAGGTGCGCCATGAAGTTGTACATCGCGGTCAGGTAGTGCCTGCCATAGAAGTTGTAGCGCAAGTCTAATCGCAATATGGTGGAATTGTTGAAAGCGTTGGATACCGATGTCAGGCCGACAAAGGGCAGTTGCGTGTCGAAATGACGACCAGCCACTTCCCCGCCATAGATGGTCCACCGGTTGTAATACATAGGCAATCCCGACACATACATTCCATAAACTTGCGGGATGAAAGTGAACTTCCCGTTGCGGGGTGTGAGATAGGATTGGAAGTCGTACAAAAGGCAGAAGTACTGGCCTTTCGAGCCTTCATCAAGTGCTATTTCGGAAGGATGCAAGTCGATATGGTAACGGGCTGTCAGGCTCGTCTTGATGCCTCGCTTGGCGAAATAGGTATCGTCAAGGTTGTCGTAAGCCAAATTGACGAAGGGTGTCACCAGCTTGTTTTGAGCGAACACGAGGGTGTCCAAGAAACTTCCCTCCATCGAGCTGAAGTCATAGTTTGTGTTAGTGTACGACAAACCGACTTTGGTGCTGAAATTGAGCAGATGGAACTGGGAGATGTAGCCACTTGCCTTGTGCTGATAGTAACGCATGTTCATTCCCCTGTTATTGGCACCCTCTATCCTGAAATGCTCGTTGCGGTAATCGTAAGCCACGTTAAAGTTGGCTAACGACGGCACAGCGTATGTATAAGTAACGTTGATTTTCGGGTTGTAACTCAGTTTTGCGTTGAGATTGAGTCTCGATCCGGCAAATTTCTTCTCATTCAGGCCAAGGTTCAGGAGCAAGGCAGCACCTTCCTCGGTGTCGTAGCGCAAACCCAAGCCGAAGACATGGGGCTTGGCGGGCTTTACGTTGACTGTCAAGTCGTAAGTGTCAGAAAGTTGGTTGTTCAAATTGGAGGAGTCGCTTTCCTTGATTTGGTAGGTGATTTCATCGAAGCAGCCTGTGCCACGGAAGACATTTATGGCCTGTTCGAAGTCGCCTTGCGTGTACCGGTTTCCAGCCACCAGATTGCCTTTGCGACGAAGCCAGCGGCCATCGCGGTCGCTCACGCTATTGATGGTGATGGTTTGGAGAAGCACGTCTTCTTGCGTCAGGTTCATGGCGCGAGGCGCACGGAGCGTTTTGCCGACAGGATGACCTGCCGAGGCATCCACCGCCTGCTTGATGGCCAAAAGCTGGTCGTGGAATTCGTTGGCACGTTTGTAACCACGACTCACCAAGGTATCAATGGCATCTGACTTGAAACTTAACATTCCGAATCCGCTGACATCAGGAATGATGTGGACATTGCATAAGGAGCGATTCTCCACGCGCTTGGCACTCGTGCTGTTGGTGACCAAACGGGCAAACAACTGCGGCAGCGACTTGAGGTCGTCGATGGTGACGTCTTTATTCGATGTGACCTCAACGCCGATGATGATGTCGGCTCCCATCTCTTTCAGCACATCGGCGGGGAAGTTGTTCACCAAGCCGCCGTCGACCAACAACTTGTCGCCTATCGCGACAGGCGAGAACAATCCGGGAATGGCCATGCTGGCACGCATCGACGTAGGCACGCTGCCGCTGCGTAGCACGACCTCATCGCCTGTAATCATGTCGGTAGCAACGCAGGCGAAGGGAATGGGCAAGTCGTTGAAGTCCATCTCCTCCTGATAACCAACACACAAGTCGTTGAACAGGTTGATGAGCGAACTATTGTTGACATAGGCACTCGGCAATTGGCTGATGAAAGAGGCTTTTGACTCGCGGTCGAAAAGGCTTTCAAGGCTGAAAGGCACAATAAGCGCAGTAGTGCTGTTGCGGCCCCTCATCACTTCCGACATCATTGGCCGGTCAATCTTGTTGCCGATGTATTCCGACCAGTCCATGCTTGCAATGAGTTGGGTGAGTTCTTCGGGCGTATAGCCCAAGGCATACAGGCCGCCGAGGATGGAGCCCATGCTGGTGCCCGCCACATAATCGACAGGGATTCCCATGTCTTCGATGTATTTCAATACTCCGATGTGGGCCGCACCTTTGGCACCGCCACCACCTAAAACCACACCCACCTTGAGGCGGGGCGGACGGATGGTGTCATTGTGGGCGTTCATGGCAAAAGATAACAGCAGAAGTGCGATAAGCAAACAGACTTTTTTCATTTTTGTTTGAATTTTGAACGGGCAAAAGTACGGATTTTTCACCAACACGCCATTAGGCAAAAAAAGAGGGACTGACGCAGTGGCCAGTCCCTCGTACCCCATTTGCTCAATGGTTCTGAATCAGTGGATTACTTCTTCAGTTTGCCCAAGCGAGCAGTCACCTTATAGGTGGTCTTCGAGTAAATGTCGGTGCCGAGAACCGGGGCATGACGGTAGCTTTCAACCTGAGGATAGATCACAACGTCATAGCCAGGGTTCTTCTTCATCATGTTGAAGAGGGCATAGTTGGCGCCAGTGGGGACGGGCATACCAATCAGCGGAATCATGGTCCCAACTGAAGGTTCAAGGGCGTTGGCCTCGGTAGAACCGATTTCCTTAGTGCCAAAGAGGTGTTGCCAGTCGATGCCGATTACGCGGACAACAGTGGCTTCACCAACCACTTGGTCGGAGAGGGTGAAGTCATCTGCATGGTACTCAACGTAAGTGTTGGGTTCTCTCATGCTGTGACGATAAGTGTGGCAACTGCTTAAGAAAAGGACAGCGATTGCACAAACCAAAACGAGTCTGAATTTCTTCATGATGTTTGAATTTTAGGTTGATTAATTTGTTGATTATATTTAATAATAAATAATGGGGTCATTAGTTGTCTTTTTCCTTCATCAATAAAAAATCATAATAAATCATTCGGCAAAATTACTCTTTTATTTCATACCAAAGCGCATAATTTTGAAAAAAAACACATAATTACTAAATAATCGCTTAATTGTCGAAAAATCACCGAATCAACTCCTTGTCCACTTTCCGCAGTGTGAAGCCGAACATCATCATAATGATGCCGAAGGCGAGGGCAAGAACGCCCGTAAGCGCCACAAACACCTCGACCGACTCGAAAGGATTGACCATGAGCAGCACACCGAAAAGGATGCTCAATATGGCACTGACGATGTAGAAACCGCGATTGCCAAGGCGGGGCATACCCAAGATGGAGCCTAACATCAAGGCACCGATGATGACCGACCAAAGCCCTATGACGAAAATGAGCAGTTTCACCGTCTCCTTCGACCAAACGACGGCCACGATGCCCAAAGCCACCAAAGCAATGGACTCGAACAGCAACATGCCCCAAGGCAGTTCCATCTTCTTGCGCCTCAAACTGAAGATGAGGCAAACCAAACCGATGACAATCAGCGCGATACCCGAAACAATCATCACGGTTTTGATGATGTCTTTCGGCAGCAACAAGGCCAACAGGCCGTAAATGATGGCCACCAAGCCGCTCACCATGAACGACCACCAGCCCGAATTTGAAGTTTTTATTTCCATAGCGTTATGTATTTATGATTCAGATTCCAAGATTTCAAAACAAGTGGACTATTCCCCTGAAAATGATGAAGTAAGCCCCGCAGAGCATCAGAAGAACACCCGCGATTCTGTTCATTATGGTGGTGCGCTCGGCATCGAGGAATTTCTTCAACTTGGCCGCGCCCCATGCCTTCAGCAGTTCCAAAAAGAGGGTGGTGCCGAGAATGATGGCAAAAAACACGAAAGTGCTGAGTTTGTTGCCGCCCATGTTGCCCGCCACCATCGCCACGGCTGAGAACCAGAAAAACCAAACAAAAGGATTCAAGATGTTGAGCACGAATCCTTTGGCGAGGAAAACAAACCACGCTGGCTTTTGGTCCTGCTTCTTGATTACCTCGTTGGTGCGTTCTTCTATGAATTCATCACGCTTCTTCTGGTCTTGTACCTTTTTTCGGAAGGTGAAAATGCCAAACAATAGAAGTATGATGCCCGCGCCGATGCACGCCAAAGCCGCCTCAAACGAGGACCGCATCACGATTTGCACCGACGCGAGGATGCAGATGGTGACGACCATGGCATCATTGAGAATCACGCCAGTGGCAAACCACGCCGCCGAGCGGAAACCACGGTGCAAACTCGTCTGTACCAATGTGATAAACGCCGGACCCATGTTGACGACCACGGAAAGGAACACGCCTATCACGATGGCCCAAAACAAGAAACTGAACGACCCGATACGGCTAAACTCGGGAATCCTATCGAAAATTACGGGAGAGTTTTCCATAACTGCTTATGCTTTAAGTCCTTTCACATATTCTTCCCACATCTCCAAACGCTTGCCTTTCAGCACGCGCGGAAACTTGGTGGCACCGCCCCATTTGCCGATTTTCTGCTCCATGAACTCATAGAAATACTTGGTGGGCAGCACATCGACAAACAACTCCTTGATGGCTTGGGTGCGTTCCACGGCGTAATCGTCGTTCAACTTGCATAGGTTTTCGTCTATCTTCTTGATGGCCAACTCCTTGTCGATGGGTTCGTCGCAGCCAAGATACCAATGGTGGGCATACATCGTGTCGTGGCGGATGCCTGCCACGGTAAATTCGGTGATTTCAACGCCGAGTTCCTCCGCCATCATATCCACGGCGCGGGTCATGTTGTCTTGCGAAAGATGCTCGCCCGTGATGCTCAAAAACTGCTTCGTGCGTCCCGTGATGACGATTTCGCAGTCCTTGGTATTCAGGAACTTGATGGTGTCGCCGATGAGGTAGCGCCATGTTCCGGCGCATGTGGAGAGCAGCAGGGCGTAATCCACTCCAGTCTGCACTTCCGATAGCAGCAAGGTCTTGGGATTCTCGACAATGGTGCCGTCTTCGTCGAAATTCTCCTCATTGAACGGCACAAACTCGAAATAGATGCCGTTGTCGACCAAAAGTTGCATGACGCGCTTCTTCAAGTCGACCTGATAGGCGATGTAACCCTCTGAGGCCAAATAACTTTCCACAAACAGCACCTCCTTGCCGAAGATGCGCTCAAAACTTTTTTCGTAGGGGGCAAAAGCCACGCCGCTATGCACATATACCATCAGATTCGGCCAAATGTCGTGGATGGTTTTCAGATGGTATTCCTTGATGATGCGCTCCAAAAGGATTTGCACCCAAGCCGGCACGCCCACAATGACGCCAATGTCCCACTTGGGGGCCGCCTTCACCATCAAGTCCATCTTTTCGCCCCAGTCCTTCACCTTCGAAATCTTTTGTCCGGGCTTGTAGAACGCCTCGAACCACGACGGAATCTTGCCCGCCGAGATGCCCGAAAGGTCGCCGGCATAGTAGCCGAACTCCTTATTATATTGCAGGTCGGTGCTGCCGCCAATCATCAGGATGCCACGATTGTAGAATCCCACGGGGAAGTCGTAGCGCGTGGCCGAAACCAACTGGCGGATGCCTGCGCGGGTGATTTTGTTGTTCAAGCCCTTGGTGATGGGGATATATTTCGAGGCCGCCTCAGATGTGCCCGAACTGAGCGCGAAATACTTGATTTTGCCCGGCCATGCGATGTTGCGCTTGCCTTGCAGGTTGAGGTACCACCACTCGTCGTGCATCTTGTTGTAGTCGAACACGGGAACGCGCCTGCGGTATTCCTCCATGATGTTGGCCGACAGCAAAATCTCGTCAAAATGATAGAATTTTCCGAACTCCGTGAACTGTGCCTTCACCAACAACTTGCGCAACTCGCGCCGCTGCGCACGAATCGGGTCGGTGTGGTTCTGACGGATTTCGACAGGTATATTCTTGATTTCCGCTGCGGCCTTCACCAAGGCACCCACAACGGGAATGGGCATGTTTCGTCTTCCAATAATCGGTAGTTTCATAAAAATCGCAATAAAAAACGGGTGCAAAAATAATCAAAATCGACAAAATGAGCCTATGATAAAAAATAACTCTTATTTTTGCACCGCAAAACATTAAATCTATTACTCCATGAAAACAAAACTTTTACTTTTCCTCGTGCTCTGCGCTTTAGCTGCCAAAGCACAAACAATTGAAGTATCTGGCTTGCAGTCAGGCACTTGGGATGCCGAAACGATTCTTGTTACCGGCGATGTCAACATTCAGGATTCGCTGACCATTGCAGCAGGAACCACGGTGGTTTTCCAAGGCTTTTACCAAATCAAGGCCGAAAGAGGCGCTTCGCTGAAAGCTATTGGAACGGAGAACGACTCCATCACTTTCACCGTGACCGACACGACTGGTTTCCATATCTTCAACGCGGGTCGCGGCGGCTGGAACGGCATCCGCCTGAGCAAGGCAGGCCGCTCCGAGTTCGACTACTGCCGCTTCCAATACGGCAAAGCCGCCCTCGACCATGACCAAGACGGCGGCGCATTGCGCATTTTCAATTGCGACGAGGTGGAAATCGGCAACAGCACCCTGTTTTGCAACTTCTCACGCGAACACGGCGGTGCCTTGAGTGCCGAAAACTCGAAGGTGGTGATGCACGATTGTGATGTCCTCAACAACTTGACTTACACCAAATTGGATACGGTTTATGGCATGTACGGCGGTGGCCTTCGTTTCCTGAAATGCGATGTTGACATTAGCGGCACGGATTTCCGCTACAATGTTGGTGAAAGTGCCATCGGCGGTGCCTTGAGCCTCGACAGTTGCGCCACCAAAATCGACCGCTGCAAGTTCGAGCACAACTATGGCATCAATGGAGGCGGCCTTTACGTCATGCGCAGCAACCACCTCGGAAGAGACATCATCACCAACTCGCTCTTTGCCAACAACACATCGGAGCACTTCGGCGGTGGCTTGGCTGTTTGCGAAGCGTCGCCTTGGATCAGCAACCTCACCGTGGTCAACAACCATTCCATTGGCGTCAACTGCGGGGGCATCTTTTTCTATCAATACAGCGAACCTATCTTGTGGAATTGCATCGTTTATGGCAACACCAACGAAATACCGTTGGAAGAGCCTGTGCAGATTTGGTCATGGACATACGATGAATCCGGGCCACAGTTCTATGGTTGCCTGATACAGTACGGATTGGAAAACATCTCCAACAACGAGGTCGTCACTGTTTATGAAGGTTGCCTTGATGAAGACCCGCTTTTCGTCGACCCCGGAAACGAGGATTTCCATCTGACTGCCAACAGTCCTTGCATCAACGCAGGCTATACTATGGCACCCGACATGGGTTGTGACCTTGATGGCAATTGGCGCGTTTGCGGTGAACGTATCGACATTGGGGCTTACGAATATTCAGGTGTCGGAATTCAGGAAAACGCTCAAAACGAGAATCTTATCCACATTCTTGGCAACCCGATTACTGCCTCAAGCTATGTTGAATTTGAGGCAGAAAAGGGCGGCCATATAGTGGCTGAGGTTTATTCCATGAATGGACAATTGTTTGTTTCCAAGAACTTAGGACAAGCCCAAACCGGACTCAACCGCTTTGCCATAGGCGAGTTGTTCCAAAATACGGCAAAAGGCTCTTATGTATTCATTATCAGGACACAAGAAAGAGTTTTTGCGACTAAGGTCATCAAACAGGGATAGTCGTCTTATTCCAAACTATCTCCCGCTTCGCCGTCGCCTTCTTTGGCTTTCTTTTCGAGTTCCATCTTGCCGAAACGGAGGGTGAAGCCTGCCGATATGTAGCGGCTGTTCAGCATTTTGCGGGTGCTGTCGCTGAGGTAGTACGGATTGGTGTTGGTGGAGCCTGAGCCAATCGTCGCGCCCCAGTTGAAGATGTCCTGCACATTGACGAACACCGACAGGCGGCGATTGAAGAAGTCGCTGCGGAGACCCATGTTGAGAAAATAACGCGCCTTTCGCTCGCTCATGAGGCTGATGGTCGGCGAGTTGTAGTTGGCCGAAGCCGTAACTTGCAGACGGTCAAAGAGCTTTGCCCAAGCATTGACGCGCACACTCCACGACCACTTTTCCCTTTCGTCGATTTGAGGCACACCGTTGCGCTCATATTCCATGCGGTAGCCGTAATTGTAAAGGTTGGCATAGAGCCGCACATTGAAGAAGCCCGAAGGACGGTAGGTCATGTTGAGCGAAGTGCCGTAACGCCACGATGAACCCATGTTGTAAGGCACTGAGTAACTGACGATTCTATCGAGGTATTTATCATATTCCGCATCCGTCAACCTACTGACATCATTGGTGCTCCAGCGACCATAGGCCTCAATGCCGATGTTGCCGAAACGCTCGAAAAACTTCTGCCAGCCAGCCTCCATGTTGTGAGTGAAACTGTCCTTCAAACCGTTGGGATTGCCCGTCGAGTAACTGTTCTCGCCGTAGGTGCGGAACCGTGTGACTTGGTTCCTGCCCGGCCCCGACATGCGCATCGAGTAGTTGAGTTTCAGGTTGTGCATGTCTTCGGTGCGATAGGTCAAGTGGATGGAAGGACGGAAATTCAGATGATAGAAAACGCTGTCGTCGGCAAAGGGCATGTCGCTGATGAAGTCGTACATGTTGCGCTCGCCTTCCACACCCAAACCTGTGCTCAAGGTGAAACCACCCCAGCGGTGCGTCCAGTTGACATCGGCGTTGAGCGAACTCTTCGCCCCTATCATGCGGTAGGTGCGCAGCGAATCCACCAATAGGCCAATTGTATCGTAGAAACGATCGTAAGTGAAATCCATTTGCGTATGGTCGGCGCGAAGTCCGTAACTGAGTTCGCCGTCTTTGCTGTAAGGCCTGTTGTAGCGCGCATCGAGGCTTCCGTTGAAATTATAGGTGCGCGAAAGCATGTAACGGTGCTCATCAAGGTCGGTGTACACTTCGTAAAAGCGGTTATACCACTCCTCGCCGCTATTGTTGGTGAGCCTTGTGTTCAGTCCGATACGCAGGTTATGTCCTTCATTGTCAAATTTTTTCGTGTAATCCGCTCCCAAATTGCCAAAAATCGACCTCGTGTCACTGTTGTCTTTGGTTTGGTCGGCAAAAAGCATCGTATCGACAGGCATGGAGTCAAGGTAATAGTAAGTCTGCCGCTCAGTGCGCATCATGTTGTTCAGATTGGCATTGTAATAACCGCCCGCATCAACCGAAATGTCGCTGGTGGAGTCAATCTCGTAGTCAATGTTCATGAACAGGTTGCCGCTGTAGGAACGGTTGTTGTCTTGTTGCGACACCGTATCCGCCCAAGTGACCTCATATTCGCCTTCGGTGGCGGCATCGCGACGCTGTTGCGACCAACTGTCGGTTTTGTTCTCACGATTGCTGTAACGCCCTGAAGCAAAAAGATTTATGCTCACCCTGTCTTTCTTCCACATGTAACTCACCCAAGGCGAGACAAAAGGCTGGTTGGAGCCGTTCACGCCAAAGCTGACAAACTGGTTGCTCTTTATGTGTGCCGAAGTAACGATATTGATAACGGCCTCAGCCTCGGTAGCATACTTTGCCGAAGGGTTGGTGATGGTCTCAATACGGGCAATGGCATTGGCGGGCAAGGTTTGGAGATAGGTCTTCAAGTTTTCCTCGGTGAGTTTCGAGGGTTTGTCGTTCACCCAAATCTCCACGCTCGACACGCCGCGCAGGGTGATGTTGCCCTCAACGTCGACCTCCACGCCGGGCGCGTTCTGCAAGGCATCCTCGGTGGTTCCCGTCTGGATGGATGGGTCTTCGCTGACGTTGTAAATCAACTTCTCGCCTTCCATTGCATACAGCGGTCGCTCGGCGGCCACCGTCACTTCGCCCAAGGCCGTCACGCCCGGATTGATGCGCAACGTGCCCAAATTGGTGTTGTTGGTCACATGGAAAGGATGCAGATAATTCTCATAGCCGATGGCCGAAACGCGCAACACGAAAGCCCCTTGCGGCACGCCGTTAATCTCGAAAACACCCTCCATGTTGCTGATGCCGCCTTTCACAAATTCGTTGTCGACGGAATCGAGCACGGCCAAATTGACGTATGGCATAAACTCGCCAGTCTTGGCATCGCGCAACACGCCCACCACAGTAAAGGTGTCGCCTTCGCGGACTTTCTTCTTCGGCTTCACCGCTGGCATGTTGCTTTCGGTTTGTCCCCATTGGCGGTCGCCGCCGTATGGAGGACGGCCACCCGGATGACGACCTCCTCCCCCACCCGGAGGCCTGCCGCCCGGAGGTTGGGCGAGACACAATATCGTCGAAAAAACAAAAAGCAGAGCGAACAACGCCCTCAATGAACCATTTTTCTTCATCATCGTCAAATTTTGCGCTGCAAAAGTAAAAAAACTTGCAACAAAAAACACCGCCCATTTTATCCAAATCATTATTTTTGCGGTCAAATATCTCCGAATGAAACATTGTTGTCATATCATTTTGACATTATTTCTGTTAGTAGGATTGCCCACGGCAAAGGCACAGCGCATCGGTGGCGGCCTGATGATTGGCCCTGCGTTTTCCACCATGAAGATTAGCGGGAACGATAGCACACAATTTCGCCCTGACCTCACTGGCGGGGTACGCATTGCCCTCATCCCCGAACATTCCATCTTCGGAGCCGAAATCGATGTCATCTATTCGCGGCAAGGCACAAGCTCGAAAAAGTGGGTTAGCGAAAACAACAACACTATCCGCTACTTGGAAAAGTCGCATTATATTAATGTGCCGCTGCTGCTCAACATCTATCTCCGCAAGTGGACTGAGGACGACGAAGACGAATCGATGATTCCACGACTGCGCATCGGGCCTCAAATCGGTTTCTGCGTTGGAGGCAACGAGGTAAAGGAAGTGAAAATCAACAAAAAACAGCAATTCATCACCCCTTGGAAACCGGGCACTTTCAACCGCATCGACTATGGCCTCACGGCGGCTTTGAGCTATTGGTTCATCGAGGTACGCTACACCTTCGGCATGGCCAACGTCTTCAAGGACGGCGAGAAGTCGACCAACCACGTGATTTCGGTCACTTGGTCGGATGTTTGGTGAATGTTTTGAACAAAATGTATAAATTTGCACTTTAAAACTGAAGCGAAATGAACATAATAATAGCCGGAGACGGAGAAGTTGGGATGCACCTTGCGGAGGCCTTGGTGCGCAGCAACCACAACATCACCATCGTTGACCCGCACGAGGAACTGCTGAAAATGATGGAATCGCACAGCGACTTGATGACCATCACGGGCGATTCCACCTCGACCGCCGTGCTGCAACGCGCCAACGTGAAAAAAGCCGACCTGATGATTGCCGTGCTGCACGACGAACACATCAACCTGCTGACGGGCATCATTGCAAAGAAACTCGGGGCAAAGAAAGTCATTGCCCGTGTCAATACGATGGAAAACCTCAGTCCCGAGGTGTGGCGCATGTACCAAGACTTAGGCATCGACGGACTGCTCTCGCCAGAAGACATTGCTGCACAAGAGATTATCTCATTGCTGAAGAAGAATGCCTCTTCCGAAACTTATGATTTTGCGGGCGGCAACCTGCAACTTTTCATGGTGAAGTTGGAGCCGGAAGCCGAAATCCTCGGCAAGACCGTTGACGAGGTCATCGACCAATACGAGCATATCGAATTCCGCGTGGCCGCCATCCACCGCCGCCAGAATACCTTTGTGCCTCAAGGCGACGAGGTGTTTCAAGTGGCCGACATGGTGTATGTGGTCACCAAGCCGCACGCCATCAAGGACATCATCAAACTGAGCGGAAAGAAGCAAATCAATGTCCACAATGTGATGATTGTGGGCGGTGGCCGTGTTGGCCGCATTACTGCCAAACGCCTTGAGAAAGACCTGAACATCAAGATTTTGGAAATCGACAAAGAACGTTGCATGGACCTTACCAACTACCTCTCTGAGGCCTTGGTGGTCAATGCCGACGCCCGCAATCTCGACCTGCTTGAGGACGAGGGTATTAAAGACATGGATGCCTTCATCGCCGTGAGCGACAACACCGAAACCAACATCCTGACCTGCTTGCAGGCCAAGTCGTTTGGCGTGAAAAAGACCATCGCCCTCGTCGAAAACATCGACTACATCGACATTTCGCAGAACATAGGCATCGACTCCATCATCAACAAGAAACTCATCGCAGCCAGTTACATGGTGAAATACACCCTCGGCGCAAAGGTTTCCTCGCTGAAAAGTTTGAGCGGCATTGATGCCGACATCGTTGAGTTTGAGGTGAGGGCTGGCTCGGCGGTCACGCGCAAGCCCATCGGACAACTGCCCATGCCCACCGACGCCATCATCTGCGGCATCACCCGCGACGGCGAAAGTTACATTGCCACCGACGATTTCCAAATCGAAACCGACGACCAAGTGGTTGTTTTGGCTTTGCCCAATGGCATTCCCGCTGTAGAACGCTTATTCCATTAGGTTTTGATTGTTTTGTGAGAAAAAATGATGGAGTTTAAGACCAAAATAAACCTCCCGTTGGTGTTCAGGATTGAAGGCTTTCTGGTGCTCATCGAAGGCCTTTTCATGCTGGCAACCCTTCCCGTGACCTATATTTATCGCGGGCTGTACGCTTTCAGTATGCCGTTTTCTGCACTCATCACCCTGCTCACCGGTCTCATCCTCATCATCGCCACCCGACAACACCGAGGCGATACCATCAAATCGCACGACGGCGTTTTCATCGTCTGCATCTCGTGGCTTGTGCTGTCGCTGTTCGGGGCCATGCCTTTCCTGCTCAGCAAAAGCGTGCCCAACTTCACAGACGGCTTCTTCGAGGCCATGTCGGGGTTCACCACCACAGGAGCCACCATCCTCACCCGCCTCGAAACCGTCCCGAAAGACATTCTCTTTTGGCGCAGCATGACGCAATGGATTGGCGGCTTGGCCATCATTGTGTTCTCGTTGGCCATCCTGCCCTATCTCGGCATGAGCGGAATGCAACTCTTCGTTTCCGAAATCAACGGCATCACCTACGACAAACTGCACCCGCGCATCATGCACACCGTAAGGCGCATTTGGTTCATCTACTTGTTTTTCACGCTGTTGGAAACCCTTTTGCTTTATAGGGGCGACATGGACTTCTACGATGCCCTCTGCCATTCGATGAGTACCATCAGTTCAGGCGGCTTCTCCACAAGGACGGGCAACATCGGCCAGTTTTCCAACTATTCCCAAGTCGTGATTACCGTTTTCATGGTGCTGTCGGGCTGCAACTTCTCCCTGCTGCTGCTCTCTTTGAGTTGGCGTTCCTTCACCATCCTGAAAAACCAAGAATTCCGCACTTTCCTGCTTTATATCATATTCACTGGCATTGGCGTAGGGATTGTGTTGCTTTTTGCCTGCCACAAGAGTTTCGGTTCGGCTTTCCGCGAGTCATTTTTCAGCGTCATCTCGGCTTTCACCACCACGGGATTCTTCATCGGCGACAACGACGCTTGGCCCACATTCCTCTATGTCGTTCTTTTCATGCTGATGTTCATTGGTGCCTGCTCAGGCTCCACATCGGGAGGCATCAAGATTTTCCGTCATCTGTTGTTCGTCAAAAACTCGATGCTTGAGCTGAGGCGTATCATCCACCCCAACGCGGTGTTGCCCGTAAAAGTTAACGGCAAAGCCATTTCATCAAGCGGTGTCTACAAACATACCACCTTCATTTTCATTTATTTCCTCGTTTTCCTCATCGGAGCCATCATCCTGCTCGCTTTGGGCACCGACTTTGAAACCTCGATTGGCGCATCCGTGGCCGCATTAAGCAATGTCGGCACGGGCATCGGGGAGGTCGGTCCTGGCGGTTCCTACTATATTTTCCCGACAGGTGCCAAATGGATGCTTTTGCTGCTGATGCTCCTTGGCAGGGTTGAGGTTTTCTCGCTAATCACCTTGCTCTCACGGAGTTTTTGGAAGAATTGATTGGGTGAAACAAAACATCCGCCCCGACATAGCGAAGCGGATGCTTTGACATTAGTTTGTTCGTTCAATTGGCCTTATGCCATCAATCATCTCACCACAATCTTCTGCACTTTCACATTCTCACCATTGATGAGGCGAATCATGTAAACGCCTGCCGTTGCATCAATGGCCTTGCTGACGCTGCCGTTGATGCTCTCGCTGCTGAGGATGCGTCCGTTGATGTCGATGACCTGCAAGGTGGCTGAGCCTTCGTTGGCGATGATCCAGTTGCCATTGCTGAAGAAGGCGAAACTGTCGCTGTCGCCGTCAGTGTCGTATCGAACTCACATTAATTATGACAAAACCGCCCCGAATGTTCGGAGCGGTTTTCTAAATACACCAAGAAAGAAATCAAAAGTCTTTCTCTGTTGAAAACCTCAGTCTGTCGGGATGCTCGGCAACGAGGTTGAGGAATGTTTCCTTTGAACTACTGGAAAAAGCTCCTGTCATATTCACGTTGATTGAACTGCCATTACCGCCTCCAATTCCAAAACGCCTTCCATAGACCACTGTCTCAGGAAGTTCTGCTTCGTTGTAGGAGAAAGTTCCATCCATCTTGGCGTGGAAAGGCAGAGTTACTTCGATGGACTTTTCCCATGGCGGTGTGATATTAGACTCCGTAACCGCCTGGCCATTGGCATCAAGGTAGGTCACTTCAAGCTTAAAACAAGGTGACAAAACCGAATTGTTAAGCGAGTTTCCCACTTTGTAAACCACTGTATAAGCGGTAGGTGTTGGTGTCGGAGTTGGGGTTGGTTGCGGGTTGTCTTTTTTGCAGCCCGTCAGCATCATGCCACCGACAAGCAGGGTGGTGAGCAAAAATGTTACTTTTTTCATTTTGACAAACTTTAGTTAATTAGTTAAAATATTGATTAATTTAGGGTTAGATTACATCATAAGGAACGACATCATCACACCAGCTGCGACTGCCGAGCCGATAACGCCGGAGACGTTCGGGGCCATAGCGTGCATGAGCAGGTGGTTCGACGGGTCGTACTTCTGACCTTCCACTTCGACGACGCGGGCGCTATCGGGCACTGCCGAAACGCCAGCGGCACCAATCATCGGGTTGATCTTCTCCTTCAGGAAGAGGTTCATGAACTTGGCACCGAGCAAGCCGCCAGCGGTGGCCACACAGAACGAGGCAGCGCCAAGGACGAAAATCTTGATGGAGCTTGAAGTCAGGAACACGGAGGCTTGCGTTGAAGCACCCACCGTGAGACCCAAAATCATGGTCACGATGTCAATCAACGGGTTGGAGGCGGTGTTTTGCAAACGCTTCACCACGCCCGACTCCTTGATGATATTGCCGAAGAACAGCATTCCTAACAGCGGCAGGGCCGTGGGGCTGATGAAGGTGGTCAGGATGAGGCCGACGACGGGGAACATGATCTTTTCGGTCTTGTTCACCATACGCGGGGCGCGCATCTTGATGAGGCGTTCTTCCTTGGTGGTCAGCAGACGGATGATAGGCGGCTGGATCACAGGCACCAAAGCCATGTAGGAATAGGCTGCGATGGCGATGGGGCCGATGAGGTTGCGTGTGCCGTTTGTGCCGTTGGCCAAACGAGACGAGAGGAAGATGGCGGTGGGACCGTCGGCACCACCGATGATGCCGATGGCACCAGCCTCACGCAGGTTGAAACCAAGATACAAGGCTCCGATGAAGGTGAGGAACACGCCCAATTGGGCAGCGGCACCGAGGATCATCAGCTTGGGGTTGGCGATGAGCGACGAGAAGTCGGTCATGGCGCCGATGCCCAAGAAAATCAAGGGCGGATAGACACCCGAGGTCACGCCGAAGTACAGGTAGTTCAGCACACTGCCTTTTTGGTAAAGACCCGTTTGGAGGTTGAGTTCACCGCTTTGGAACACTTCGTTCATAAAGGCTTTCACGTTCTCGATTTCCGTGGCCGCCAAGCCATATTCGGTCAACTTAAGGTGGTCGACCTCTTTGATGGCTTCGCTCAACACCATGTGTTTGTTGCCGTCGCCGTCAAAGATGGTGAGCAGCATGGCCTTGGCTGTTTCCAAGTCAAAACTGTAAGCCCCTGAGGCTATGGCGTTTTGCGCAAAGTCGATGGCTTCTTGGAGCGTGACGCCCGTGCCTTGGAAGAACGGGATGTTACCGCAAATGATACCCGTGCCAATCGGGATGAGCAGCATGGGTTCAAACTCGAAACGGACGGCCAGGAAGATGAAGAGGATACCCACCAGAATCATGATGAGGTTACCGATCTTGCAGTTGCGGAAGCCCGTGAGCAGCCAGAAGTTGCTCAAGCCTTCCTTCAGGCGTTCGTTGGTCGTCATTTCCTTCACTTCGGCCTGGGCCACGTTGGCTTTCTTGACGTTCTTGCCTTCCAAAGCCGTGACGCGTTGGTCAAGGTTCTCGATTTGTTGTCCAAGTTCGGCCGTCTTTGCCGATTCGGCCACGACGGCGTCAGCGATTTCGGCCAGCTGGGCATTGCTTTGCTCAACGGTCATCTCGCTCACCTGCTCGGTCTTCGCGAGGTCGGCGACCTTGGTGGCGAACATCGGGTTGTTGACAACCAGCATGTTCAGCAGCATCAGGAGCACCAACGAACCGATGATGACCGCAGGTTTTCTGTAGATACTTTTCTTGCCTAACATGACCTTATCCGATTACGATTAAAGTATCACCTTGGAGCACATTGTCGCCCTGGCGGCAGTTGATGGCGGTGATGGTACCGTCAGCCTCAGCCAGCAGGTTGTTTTCCATCTTCATGGCTTCGTACATGAGCAGCTTGTCGCCCTTCTTGACGGCGTCGCCTTGCTTGACGAAGATCTGCATGATGGTTCCAGGAAGCGGAGCGGCCATCTTGTAGCCTGCGCCACCGGCGGTGGCAGGTTTCGGAGCGGCACTTTGAGTCGGAGTGCTTGCGGCGGGCTTGGCAGCCGGACGGGCCACGGGAGCCACCACAGGAGCGGCCTGCTCTTCCATTTCCACTTGATATTCGGTGCCATTCACATTGACGGTAGCGATGTTGCCCTCAATGTTCTGGACTTCTACTTCGTATGGTTTCCCACTAATGATGAATTTGAATTTTTTCATTGTTGTTCAGTTTAACGTTTCCAGTGTCTAACTCCGTAATTTTTGTCGTTCCACGAGGTCTGGTGACGCTCGATGGTGATGACGTTGCTCTCCTCGTCGTGGAGGTTGGTCGTAAGGTACAGGGCCATACCGATGGCGGCTTGCACCTCAGCGGGGATCTCGCCTTCAGCCAACTTGGCGACAGGCTTCACCGTGGCAGGCTTGATCTCCTTCACCTCATTCTTCTGGGCGTCCTTTTTCTTGAAATAGGAAGCCACGCCGCTGAAGATCATCGAAAGGATGGCGAGGGCGAGGATGACAATGAGGAATCCCGCGATGGTGACGATCCAGCCTTTGGTGTAGACCCAGTCTTCGTGAGCCAACAGTAATGTAAATTGTAACAGTTTCATCGTTTCAAGGATTTACGGTTACAGCGGGATGTTCGAATGTTTCTTCTCGGGGTTGGCGAGGCGCTTCGTCTCAAGGGTGCGCAGGGCACGGATGACACGGAAACGGGTGTTGCGCGGCTCAATCACGTCGTCGATGTAGCCGAACTTGGCGGCCTCATACGGGTTGGCGAACTTCTTGGTGTATTCATCCACCTTCTGGGCAACGAACTCGGCGCGCTCCTCAGGATTGGTGATCTCGGCAATCTTCTTGCCATCGAGCACCTCAACGGCACCGCTGGCACCCATCACGGCGATTTCAGCCGACGGCCAAGCGTAGTTGACGTCGTTGCGCAGCTGCTTGCAGCCCATCACGAGGTGCGAACCACCGTAGGACTTACGCAGCGTGACGGTCACCTTCGGCACGGTCGATTCGCCGTAGGCATACAACAACTTGGCGCCGTGGACGATGATGCCGGCATATTCTTGGCCTGTGCCAGGCAGGAAGCCAGGAACATCGACCAAAGTCACAATCGGGATGTTGAAAGCGTCGCAGAAGCGCACGAAACGGGCGCCCTTGCGCGAAGCGTCGCAGTCCAACACACCAGCGAAGAAGGCCGGGTTGTTGGCCACGATACCCACCGACATGCCATCGAAACGGGCGAAGCCGACGATGATGTTCTTGGCGTAGTTCTTGTGAATCTCGAGGAAGTCGCCATTGTCGACGATGGCCGTGATGATGTCGGCCACGTTGTAAGGCTTGTTCGGGTTGTCAGGAATGATCTGGTTCAGAGCGTCTTCCATACGGTCGATGGGGTCGTTGCACTCCACCAGTGGGGCGTTCTCCATGTTGTTTTGCGGGATGAAAGAGAGCAGGCGACGGATGAGGCCGAGGCCTTCCTCTTCGTTCTCGACGGCGAAGTGGGCCACGCCCGACTTCTGGCTATGGATGCGCGCACCACCGAGGTCGTCGGTCGAAACGTCCTCGCCGATGACGGTCTTCACCACCTTCGGGCCAGTGAGGAACATGTAGCTGTTCGTATTGGTCATGATGATGAAGTCGGTCAGTGCGGGAGAATACACGGCACCACCAGCGCAGGGACCGAAGATGGCCGAAATCTGCGGGATGACACCCGAAGCGTTGATGTTGCGTTGGAAGATCTCAGCGTAGCCGGCGAGGGAGCGTGAGCCTTCCTGGATACGGGCACCGCCCGAGTCGCAGATGCCGATGACGGGAGCGCCAACCTTCATGGCTTGGTCCATCACCTTGCAGATTTTCAGCGACATGGTCTCACTCAAGGCACCGCCAAACACGGTGAAGTCTTGGGCGTAGACGTAGACGACGCGGCCGTCGATTGTGCCATGACCAGTGACGACGCCGTCGCCGAGGTACTGTTGCTTGTCGAGACCGAAATCGACGGTGCGATGGGTCACGAACATGTCGGTCTCTTCGAAGCTGCCTTCGTCGAGCAGGATGGCGATACGCTCGCGTGCCGTCATCTTGCCTTTGGCATGCTGGGAATCGATGCGCTTTTGGCCACCGCCAAGGCGGGCCTCATTGCGTTTCTCCAGCAATTCTTGTATTTTCTGTTCGATTAACATATTGTATGGTGTATTTGTTTGTTGTTGAGCGTGTTTTTGGCAGTTAGCTATTAGCTTTTAGCCATTAGCCGCTGGCAAAGCAAGCTAATAGCTAATGGCCAAAAGCTAACAGCCGATTAGCCAATTATTTATTCTTGTTCTCGCAAAGTTCGGTCAACACGCCGAAGGTCGATTTCGGGTGCAGGAAGGCGATGCTCAAGCCCTCGGCGCCCGGACGCGGAGCCTGGTCGATGAGGCGGATGCCCAATTCCTTGGCCTCTTCAAGATGGCCTTCGATGTTCTCCACGGCAAAGGCGATGTGGTGCATGCCGCCGCGACCGTTGTTGTTCTCGATGAACTTGGCGATGGTGCTTTCGGGCGAAGTGGGTTCCAAAAGCTCGATTTTGGTCTGGCCGCAGCGCAAGAAAGCGGTCTTCACCTTTTGGTCGGCCACTTCCTCGATGGCGTAGCACTTGGTGCCAAGCAGTTTTTCAAAGAAAGGAATGCTCTCGTCGAGGCTTGTGACGGCGATTCCAATGTGTTCAATGTGTGATGGTTGCATAATTATTCGAATAATTTATTGTTAAAAAATACGTATTTTGAAATCACGGTGCAAAGGTACAACAATTTCTGGGGTTTCCAAAGGAATTGTTGTACCTTGTCTAAAAAAGCCGTTACTTGGCCAACATTGCGTTAAACGAGGCGATTTCGTCCTCTTTCAGCACCACGATTTCGGTCATTGGGCTGAACTCGAAGGGCTGGTAGTGGAACACCTGCGCCGCCACAAACTTGCCGTCTTTCGACCGAAGCACGACGAGCTTCACGTTGCCATCGGGCTGGACATGCAGCTTTTTCGTCAGGTCGAAGTGGCGATGTTCCATAGCTGCCGTCAAGGTGGTGAAATCGTCGGCAGCGAAATAGTATTCCTTTTTGCTCACGGGCGATTGCGTGGGTTGATAGATGCAACGGCGGAAGATGCCTTTGCGCGTCAGTTCAGGGAGTTCGTATTTGGTTAGGTCTTTGAATTTTATTGTTTCCATTTTTTCTGTTGTTTAATTGTTTGATGTTGAATTGTTTAATTGTTGTGTGGTAGGGATGTATCGAACGCGTCCGCAATTGGCAAATGCCAACACGAAATTCTGCGGACACACGCGGTGTGTCCCTACAAAGGGATAACGTGAAAAACGGGAACCGCTAAACCAGGATGCGTCTCAGCCGGAAAACGTGGTATTCCTTCGGGAACGCAACTAACTGGGTGACAGAATGGTGTATTAATTTCGACACCGTGGGACGGTGCGTTTGCAGCAAAGCATGTCGGATGCTCACATTGTGATTAATGACACGATGGCGATGGGCCAAAACATGGACGACTGTGGTCGGGAGGCAAATGTTGGCCTCCTGTTGCAGCGCGTTGCGGTTGTCGGCAGCGGCATTGTAGAGGTTCATCAAATCGGACTCCACCTTGTCGGCAAGCACGCTGCTTTCGGCCCGAGTTTCTTCCTTTGCGTCTGACACAGAAAGGTTTGTGCAACCGTTCAGTTGCAGAAGAAGGAGAAACAATATGGTCGCCACGATGCGCATTTTGGTGATGGTTTTTGTGGCGGCAAAGGTAGAAAAATAATCAATACGAACCAACCTTGATAGTGATGCGGCTTGTTATCCGCAAATTCTGCGGTTTATTCACCGCAAAAGAGGGTAAAACTGGCTTCAATCCTCCCAATCGTCCTCTTGCGGCCCGGGGACCCAAAGCGTGTTCTCGTCGCAGCGGATGCCATAAAACACGTCTCTGACACGACCTTGCTGTGGTTCCAAAACTCCTTTGCTCATAAGGTCCTTAATGTCGCGTTCGGCAGTATCAATGGATACCTTGCCAAGTTTTGCCCATTTTTTCACTGTCAATTTGCCTATATAGCCTTCCAAATAGGTGTTAATCACCCTGTTTTGTCGTTCCGAGAACGATACCTTGCTGTGCGTCAGCCAAAACGCGGCTTTCTGCAAAATGCGATAAAGCATCTCATCGGAAGCGGCAATGGCTCTTTCCATGCAGCCGAGATACCACATCATCCATTTGGTAATATCTGTATCTTCCTGACGACTAACCCGTTCCAAAATGTCATAATATGTTTTTTTCTCTTTGCTGATTTGCCGCGACATGCTGAAAAAACGCATTGGGGAATCGTCGGCTTGCGAAAGTGCCATGTCGGCGATGGCACGACCGATGCGCCCATTGCCGTCGTCGAACGGATGGATGCAGACAAACCAAAAATGCGCGATGGCGGATTTCAAATAAGTCGTCTCCGAGTTTGTGCCGTTGAACCAATCCAAGAACAGGTTCATTTCCTCGGTCACACTTGATGCAGGAACGGCCTCGTAATGCACTTTCTCGTGCCCAATGGCTCCCGAAACGACCCTCATCTCTCCCGTTCGATACTTCGCTACGTCAATCTTTGAATAGCCACTCATTCCATTGGGAAACAAGCAGTTGTGCCAACCAAACAACCTGTCATGCGTCAAAGGCTGTCGGTAGTTTTTAGTGGCATCAAGCATCATTTGCACCACGCCGTCGATGTAGTGGCTCGACATCACATCGTATGGTTCAGGCAGGCCAAGCTGTCGTGCCACGGAAGAGCGCACTTGTTTGGGATTCAGCATGATGCCTTCGATTTCTGAAGAAGCTAACACGTCGTTTGAAACGGTTTCGGAATCGGCTGAGAGGCGTGCATCGAAACCGATGGCACTCAACCTTCCCATCAAAAACCCCGAGGCCTTGTTGACCTTGGCCAGAAGGTCCGAAACGGTGTCCCTATCCCAAGTAAAATGCGGCCAATTCTCGCTTTGATGAATGTATTTTGCCATAAGTCGCTACGATTTGGCAGCAAAAATAAAAACATTTTCTTTTGTCCGCAATAGTTGCGGTTAGTTATCCGCAAATTTTGCGGTTTATTCACCGCAA
This sequence comes from uncultured Bacteroidales bacterium, assembly GCA_947166105.1. Classification (GTDB taxonomy): domain Bacteria; phylum Bacteroidota; class Bacteroidia; order Bacteroidales; family F082; genus Limimorpha. The sequence goes on from CAMVCZ010000007.1 coordinate 95,338, forward strand.
GAGGTGCCTGTTCGACAATTTGTAGAAATTGAAAAGTGAGGAAATCTGCCGAAAAATCGGAGATTCCCTCACTTCCAAAAGTGCTAATTGGGACATACATCACTTATGCACCCTACGCACAAAGTCTTCCACCTCGGGCACGCCGCCTTGATAGACCAAGTACCCGTTGTAAGGCTCTCTCGGGGTGATTTCGCTGTTGACGGGCGTGAGCATGATATTCTTCACTTCTTCGCGGTCGTGCGTCTGTCCTAAAGCCCAGCCGAGCTTGATGTAGGCGGTCTCGGCGAGCATGTTCTGCGCTGGGATAATGCCACGATTCATCAGGTCGCGGCCCGTGTCGTAAACGAACATGTGAGCGTAGCCCCAGATGGTCTGCACGGTCATGTATTGATGTACGCCCTTGTCGGTGGCACGCTGGATGGCGTCGAACATGCCTCGGTTGACGTGACCCAAGCCCGTGCCGTCCCACACGATGCCTTGGTAGCCGTTGTCGACCAAAGCATCAAGCACGTCGGGCTTCATACCAGGGTAATAGTAAAGGATGGCCACGCGGTCGTCGAAGGTCGGGATGATCTTCACATCGCGGTCGGCACGGCGGTGGTTGTAGACTTCCTTGATCGGCACCACGCCACGCTTGCGGTCGACAGTGGCGACGGGCGTGTCGCCGATAGTGCGGAAGGTGCTGCGATACGAGGAGTGCATCTTACGCACGCGAGTGCCACGGTGCAGGAAGCCGTATTCATCGGAGGTGGGGCCGAACATGCAGACCATCACCTCGGCGATGTCGCCGTGACCGGCAGCAGTCATGGCGTGCATGAGGTTCAAGGCGGCATCCGAAGAAGGACGGTCAGAAGAACGCTGCGAGCCGACCAACACGACAGGCACAGGCAGGTTCTGGCACATGAAGGTCAGTGCGGCGGCGGTGTGGGCCAACGTGTCGGTGCCGTGGCCGATGACGATGCCGTCGATGCCGTTCTGGATTTCCTCGCCAATCTTCTTGGCCAAGGCCACATACTCCTTGGGTGACATGTTCTCGGAGAACACGGCAAACACCTTCTCGGTCTCGAGGTTGCAGATGTCGGCCAGCTCCGGCACGGCACCATAGAGTTCACCAGGCGAGAAAGCGGGAATCACGGCACCGGTGCGGTAGTCCAAGCGCGAGGCAATGGTGCCACCTGTGCCGAGCAGCTTCACATGCGGGAGTCCCTCGGTATAAGGAAATTCCTTCTCTGGGATGTGGTAGTTGGCTTTCTTGTAGTCGATTTCCACCATGCTGGTGATGGTGCTAATATCGACACCGATGTTGTAGCCCGTGTTGACCTTCATCACAATGTGTTGGTCATCTTGGAAGGCGGCGCGAGGCAGGATTGTGCCTTTGAAGAGGCCGCCGGTGGTCTGGCACTCGGCCTGACTCCACACGCGGCAGTTGTATTTCTTGAGCACCTCAAGCGAGGCACCCCAATATCCTTGGAAAAAATCTTCAGCCATAGTTTGCGGTTTAATTAAGTGATTTCATTTTAAATGAGGTGCAAATATAGGGTTATTTCCGATTGAAATCACAATGATGCGCAATTTTTTCGACCAATCCGATAAAGAAACGCCTCTCACTGGTACTGATGGCATGGTGAGAGGCATTTCCTTTGCGCAAATCTCATCTTCTAACTTACTCCAGTACGAGTTTCCTTGTGGCGACAGCCCCATTCTCGTCCGTGATGTGCAGCATATACACGCCTTGCGCCAGGCCTTTCAGGTTGATTTCGTTGGCGTTTCGGACGGTTTTAAGCAACTGGCCTATGGCGTTGTAAACCCTGACTTCAGCGGTGGTTGTGCCTCCGATGTGAACAATGCCGTTTGTTGGGTTAGGCAATACGGTGACACCATCGTTTTCATGTTCTTCTACGACACCCGTTATGGTGGCCGTGGCGCAAACAGGTTCCGATTCTTCCTCGCCGTAGACCGCAGTGACGCAGTATTCAACATCGATGCCTTTCGAGAACTCTGTATCGGTGTAATAGGTTTGGAAAGTACGAGGAATCTCAGCAATCAGTTCATCGTCGCGATAGATGCGATAACCGGTTAGAATCTCGCCGCTACGGTTCCCTGATTTCGCCTCGCTTACTTTAGGACTGGCCAAAGTAGCGGAAACGCAGACATTGTTCCATAGTCCAAGTTCAGACAAGCTAAACCAACTCATATCGTTTGTTCTCCATAAATCGCTTTTCCATGGCACCACATTCCCATTATTCACACCCAATATCAGGGAGGATGTAATGGCGTAACCACCAATCCAATATTCGGTTCCCTCATTGATAACAATACTATCTTCAACGCTATATGTATTCCATTGTTCAGTAACATATTCATAAGTGGGCTGATCATATATCAAGACGAGATCGTCCATATTGCCCGTATATATTTTAATCCCATAGTGCGTTGTTTGATTTGAGGGTGTCCAAGGCACGAAAGAAATGTCTTTAATAGTCCATCCAACAAAAGGCTCCAAATCAGATGGTTCAAAACGATTTACCCCAACTTGTTCAACCACTCCGCCAGGAGAAAAAAGCACATCATCAATGTCCTCGTTGCTCCACGATAATCTGGCCTCAGTTATGCCCACGGGCACATTCCATGACAACAAAACCGAATCATTTTCGCCGACTTGTATATTTAACTCTGAAACGGGGAATAGACTTTGTTTATTACCAGAACTTTTTTCCGACGGTAATAAGGAAAGGGCGCGTTCTGTCTGCATTCTGTGTATAGCGTCTGATTCGGGCTTGTATTGCAACAGTTTTCCTACCGCCTTTTCGCCTATAGTTCCTATTCTCATATACATGCTTACTTGTGCAAAGTCCAAGAACGACAGGGAAAGCATTCCCAAAAGGAGTAGTACTTTTTTCATAGGATATTTTTTTGTTTTCGCGGCAAAAATAATCATGTTTTTCAAAGAAAGCAAGAAAAGTGACTCTTTTTTGCCTATGTCTTTAAAGGAAAGTATTATAATGAAAACCGCCGCACAAGACCAAAAAGCCCTATGCGGCGATTCTAATAATTCGAATTAGAAAAACGCTATTTGATGTTGTTAGCCAATTCTTTCATTTCGATGTTGCCCGTCGCTTCCCGCATCTGCCCCATGATCCAGTTCATGCGGTCGAGGTCGGTGCAGGATTTCTTCTTCGGAGCGAAGCCTGCGCAGAGGTTGTCGAGCTTGGTCAGAAGATCGTCTTTCGCAAAACGCTTGAAACCAATCTTTTCCAGGACCTGCTCCATCGGCAGAGAAGCGTCGTCCACCAAGGCGGGAGCCATGTTCCAAGCCAAGCGGTAGTGCAAGCCTTGCTCCTTCAGGAAGGCGAACATATTATATAAGGTGTTGTCGTTGAACTTCGAGGCGGGGTTCTTGCCCAGCAAATGCTTCAGCCTCATACCGACAAAACGCCCGACGGTGCGGCCGTCCACGCCGAGTTTTTCGACGACTTCGGCCATCACGGGGAACCAGTTCTTTGCGAAGATGTAACGGAAGCAGTCTTCCGGCACGTTCCACTCCTTGAGTTTGTAGTAACGCTCGATGATTTCGGTGGGCAGTTCGGCGCGCAAAGCCTTGATGAAGGCCGGGTCGAGCGGAATGGGAGCCGAGTCGGTGTCGGGGTACATACGGTCGGCACCGGGCAACACGCGCTCAAAGATGGTGATGCCGTTGCAGATGGCCTTACGGGTCTCTTTCGGAACGCCATCAAAGGCCATGAGGCAACGTTCTTCGATGGTTTCGATGGCGGTGGGCATGTCGTTTTGCGGTCCCCAAACGAGGATGAGGGCATCTTCGTCGGTGGCATGGATGCGCTTGGCTAATTTGTGCCACTGCGAATGGCTCAAAACGGGTTCAAACATCTCGTCGTGGAGCATGTTGGGACGCTCGAGGCAGGCGATGACCTTCAGGCGGTCGGCGATTTCGTCAGCAAACATCTTGCCGGGTTGGGTGAAATGCGACAAAACGCCATGGAACTTCGGCAACTTGACGAGTTTCAGTGCGCCGCCTTTGGCTTTGTTGTCCAAGATGGGCAAATAGTCGGTCGGGAACGACACGTCGGCCACTTCCACTTTCCAGCCTTCCTTGCCGATTTCGCGATTCAGCCTTTCTTGCAACTGAACCAGCGACCACTGACGGAAGCACTCATTATGAGAGAGTTCGGGAATCCATTTGGCGTGTTGCACACCTTTTAATTCAATGCGGGTGCCACCCGTGCAGCTCACGTTCACATCTTGGCGGCCTGCGCCCATGCCCGTGCGGACCAAACCCGTCGAGCGACCAAGGAAACGGATGTATTCGCAAGTTTCCTTCAGTTCGTCAGGATTTTTGCAGTCGGGATAGGTGACGGTCTCGATCAGCGGCACACCGAGGCGGTCGGTCTGATAGATACGGCGGTGGCCAATGTCGCTGATTTCGCGGCAAGCGTCCTCCTCGATGCTCAACTGTATCAGGCGGATGTCTTTCTTTGGCAGTTTCAGCAAGCCTTCCACGCCGATGATGGCGGTGCGCTGGAATCCCGTCGGGATGGAGCCGTCAAGGTATTGTTTGCGGGTGATGTGTACTTCGCCCACGATGTTCAGGTTGGAACGCAAGGCGATGATGATGGCGTTGTGCAGTGCCTCGCGGTTGATGGGGAACGGCGGGGTGTCGTCCACGTCGTAGGTGCAGGCGGTGCCGTTCTTGATGCGATAGACGATTTCCTTCTTCGTCTTGAACTCCATCAAGGCCGTGCCGTCATATTCGCCTAATTCCGAGAGGGTTGGGCGCATGTGGCGGATGAGTTCGGCATCGTAGTCGTCAAACTTGTTGAATTGTCCGGCGGGACAGTGGCAAAACAGTTTTTCTTTTGTCTTAATCTGTTGGTGCACTTCCAGTCCCGACATGAAGCCTATGCGGTCATAGTCTTCTTGGGTGGCTTTCTTGCGCTCGACATAGCCGGCCTGTTGCTTGGTCAGCTCGTAGTTGGCGCGTGGGTCGAAGTTGGTGCTCATATTCGTTGTTGAATTGTTGATCGTTGAATTGTTTAATTGTTGTTCTGTCGGATTTGCAATCCGCGCTTCAAAAACAATCGGCTAAAATAGGAGTTTTTTGGATTGGTTTTGAAAAAATGGGAAAATGATTGAAAAAAAAATCTTGAAAGCCCAAAAACTTGGGTTTATTTCACACTCATTTTTGATAGAAAACCAAATTGCAACTTCTGTTTTTAAGGGAAAATCACAAGCAGAACAGTTATTGGAAATGAGGAAAAAGGATGAACCTGAAATTGTTTTTCCTTGGATTTCGACAAAATTTGAGTAAAAACTCTTTCTGCAAGAAAACACTACTCTATCCTCACCCGACTAATCACCCCGCGATTGCTCCCCGAATCGAAAAACACGCTGTAGGCATAACCGCCGTGTACCTTGAAGACTTTGGGATAAATCTTCTTGCTGGCCTTTTGTCCCATGCCGACCGTGCCCGCCTTGGGGTTGTAAAGGCCGAGGTAATTCATGCCGTCTTTGGTGAACAGACCGTAAGTCTTGCCCGTAGCTTTGTCAATGAGAAACTCGTTTTGGAAAAATTGCTCTCCCGAGATGATTTTCAGGGGCCGCCTTTTCGCAACCTTGAAGTTGGTGCTGATTTCCACGATTTCGCGATTGTCGAGGTCGGCAAACTGAAGCAAACCATTGACTTTCAAGGGAACAATCTGGTATTCCTTTTTGGCCATGATGGAGCAATACCATTGGATTTTGCCCAACAATGACGAGTTTTCAGCCAAGCGCATCAAATTGCCGTCCCAAATCTCCTCGTTGATGAGGTCGATGCCATTGTCCTCCATCACTGCCAAATGATATTCGTTTTGGATTTTCAACCATTGAGATTGGCAGGCGCGGTAGCCGAGGGTGTCAATGAAACTGCACAGAAATTGTGGCTTCGCATCCGAAACACCCTTCATCACATAATAGAAGTCTTGGCTCTTGCCGTGGTTGTATTTGAGCCAATAAAGTCCTTTGTCATTTATAATGGTCTTTACGATGTATGCACCGTTGAACTCGCAAACGATTTTGAGTAGTTTGTTGCGGTAATCCTCCCGAGAGAAGGTGGAAACGGGCTGGATAACCTGCTTCTCGTCAAGATACACCTGCAAGCAACTGTCTTGTCCGACGAGGATGAGGTCGTTGAAAGCGTCGATGTAGAGTTTTTCACACAGTTGGTCGAAGTCTTTGTGGGCTTGCTCCACACCATCGGTGTCTAAGACGACCATCGAGGAAGTCTTGGGCTTGTTTTCCAAGAGGTAGATTTTCCCATCCAAAAATGCGATGTCGGCGATGTTGCGGTTGGTTTTCGATCGGTAAAAATCCTGATAGGCCGTAACGCCCACTTCTTGAAGGTCGTAGCTCATCTTCCTCATTTTGAAGCTGATATTGAGCGAGTCGCGCTGCAACTGCTTCGTCGTGAGGCTCACCACCGTATCTTGATAGCCGATACAGGAATAATGCAGATTGACGGCCTCCGTGCGGTCATAAATCGGCAGTTCATAGCGGCCTTTGGCATCGGTGCTCGTGCCGTAAGGCGTGTTCACGATGCTGATGTTCACGTTCTCCACACCGAGATTGCCGTAAATGGTGGTTTTGGTTTGGGCGAAAAGCACTGAACCAAACCAAAGCAATACAATTAAGGTGAAAATAGTTCTTTTTTCCATAAGTCAATGTGTTATTCTTGGACCGAATGTGCTTTATGATTCTCTTTCAAGTAAAAAATGCCATCGAAAACCTTCGCCCATTTGCCCGGCTTGCTGTCATAGCCCAATATGATGCTATTGAAAACATGGTCAACCCAATCTTTCTTTTGGCTCAAATCGCAGAAGCCGTATTCCATACCGCGCTGGATAAGCTGATACTCCATCGATGTTGAGTCAGGCACAATAACCGTGCTGTCGTTCGCATAGAAAAAGCCCGTGCTGCCGCCACCCGAAGTGAAAGCTAATGAATACACCTGGCCAGGGAAAGTGTTTTCAAGATGCTCACCCATTAGCACAAACTTTTTGTACAAATCAGGCTCAGGCTCTTTTCCATACACAATTTGGTCAATTTTTTTTGCACCGTGAAAGTTGGCAGCCCAAATGATGACTTTCCTATCGGGAAAATGGTTCAGGTACCAAATCACATTCTCGGCCATTTGCCGGTCGCGGATGTTGATGCCTTCGTTTTGTGCATCCCAATCGGTGAATCCCAACCTCACCTGTCCCGAAAACGCCAAGGCGTTGTCAATGGCCATGTCAAGGATGGCCTTCTTTTCCAAATCGGTTTCCTCTTCCAAGGCTTTTTGGGCTTGGCTCATCTTCGAATCAAAGTAATCCAATTCGTTATGTGTCAAAGTGGTATCCATGCCCATCATGCGGTCATGAATAGCCATCAGGGAATCAAAAGTACTTCCTCCTAACACGCTTGAAACGCTTGGTGAGGAAGCCAACAAATATGGGATGAGGAAATAGTCACCGAGGGAAGGATTGCAATCCATTCCCCAATACCTCACCTTGCCGTTGCGCATGGCCTCCACTAAAGGAGCGGCTTCTTTCGTTTGACTCCATAAACCATACCAGGCATTGGCAACATCAAGATAGAGGCTGTCGATGCACAACGGCGGCAAAACGCCCTGCAATACAGCGCCATCAAGGAATCCCATGCCTTCCAAAATGACATCATATTCATTGTCCGCGTTGAGATATTCAATCAGTTCTGGCTTGATTTCAAAGGTCCTTCCGTCGGCATGTCCTGCCTCGCCTAAAATGACGATGCGCTTGTCCTTGACGGCGTTTTTGATTTGTTTAAAACTGGTGGATTCATCCGAAAAAGCGTGAAATTCATCGGCGATTTGTTGCTCTGTTGTTTTCGTACTGCAAGAGATGAGCAGTGCAAACAGCGACATAATTGTAATAAAGAACATTTTTTTCATGATGCGATTGTAATTATGAGTTTTAGTCTTGCAAACTTAAAAAACACCAATAAATGAGAATGCCGCAAAAAGCAAAAGAATGTAAATCTTCTTCATAGAACGTAATTTTTGAGGGTTAAACTTTATCAAATACGGGTTAAAATGCTGCAAAAACCATTCCATTGTTTCAAAAAAACAATCAACAATAAATACGTTGAAAAGAAAAACTTCCTATTTTTGCAAAATCATTATTTCCTATGGAAAAGTGTAGTCAAACAACACAAATCAATACGAAACGGTGTAAATTATGCAAATTAGAAGAGATATTGAAGCCTTGTTTTTGGCTTGGAAGCAATCGGAGAACAGGAAGCCTATATTGTTGCAGGGAGCGAGACAAATCGGCAAGACTTGGGCTATGGAGAAGTTCGGGAAAGACCATTACGACTATTGCGTGAAGTTCGACTTCGACCGCCATCCCGAGTATAAAGACGCTTTTGCGAATTCCAAAGAGCCTGAACGGGTGCTGAAGGAGTTGGCCATTTATAGCAACGTGCCTTTGCTCCCCGAAAAGACACTTGTCATTTTCGACGAAATCCAGGAATGCGAGGAGGCGTTGAACAGCCTGAAGTATTTCTATGAGGACGCGCCACAATACCACATTATGGCGGCTGGTTCGTTGCTTGGGGTGGCTGTCAAAAAGCGGAGGATGTCGGTGCCCGTTGGGAAGGTGAGGTTGGTTAGAATGTATCCCATTTCGTTCCGTGAGTTCCTCCAATCTTCTGACCCAAAGACGTTTGAGTACATTGAAACCATCCAAACGGCGGAACGCCTCCCCACGATGGTGCTCAACAAACTATTGCTTGAGTATAAGCGGTATATGGTTTGCGGCGGTATGCCCGAGGCGGTGGTGGCTATGCTCGAAAACAAGGGAATGGCCGCCGTCGATGAGGCCTTGCAAGGCATTTTGGACTTGTATGAGTTGGATTTCGCCAAATATGCCGACCCGATGGAGATACCTCGAATCCGTTCCATTTGGCATTCGTTGCCCGCGCAGTTGTCGAAAGAAAACCACAAATTCATTTACAAGGTGATACGCACGGGCGCACGCTCGAAAGATTACGAGGATGCCTTGCTTTGGCTGAATGATGCTGGAATGATAACGCAAGTGTTCAATGTCTCCAAGCCGGGCATTCCGTTGAGCGGCTATGCGGAGCGCGATGCTTTCAAGGTGTATGCCTGTGACTGTGGTTTGCTGCGTCGGTTGGCTCGTGTGACTCCCGAGGTCATCACAAACGGTAATGCGGGCTTTACGGAGTTTAAGGGGGCATTGGCTGAAAATGCGGTGCTTCAGTCGCTGATGGCGCAATCCGATGCAGAAGTGCCTTATTATTGGACTTCGGGCAATACGGCAGAAGTTGAGTTTGTCATCCAGCACGGGGCGGAAATCGTTCCAATCGAAGTCAAGGCGGAGGAAAACGTGGGCGGCAAGAGCCTGACGGTTTACAACGAGAAATACCATCCGAAATATCGTGTCAGGTTCTCGTCCAACAACCTTCAACGGAACGGGAATATGCTCAGCATCCCATCGCCGATGGCCTGCTGGTTATGGAAGTTTCTTTGTGATTAATCTATCCTCACCTGATACAACGCCTTCCTTTTATTAATCCCCGTCGGGTAGATGAAATACAAAACCCCGTCGTGGATTCTCATGTTTTGTGCAAAGGGATAGCCGCTGAGGTCCATAACGGAGGTGACGGTGCCGGTTTTTAGGTCGATGCGCTTCAGGGTATAGATGCCGTCGGTGACGAAAAAGGTGTAGAACTCCTTCCGCGCCACGTCCATCATCATCTTTTGTTTCCAGCGGCGGTCGGGTTCCATTTTTCCGTTCCATTTGCGGTATTCGTGGAAGGTGAGGGGATAACGTTCAAGTTCGTTGCCGACAGCATCGAAGACGATGGTCTCGTGGTCGGTGTAGGCAAAGAGGTAGAATTTGTTGTCGATGGCATAAATCGGGTTGTAAATCGGGTCGGCGACCCAAAAGTTGGCACCAATACCGCCTCTTGTATGCGTTAGCAGCCAGATGTCGTCGCGGCCTTCCTCGTCCACGATGTAATGGAGCAGTTCAGGCTCTTCGTCGCTGCCCAAACGATGGCGGTAATAGGCCATCTCCTTGTTGTAATAGAAGTAACGCCCTGTAATGAAAATGCTGTCAATAGCGGCCAAAATGGTGGAGAATTTATCTTGGAAAGTCTTGCGTGACATTGAATTATAGAAATTCATCTGGCCTTTCTTCCCGTTTCCGTACTCAATGAATCCCAGCTGACTGGCTTGGTAGTCGTTGAGGGCGTAGATGTCGCCGAAAGCGTCCTTGTTGAGGTACTTGTAGCGTGATGAAATGGGCATTTCGTGCAGCGTGTCTCCGTCAAATGAGAGGTGGAGCAGGGCGGAGTTGCGACGGCGATACACAATCAAATAGATACCGTCCTCGCGGATGGTGTAATCAAGGACGGTCATCACTGGGTTGTCGAAAGCGATATGCGGCACATTGGCCGTCACTTCCACCTCAAGTAGTTCGTGGCTCTTGGTTTTCATCCTGACGGTCAGGTTTTTGCCGTTGATGTCCTTCTCGTTGATGGTGTAATAAGTCGGCTCGAAGACCACGTGGGCGAAGCGGAGTTTTAGGCCCGATTTAGCCAAACTATAGGTAAAACGTCCTTGCTCATCAGTGACCGAGACGAGGAGCGAATCATGCACGTAAACACTCACGTTTTCAATAGGTTTGCCGTTTTCGTCCTTGCAGTAGCCTTGGATGATTTGGCGTTCTTGGGCAGCGGCCTGATGGATGAAAACCATGCCGAAAAACAGCAAGAATAGAGTAAACTTTTTCATGGTATTGAGTTTTTTTGACAGGCCAAAAATAGAAAATTATTCAATTCAAAGTCATTTTTTTATATTTCAGAAGTTTTTCTTCTTTTTCAATGACACGAATGGTCAAGGATGGTTTATGGTCAATCATGTGATTATTTTTGAAAAATTCATGTTCAATTCATGGCAATTATATGTTTAAAAACTTTATTTTTGCCCAATCAATATAACGTCAATGACCGCTTTCGATTTTTTCAATATCATCCTCTCGATTCCGAAGACCTTGCGTTTCAACCTGCATTATTTTCCGCTGAAGACGGCCTTGAAATTGCCCGTCGTCGTGTCGCACCGTACCTATTTGCGGGAATTGCACGGCAAAGTGGAACTGCCTGAAATCGTGGAAACGGCAATGGTGAAAATCGGCTTCGGCGATGTGGGCCATTATGACCGCAAGCGTTCACGCACGATTTGGCAGGTGAGCGGCACGGTCATTTTCGGGGGCAAAGCGAGCATTGGGCATGGCTCGAAGATTTCGGTGCGGGGGCATCTGAGCCTCGGCGCGGACTTCAACATGACGGCGGAAAGCACCATCGTCTGCGCCAAGGAAATCCGTTTCGGGCGCGATTGCCTGTTGAGTTGGGACATCCTCGTGATGGACACCGACGAACATCCTCTATACAATAAAGAAAACCAGCGCATCAATCCCGACAAGGCCATCATCGTGGGCAATCATGTTTGGATAGGCTGCAAGTGCGTATTACTGAAAGGTGCGGAAGTGCCTGACAATACGGTGGTTGCGGCTGGAACGATGGTAAAATCGAACTTTTCAGGTGATTATCAAGTGATTGGCGGAAATCCGCCTGCTGTCCTCAAACGCGACATCCGCTGGGAACACTAATTATCTCACGCAGAATACGCAGAATTATGGGAAGCGCAAAGCGGCAACAAATTAGCGTCTGGCAGGTTCTGCGATTCCTGCGGATTCTGCGTGAAAAATATTATCAGCGTGAAATTCACAATGACTCAATCACCGTGCAAAGGTGCTCGAAAATCTCCGGAATCTCGCCCACGCCATTCACTGGATGCAGGTTACCTCTCTCCAAATAGAAATCCGTCACGGGGTGCGTCTTCTCGTAATATTCCTCAAAGCGGTGCTTGATGGACTCGAGGTTGTCGTCGGCGCGACCGCTGGTCTTGCCGCGTTCCAACATGCGCTCGATGAGCAGTTCCTCTGGCACTTCGAGGCTTAAAACGCCCGTCAGCGACATATCGAATTTCTCCATCATTTCCTCAAGGATTTCGGCTTGGCGCACCGTGCGCGGATAGCCGTCGAAGAGGAAACCGGCAGAATCCATGTGGTCAGAGAGTTTCTTTTCGATGATTTTCGCCACGATTTCGTCAGAGACAAGACCGCCTCGGCCAATGATTTCCTTCACTTGGAGGCCAAGTTCGCTCTCGGCGGCGATTTCCTCGCGCAGGATTTCACCCGTCGAGATGTAAGTCAGGTTGTATTTTTCGCGCAAGAACTGCGATTGGGTTCCCTTGCCTGCCCCGGGAGGGCCGAAAAGTATGATGTTTAGCATGGTATATTGTTGTTGAATCGTTGATTGGCTGTAAGCTTTAAGCCATAAGCAGTAAGCTCGTTTTGGAATCGGTGGTTGCTTATAGCTTACTGCTCAATAATTTTATAAATATCTGGTAAATTTCTCCCTTGTTGGTCATAATCAAGGCCGTAGCCCACGACGAAGTCGTTGCCAATGTCCATGCCTTTGTAGTCGATGGGATAGTCGTATTGGAACGAGTTGGGCTTGAAGAACAGCGTGGCAATGCGCACATCGGCTGCTTTCAGGTCGCGGAGCTTCTTGATGGTGTAGCGCATGGTGTGACCCGTGTCGACGATGTCCTCCACGATGACCACATGGCGACCGTCCAAAGGATGGTCCAAGCCAATGAGTTCGCGGATGACATTGGTGGTTTCGGTGCCAGCGTATGACGACAGTTTCACGAAACTGATTTCGCAGGGGATGGTCACGCGCTTGAACAGTTCGGAGGCGAACATGAAAGCCCCGTTGAGCACCACGAGAAACAGCGGATTCATGCCTTCCATATCGCGGCTGATTTGGTCGGCCACTTTTTGGATTTCAGCCTCGATTTTTTCTTGGGGAATATACAGCCCAAATTCCTTGTCTAAAACTTTTACCGTTTTCATTTTCAAAGGATTAGTGTTTGCTTGCCTTTGTGGGTAAGGCGACACAAATATACAAAATGCTTTTATTGTCTCGCTCGTACCCCAAAAAAAACTAATTTTGCGTCATAAACCAAGGTTCCTGAGCTTGTCGAAAGGCCGACCGATAGCGTGACGGCGTTTCGACAGGTTCAACGACCTGTTTTAACTGACAACTATTATGACTCCAATAGTAAGCATCATCATGGGAAGCACCAGCGACCTTCCCGTTTTAGAAAAAGCCGCCCAATTCTTCGACGAGATGGAAATCCCG
>CAMVCZ010000008.1 GCA_947166105.1 uncultured Bacteroidales bacterium
CCCTTTTCGTCTACTCACCTTATAAAGCCGCGTCACGTCGAAGGTCTTGGTGAGCGTCACCATCGGCATGGGCGACTTCATCCATAGTTCAAATGCTTTCGCCCGATTCGTCTCCTGTGGGTTGATTTCTCGTTTCATTGTAAGTGTGCCTTTTTGTACAGATCAATTCGGTCGCAAAATTAGCGCAATATCCGTTCCGAAACGAAACCCATATGTGGACAATAATGTGGACAATGTGCATCCAAATCACCATTGAAAATGAAAAAAGATGTAGCTTTGCGGTGTAAATCAAACTTGAACGAGTGAAACGACGAAATTCGTTGTGAAATAAACCATTATGTCAGAACTGAAAGCGATATTATCAGGCAGAATCAGCGGCTACGATGCCAAGGCGTTGGCCAAAGCCGATTTCAAGGAAGAACTGTTTCAGTTGCTTTTCGACCCTGACAAACGCACTTCCGACAACGCCGCCTGGGTGCTGACCCATTTGCCCAAGACTGCGGACGCTTGGTTGGCTGAACGCCAAAACTTACTCATCGACGAGGCCATGCGCACGACAAGCACCACCAACCGCCGCCTCGTTATGAACCTCTTGGAACGGACCTCTTTTGACCCCGACCACACCCGCACCGATTTCCTCGATTTCTGCTTTAACACCATTCTTTCCGATGAACCCATCGGCGTGAAGAGCCTAGCCATCAAGTTGGCCTACGCGCAGAGTGTGCATTATCCCGAACTGCTCGAAGAAATCAACGCCACCCTTCGGATGATTGAGCCAGAGGAACTTCCTGCGGCTTTGAAGCACCTCAGAGGGAAAATGCTTGCAAAATAAACTAATAACAGCAAAGCAAAATAAACTAATGAAAAAACCGCCACGCCTCCGACACCCGCATCGGCTTGATGGACAGCACCGTGCCGATTGAGGCGATGCTTAATGTTGACAAAACCGTGCAAATCTAATGGATTTCCATGACCCGCTTCCGCATTTTCACAATGTCCATCACATTGCCGAAGATGCTGAAAACGGCGAAGCCCATAAACAATGATAATGCAGTGGTGACGATGATTCGGGAGTGTTCGCTGAGCCAAACAAGGACGGCTGACCGTGCGCTGAAGGTGAAAAGCGGCACCTCGGCGGGCAAGGAAAGCACGAAAGCAATGGTGATGGCACCGCTGATGATGCCCAACACAAAGGCAGCCACCATAGCCAACTTGTAGCGGCGAATCGTGGCCTCTTGGTGCTGTTTGACATATTCCACGGCATCCAAACGCTTGTTGAGAGATGCCATAAAAGCCTCGTTATCATCGAAATGCGGCTTCTGGGCGAGGAAGAGTTCCTCAAGTTCTTTGTCTTTGTTCATGGCTTCAGTTTCTCCTTTAGTTTGTCGCGTCCGCGCGAGAGTTGTTTCTTTACGGCATCTTCCGATGTGTCGGTGATGGCCGCTATCTCCTTGATATTGTAACCGTTGAAATAGAAAAGCGTGATGGCCGAGCGTTCTTTGGGCGGCAGGGTGCGCAGGGCTAAATAGAGGTCTTGGTGTTCGAAGGAAGCATCGGCGGAGGTGTTGCTGACGAGCGTCCGGGCCTCGTCGAGGCTTTCTGTTGTGCGGCAGCTTGCCTTGTGGTTGAGGAAGGTGTTGTGGGCAATCTTGAACAGCCACGAGCGGAACCGTCCCTTCTCCTGATAGCCTGCCGACGAGAGGTAAGCCTTGACCAAAGCGTCTTGCGCGATGTCGTCGGCTTCGTCCTTGTTGCCGCAGCAGAGGTAGAGCAAGAAGCCCCGAAGTGCCTCTTGCTCGCGCTCCACAAGTGCTATGAATCCTTCGCGGGTCACGGATTATTTCTGTATGTTCATTTTGCTTTCTTCGGCTTCAATCTCCTTGGCGAGCATCTTTCTACCTACGCCATAGTTGATGATGAATGCGGCACCTATGGCCAGAAGAATCACGCCGAAAGCAATGGCGGTCTGAACATCGTCTGCCATGTGAATCTTCTGCGTATCTTTGCTTATTGTATTAATAAGGAAGATGCCAAATCCAATCAAGCCGATGCCCGATATGGTGGTGATGCAGCCCCAAAGCAGTTTCGAAAGCAGTTTCTCCTTCAAGAGCTTTTTCTTCGGCGAAATCTTTTTGAGCAGTTCCTCGACATCCATGTCGGGATTCTTCTCGATGGTCGCCGTGACGATTTGCGTGCGAGCATTGGTCTCGTTCATTTTACGACGTGTTTCCATCCAAATGAAGGTAATGGGGAGTACGCACCCGCATAAAATGACGGGAAGCATGTTGATTAAATCCATCCAAATTAAATTGCTATCCATTTTCTTTTGTTTTTAGTGTTAGACTTTTGTTTTCTTGAACCAGTTCGCCCTTATAACAAGTCTGGATGGCAAAAGGTGACTTCAGAAGAAAAAAACTTTCATCTATTATTCCATTGGGATTTCAGGGTGCGATACGGAAAGGGGTTGCCCTTTTTGGGAAAGGTAGAACATGTCAAGAACTACGGTGACACTGCCTCGGTTCTCGCCGTGATGGATGGTGCCTACCATCTCCACGACCGCCTCGCCTTCGTGAACGGTCTTTTCTTTCCCGTCGAGGGTGATGATGGTGAGCTCGCCTTGCTGCACCACGCCGTAGTTCATCACGTCGTGGTGGTGCCAGCCCAACTTCTTTCCGGGAGGGAACTCGTAACGGATGGCCACCAATTCGGGCCGCCCAATAGGGTAGTCGGGCATCTCGGCCCCATCCCAGCTCTGCGACGTGCGCAAGAGTTCGGTAATCTGTACATCGGCATCTTTGTTCATAGGAAGTCTAATATGATGTTCGTATCTATTTTCCTAAGATTTCCATTAATTTGATTGTTTATTGGTGTTGTTTAAGCTCCTCTCTGGTCTGGTTCAGAAATGTTACAGCCTCAAGATATTCATCAACCAACTCCTGATACTCTTTGTCGTCTTCTTCGTTATTCACCTCTACCACAGAGCGTAGACGACTGAATTCCTTTAGGTCTTCTTCGCTGACTTTCATCATTTGCATACAACGGTTACGTATCTTCTGCAAAGTATTCAGGCAGTGCCTGCTAGTGATAAAATGATCTGGAAAACTAACTTTTACGAGGTTCTCTATAGACTGTGCGATTCCCGAACCAAAAATCTCCTTCTCGAATTCATCCATTACGTTTTCTTGGTAGAAACGGCGCGTATTGTAAAATGCTGAGACCTCATGTACGAAATTGACATTGCCGAGGGTGTTGAAAGTCTCGATATTGGAAGAGAAAACCTTTTCGGTTGTTTCGGAAAACTCTGTATAGACAAGTTGAACAGATGCCTTAAATGTGGAAATGTGGCTATAGAAATGCTCCGGATGAAGGATAGCATCATGCTGCGCTTTGAGTGCTTGCCAAAATATCGAATCGGCATGTTGCACCTGATCGATGGTCTTGTCAAAGTCATAAAGGATCATCATGACCATTTCCTTTTTGGCCGCCTCTTTGTGGCGTTTGTCGATGACGGCTGAAGTGCCGAAGGTGAGTATGATGGAGATGGTTGTCGCGAGAAGCGTCAGCAGAAACTGTTTGGTGTCGGACGAAGGTTTTTCTTTCATGTTCATTTCATTTTAGTTGGTATGTCTTGTATCGGTTCCATTCCACATCTGCACACTCACTTGTCTTCTTTTATTGATAATAGATTGTGTACATTGTCTTTTCCGTTTGGACATTCTGCAACGACAGTCTCAAAGTCAATGTATTGTTGTGCTGTAGCCGCATTACTATAATGCGTGATGGCCTTTTCTGCATCAGCATATTGTTCTTTTTCAAGGCCAAATGTTTGTCCTTTCAGCAAAGAAAGAGCAGGTAACAAACTTACTCGCATTAACAAGTCTTTATTAATAGCCCGTTTGGCATCATAAAAGCATACGGATTGTACAAAATCTTGTACAGGCTGACTATTAAGTATTTCCAATGTTAGTCGCGCAACATTGTATCTATCGAACCCGAGCATATAACATGTATCATCACACACTGCTGTTTTACCATCAATCTCAGAAACAAGAGAGAAACTTGTTTGTTTGTAAAGCCCCGATATGATGACTTTGTATTTCTTAAACGTATAATCACCAATCCCAAACATGCAGAATCTAGGTCGGTCTTTATAAATGGAACTTTTGCGATTATCAAATTGTTCTGAATGAGACATAAGGTAATGATAGGCCTTTGGATGTCTTTCTTTTAATACCCTTGTGTCTTCGTTCGTGCTGTGTTGGGTCACTATCACATATTTGCGTGTTTGGGTAATAACCTCACCTTTAACATCTGAACTTTTAATAAGAGGATATACAACATCATCTTCAATATCAACGACCTCACCAAAAGAATTTACATACTTTCCGTCTTTTTTGCATAACTCCATCACTTTAGAACAATCGTGTTTCAAACCAGACCTCCAAATAAATGGAGACACTCCATCTATCACTTGTGTTTTGACATAGTTATCCACATCAGCAACAAATTTATCTTTAACCCACCCGAATCTATACAATAAGGTTTTTGTATAGAAGTCGTACACTCGGCAAATCCTTTCGTGACCCCCAAAAAGACGCATTGACAATAGTGCTGCCGCAACTGATACATTGAACTCCTTTTGAGCGTCGATATTATATTGTGCAATATCTGACAAAGAAGCCTTGCCTGCCTTTTGTTCGTACACAATATTCTTAATGACAGAATTTTTCAACAAGAAGGCAAAATAAACATTTTCAGCCACGAACTTCTCAATCAACTGAATGCATATATATTCAGCAATATCAAAGTTTCCTTTGCCCGTAATGGCTTCAAGGCCTTTTACTTTCTTGAAGTTTGTTTTGACGGGAAGGTTGTCACTTCCGATTTCGCTAAGTTTACTATTGGTAACCCATGGCGGATTGCCAAGGGCAAGTACTACTCTGCCATTAATATGTTCAGTAATCCTCCTAAAGTCAAAATCAAAAACATTTTCGTGATAAAGGTGTATGTTAATTCCATCCAACGATTTCCCAAACTTTTGAAGTCTATCCTTTAAAACATCCAAGTAAGGCTTAAATATCTCTATTCCATAAACATCCTCAATGGTGTCAAATGTAAGCAAAGCGGCAATAATGAAGTTACCTTGTCCACAAGTAGGCTCAACAATAACTTGTGGGCGTATGCCTTGGGCTTTCAACTGCTCACAAACAGATATGGCAAGTGGCAAGTTGGTCTGCCAATCGCCATATTCTCCTTTCTTTTCATTGACGATTATCTCACTCATTGTCTATGTCCGAATCATATTTAACGATTGGAGAAATACCATCAACCGTTTCATTCATAGAAACAATTCGGCCATATTGCAATCTCCATTGTAGCGCATTGGATATGGTTAGATAACCTATGGCGGGAGGATTTTTGAGAATATCTTTAGCCATATTCATCAAAGTCACATCATCCGCTGGGATTTTGTGGTCATTCAGAAAAGCGAAAATATCGTCTGCATTTCCATTATTCTCAATAATTTGTCTCAGCCCAGTAGTCGTTTGGTAATCTGCCGTCCTGCTTTTATCAATATAAGTACACGACACAAATTCAAGCATACCTTTTTTCTTCTTTGTATCATCATACTTCTTATAAACAAATACAATAAGATTATACCCTAATCCATAGATTTTTTGCTTACTATCTTTGAACGGGCAACTGGATTGTGGCTGCTTGAGTGATGTTACTTTAATATCGGTGTCGACTGAAGGTAAATCAAGTCCATTGGCAGAACTCCCGACTTTCATGTCATAATGTCCAGACAAATAGTCTTGAAACAAATGCTCTACATAAGTGCCAACAGCCTTTCCATCTGTCACGCCAAACAATTCTTCCCTATATTTTCCACTTTCTTGTTCACAGAAAGTTTTTGCACTTTTGATTAGTTCTTCCTTATCTAACTTTATCATTGTAATTTGTTTTTGTATTTGAATGCAAAAGTACTTTTTTTTCCTGATTTGAAATAGTTGTTGATGGATTCACAAAGAATAGATTTCACACTGTCATTTTTCTTGAAACAATTTGTATTTTTCCCATTCAACAAACACATCTGATTCATGCTCTCCCATGAAGAAATCCGCCTGAAGTTCTTTCTTGAATGGCGTCCAGTTGCCGCAAATCACGCCATCGTGGGCAATGATAGGCTGGAAAATGCCGCTGTTGTTGTGCGCCTTGTGACTGTAGTCGGGCGAGAGGACGATGTCGCGGCTCTTGTAGCCGATGAGGTATTCGTCGTAAGGAGGAATCAAAAGGTATTTGCCTTTGCGGAAACCACGGGTGCGGCAATTATCCGTAAAATAAAATTCCCTGAGTGGCAGAGATGCGGCGCGCCACATTTCTACATGGAGATAATCGCCCAAGATTTCGATTCCCCGCCTGCAATCGTTGATGTTCAGCCCCGACCACCACACAAAATCCTCCAACGTGGCAGGCTGTCGGCTCTGGAAATACTTCCGGGTGAGCATTGCCAATGCTTCGTCGCGGTCCATCTTGTTACGATTCTTTACCTTGTCGGCAGCGAGGGCGTAGGTTGCCTTCATCGGCAGCAAATCGCCGCTGCAAAGCGTTCCCGACAGCTCGGCGTAGCGGATGTGGTACGACAGCCGATGCTCGTCCATGCTGATGCATTTTTCAGCCAAAGCCTGCACGAAATCCTCTTTGGTCACGCTTCCCTTGTCGGTGGCGGTCTGGGCAAGGATTTCGCGGATTCTCATCGCTTCTTCGTCCGGGATGCTGATTTTGTTGCTGCTCATCCATCCCTTGATGACCGCCAAGGCCTTGGGCGCACAAAGATCGAGCAAGGGCCAATAGTCATCGGCTGAAACGAGTTGCCAAGTGCCGCGCATCAGGTGCAGACGGACGACTTGCCCACTGTCGAAAGCCTTCTTGAAGGCCTTGGCCGAAGGTTTCTTGGTTCGCATCGCCACTGCCCAGCGCATCATGCGGTATTCCTGTGCCTGCATCGCACCCATCTGTTTGACGACCTCTTCGGGCTTATCAAACTGCGGGCAAATGAGCTGCTGGTTGAGTAATCGGAGGGCAATGGGATTCATGGCCTTGAATTTGTTTGTGAATTTCCTTCGTGTTGTTGTCAATTTCCCTAACGTTTTTTATCCCCTGCAAAACCACTCTTTTTTCACCTTAACTCATGCTTTCAATTCTGGGGAACATAATATCCAATTGCATTTGTGCGGCAAAGGTACGGTTTTTCTTTTATTCGCCCGAAGGGAAAGTGAAAGTCGCGGGTGCAGTCGACAATATTTCCCGCGTGTCGGCGTTTTCATTAGGCTTTCGGCACGAATTTTGAGCATTTTTGCCGAACCAATGTGAGAAAACCGTATTTTCGTCAAAAATTTCAACCTATGGAATCTCGACTCAAACTTGGCTTGTTGATGGTGATGATGTTTGCTTTAACCGTTTCAGTTTCAGCGCAAAAGCATATAGAAGAATACAATTCCGAAGCCCTTTTCAACGAAGGCGTTTTGCTGTTCAGGAATCAGGAATATGGCGCGGCTTTGTCGACGTTTGCGCAATATCGGGCCTTGGCTAACGACCCAAAGAAGCAGCGTTGCGTGGATGCGCAGTATTACGAGGCGGTCAGTGCGCTTTATCTCGACCATGCCGATGGTCCCGCAAAGGTGATACAATTCGTGAACGACAACCCGAGCAGCACTTGGGCGAGGCACGCCAACTTTCTGTATGCCAACCATTTGTTCCAAGAAAAGAAGTACAAGGAGGCTTTGGCCATTTATGAAAAGACCGACGCTTCCTCCCTCAGCAACGACGAGGCGCAACAGATGCAGTTCAACATGGGCTATGCCTATTTCCAGTCGGGCGAACTCGACACGGCCATGCCGCTTTTCCACGGCCTGATGATGAACGAGGGCAAATATAAAGACCAAGCGAGATATTATTACGCTCATATCCAATATGTTAAACAAAGGTATAATGAGGCTTTGGACAACTTCCGCCTCTTGCGCACCCATAAGGATTTCGCCAAGGTGGTGCCTTCTTACATCATGCAAATCGACTATCTCAAAGGCGATTACGAGTCGGTGATTGCTGACGGTCCCGACTACATTCGGCAGGCCGACAAGAAACGCAAGAGCGAGATGGCGCAGATTGTGGCCGATGCCTATTTCCAACAGAAAAACTACGACAAAGCCCTTGAATATTACGACATTTACAAGAAAAACCTGAGCCGAGGCGTGTCGCGCGAGGCCTACTACCAGATGGGCGTGAGCAAGATGATGAAAGGCAACTACACGGGTGCCATCGCCGACTTGCAGAAAATTGCGGGCAGCAATGACATCTTGGGGCAATATGCCTCGTATTATTTGGCTTCGTGCTATGCCAAGACAGATGAGCCGAAGTATGCCCGAAGCGCGTTCCACACGGCTTATTCCGCCGGTTTCGACAAGGAACTCAGCGAGGAGGCACTGTTCGATTACGCTCGCCTGAGCCTCATTCCCGGTGCCGACCCTTTCAACGAGGCCGTCGGACTGTTGGACAATTTCATCGCCGAGCATCCCGATTCGGAGCGCAAGGCAGAGGTGGAGGAGATGGCCATCTATTTGTTGCTCAACGCGAAAGAAAACGAAGAAGCCCTGAGCCGCCTCGAAGCCATGAAGAAGAAAAGCGCGGAGTTGAAGACCGTTTACAACGACCTGTTGTATGCCACGGGCATCGACAATTACCAGAAGGGCTATTACGACAAGGCGCAGGTGTATTTTTCCAAAGTCCTGAACAGCCGCCAAAGCGCGACCCACAAGGCGCAGGCCTGTTTTTGGATGGGTGAGTCGGCCTACCAAATGGGCGACCATGCCACGGCAGGCAAGTATCTGACCCAGTTCAAGGCCATGAACGCCGCTACGGGTCTGCCCGAATATGCCCTCGCCGACTACGATTTGGGCTACATTTACTACCAAAAGCCTGACTACGATGCCGCCGAAACCTGTTTTCGCCGCTTCATCCAGTCGGCAAATGACACGCAAAAGGATTTGAAATCAGATGCTTACATCCGTTTGGGCGACTGCTTCTACATGGAGCGTAACTACACCAACGCCATCAATTATTACGACCTTGCCACCCGCATCGGTAAGCGCAATGCCGACTACGCGCTTTACCAGCAGGGACTTTGCTATGGCGCGAAAGGCGATGTGAATCAGAAGATTAACATGCTCAACGACTTGGTGCAGACTTATCCAAGCACGCCATATTACGAGCAGGCTTTGTTCGAGATTGGCAACACTTATCTCGTTCACGGCGACAAACGCTCGGCCATCGCCAATTTCAACCGTCTCATCAAAGACCGTCCGCGCTCCACCTACACGCGCCAAGCTATGATGAAGGTCGGCATGATTTACTACAACAACAATCAGTACGACCAAGCCTTGACCAATTTGAAGAACCTCGTGGCTACTTATCCCAATACCGATGAATCGCGTGAGGCTTTGAGCATCATCCGCAGTATCTTCATGGAACAGAACAAGTTGGATGAGTATTTCGGCTATGTCAATGCTAATGGCGGTCAAGTGAAGGTGACGCAACAGGATTCTTTAGCTTTCGCCAATGCGGAGATTTTCTACCTCGATGGTCGCTATCAGCAAGCCCAAACCGCGCTGCAATATTATTTCGACAACTTCAGCAACGGAGCCTATTCGCTGAAGGCGCATTATTACGCCCTTGAATGTGCCGAAAAGGTCGGGACGGAGGACCAAGTCGTCACACACCTTAATTATATATTGTCGCAGCCCGATAACGACTACACCGACAACGCCCTGCTAAAAATGGCCCGCATCGAGTACGAAAAGGGCGATTACCAAAGGGCAGGTGAATACTATGAACGCCTGTCGCGCATCACCGAGGAGCCGCTGAAACGCCTCGAAGCCCTTGAAGGCAGCATGAAGAGCAACTTCTTCCTCGGCAATTACGACAAGGCCATTGAGATGGGCGAAAGTCTGCGCGTTTCCCGCGACCTGACCGACGATCAGGTGAATCAAATCAACCACATCATGGGCAAGTCGTATTTCGAGAAGGGCAATTATACCGCTGCCATCGAGCGACTCGACAAGAGCGCCCGCAACGACAAGTCGGTATATGGGGTCGAAAGCGCGTATTATTCCGCTGTGGCCTCCCTCAAGTTGAAGAAATATGACGAGGCCGAAAACAAGGTCTTCGACATCGCCGATAACTTCTCGAAATATGATTACTGGGTCGCCAAGTCGTTCATCGCGCTCGCCGATGTGTATGTGGCCAAGGAGAACTATTTCCAAGCCAAGGAAACCCTTCGCAGCGTCATCGACAACTATAAAGGCAACGACCTGAAACAAGAAGCCCGAGCCAAACTCGCCGAAGTGGAACGAAAGGAACCCAAAGTGAGCAACAGCAACGGCATAGAACCCATTGAACCCGAATGAGTCCCGAAGGGACGAACAGAACACAACGGGCGACGCGAGTCCCCGCCAAAATAGCAACAACCCAGCCCCGTAGGGGCGACAGCAAAATAGGCAGGTGGTGTGAACCCCTGCCGATAGCCGACAAACGAAAACAACAACCCAGCCCCGTAGGGGCGACATATCAATAAGCAGGCGACGTGAGTCCCTGCGTCACCCGAAAGGGGGAACGCGACGTAAGTCCCTGCTCTAACACCAAGACAATGAAGAAGATAATAGCAATCCTGACCCTCGCTCTAATGAGCCTGACCGCCTTTGCCCAACACGACGAACAAGTCACCGTGGAAGGCAAATACCGCCCCAAGGTGAACAAAGTCAACAAGTTGCAGTTGCAGCCCGAAACGCCGCAACCCTCGTATAACTATCCTAATTCCGAGGTGAACCCTATCGAGGCCAAGCAAAAGTTTGCCCTCGATTTGGAGAAAATCGCCCCGACAGGCTTCGCCGCGAAGAAAGACCAACTCGTCGTCCCGACCAACAACTTCCTCATGGCTGGCCTCGGCACACGCCTCTCGCCGATTTTCCTTTACAAGCACAACTCCATGTTGACCAAGACTTTAGGCCTCGGCGTGGGCGTGAAGCATAACTCTTCGTGGCTGAACATCAAGGACTACGCGCCATCGAGTTTTATGAACAATGCTTTCGATATTAGTCTGTCAACCAGTAAGTTCGAAGGTTTTCAAGTCGATGGCGGCGTGTATTACAAAAACGACATGTACCACTATTATGGCGTCAATCTTGTCGAAACGCCTTTGACGGATGCCCAAATCGAACAGTATTGCCCGAAACAGGCCTACAACACCATCGGTGCGCACGTCGGCTTGGCTTCCACCTCGACACGATTGGGTGAGTTAAGTCACTCAGGAAGCGTGGATTATCATTACACTTTCGACAGGTTTGAAGACAGAGAGCATGTCGTTGAATTGAATTACGGCCTCGGTTACACACAGAATTGGTGGGGCAACAAGAGCCAACCTCAAAAAGTGGGTGTGGATTTGGGCTTCCAGTATGCCGGCTTTTTGTCTGAACCTAACCACCATGCCACTCATCGGACTTTGTTCAAGGTCAGACCATACTTCGAGATGAAAGATGAGTTTTATCGCCTGCATCTTGGAGCCGGTCTCGATTTCGGAATCATTGACGAGGACAAATATATAGGCGTTCATCCCGATTTGAGCGGCAGCCTCTTCGTCTTGAACAAGAAACTGGAGTTTTATGCAGGCTTGAATGGAGGTCGCAAAATGCTTACATTTAGCCAGATAGCAGAGGAGAATCCGTTCATGGCCAGATGGACGGGACTTTTGTTCCAAAACGTCAAACTCGGTTTCGAGGGTGGCGTGCGCACCAACATCGTTGATATGATTGACCTGCATTTAGGGGTTCGCTATCGCCATACCGACTGCGACCCTCTGTTTGTGCCTTATGACCACAACATCAACAACACGCAGTCTGTGAACCCGTTCAATACGTTTATGATAGTTTGGGACGTCACCCAAACCGTGAGCGTGCTGGCCGATGTCCGCGTGAAGTTGCGCAACAGCCTCACCGCCGACTTGGGCTTTGCCTACAACAACTGCACACCGACAACAGAGGAATACGCTTGGTATCGCCCCGCGACCGAGGGCAAGCTGAAACTGACCTACGACTTGAACGACAAACTTGCTTTCAACACCACCCTTTTGTACCAAGGTGGCCGTTATGCAAAAACCCTTGAGGCTGACAATTACTACTATGTCTATTCGACACAAAAGATGAAAGATGTCTTCGACCTTAGCCTCGGCGCGGATTACAAGGTGAACGACCAAATCTCGGCTTTTGCCTTGATTGACAATGTGGCTTGCCAGAAATACCAACTCTATTACAATTATCCCGTGACGGGCATACAGTTCTTCGCCGGCGTGAAGTTGAGATTCTGAGTTTTTTAAAACATCAATTATCAGCAATTTATCACGAATTTTCGGAAATTGTTTTTGAAAATTCGTGTTCAATTCATGGGAAATTCGTGTGTGAAAACAAAATGGATTTGAAGCCTTAAAAAGCCGCTTATTTCAAAAATCGATTTCATTTTGTTTCGGTGTGCGAAAAAATGACCGTTTCCAAAATTTGCCCATTTTCAGCCCCGTAGAGGCGTTTTTGCCGAAAAACAAATTTCTCAACTTTTTTGGGTATCGTGCCGAAAAATTGTGTATCTTTGCACCTTATTTGAAAACAGCAAAATTTCCGAAAATGACTGAAGAAGAGAAAAGAGAATTGGCAAGCGAAGAATACGGTGCCAGTAAAATCCAAGTGCTTGAAGGCTTGGAGGCCGTGCGCAAACGTCCGGCAATGTATATCGGCGACGTGCATTTCCGTGGCTTGCACCATTTGGTATATGAGGTGGTCGACAACTCCATCGATGAGGCTATGGCGGGCTATTGCGACAAGATTGATGTGCGCATCCTGCCCGGCAACGCCATCAGCGTCCTCGACAACGGCCGTGGTATCCCCACGG
This sequence comes from uncultured Bacteroidales bacterium, assembly GCA_947166105.1. GTDB lineage: Bacteria > Bacteroidota > Bacteroidia > Bacteroidales > F082 > Limimorpha. The sequence goes on from CAMVCZ010000008.1 coordinate 12,991, forward strand.
GTATGCACCCGAAGGAGCATCGCTCGGCCCTCGAAGTGGTCTTGACCGTGCTGCACGCTGGCGGCAAGTTCGACAAGGGTTCCTATAAGGTGTCTGGCGGTCTGCATGGCGTAGGTGTCAGTTGCGTGAACGCCCTTTCGACGCACCTCACCGCCGAGGTCTATCGCGAAGGCCAGATTTTCAAGCAGGAATATGAGTGTGGCAAGCCGCTCTACGATGTGAAAGTGGTGGGCACGACCAATCTGAACGGTACCCGTATCACCTTCCAGCCCGACGGCTCGATTTTCCAAACCACGGAATACGACTACAGCACTTTGGCCAACCGTATGCGCGAGTTGGCGTTCCTCAACCACGGCATCACCATCCAACTCACCGATGAGCGTGAGAAAATGGAAAACGGCGAATATCGCAGCGAAACCTTTTATTCTGAAAACGGCCTCGTTGACTTCATCGCTTACCTCGACGCCAACCGTGAGAAACTTATTCCCGAACCGATTTACATTAGCGGCGAAAGGAACAATGTGCCTGTTGAAATCGCATTGGAATACAATAACGAGTACAAGGAGAATCTGCACTCTTATGTCAACAATATCAATACAATAGAAGGCGGAACGCACCTGCAAGGCTTCCGCTCGGGCTTGACGCGCTCCTTCAACGCTTACGCCGAAAAGAGTGGTCTGCTTGAGAAATTGGAGAAACTGAAGGTGAAGATTTCGCCCGACGATTTCCGTGAAGGCTTGACGGCTGTCATTTCGGTGAAGGTGCCGGAACCTCAGTTTGAGGGCCAGACCAAGACCAAACTCGGCAACGATGAGGTGATGGGTATCGTCAATTCCATTGTGGGACAGCAACTTTCAGACTATTTGGAGGAGCATCCCAAAGAGGCCAAGACCATCTTTGACAAGGTGACTTTGGCCGCCCAAGCTCGCCAAGCCGCCCGCAACGCCCGCGAAAAAGTGCAGCGCAAGGGTGCCTTGTCGGGATTCAGTCTGCCGGGCAAGTTGGCCGACTGCTCCGACCGCGACCCTGCCAAGACGGAACTTTATCTCGTTGAGGGTGACTCCGCCGGCGGTTCAGCCAAGCAAGGCCGCGACCGTAATTTCCAAGCCATTCTGCCTTTGCGCGGTAAGATTCTGAACGTCGAGAAAGCGATGGAACACCGCGTGTTCGACAGCGAGGAAATCAGGAACATCTATACTGCTCTTGGCGTGACTATTGGAACGGAGGAGGACAGTAAAGCTCTGAATATGGAGAAGTTGCGCTACCACAAAGTCATCATTATGACTGATGCCGATGTGGACGGCAGCCACATCACCACATTGATTTTGACCTTCTTCTTCCGCTACATGCGAGAACTGATTGAGAACGGCTATGTGTATTGTGCCACGCCGCCTTTGTATCTTATCAAGCGCGGCACCAAGCCCGTCCGCTATTGCTGGACCGACGACGAGCGTTTCACAGCGATGGCCGAACTGACAAAGAACGGCACCGTTGGTGGCTATGACGTGCAGCGTTACAAAGGTCTTGGTGAAATGAACCCCGAGCAACTTTGGGAAACCACTATGGACCCGGCTCACCGCACTTTGCGCCAAGTGACTATCGAGAACGCCATGGAAGCCGACCACATCTTCTCCATGCTGATGGGCGACGAAGTAGGCCCGCGCCGCGAGTTCATCGAACAGAACGCCACTTACGCAAATATTGATGCTTGATTGTTGAAAATCAAGTGAATATCGAAAAAAGGAGAACCGTATGGTTCTCCTTTTTTGATGCCTATTTCTAAAATCCACCCTCGCACTCCTTTCGGTGACACGGAATCCCAAAGTTCAAGAGGGTGGATTTGAGGGTTATACGCTATTACACTTAAATGAAATTATTCTATGGAACGCACAGGACGGACAGAAAGACCTGCGTAGCGAGGTTCGCCGCCAGTGCCAACAGCGCCCGAACCGAAGCTCAATCGATTCCCACAATCCGGGTGCCAAAAGAGCGAACTCGACCAATAACCGCCTCCCCAATACTGACCATAGAGGAAGGTGTGGGTGGCAGGCAGGAAAATACTGTTGCCGTTTTCCGAAGTGAAGAGTCTACCATACACATCATTTTGCGTAGTCCACGTGCTGGTGGTGTTGTTCTTTAGTTCTTCCCATTCCTCAATGGTGGGTATGCGCCAGCCCGTGCCCCAGTTGGCCGTGGCAGCGTCGTCTTCTGGTTGCAAAATGACCAGTTCGTCAGAATAACCGTTGTAACCGTAGTTGGCGTCGTTGCAATACTTGGTCAAAGTGTTTTCACTGCCGTTGCAATACTTGTAAGTGCTCCAATCGTAATCGGCTTTTGTCGTAGTTTCACCCCATGCGAAGTAACTACCTAAGCCTTCAGGTGTTTCGGCATATACATTACAGGTGGCCCACAATGTTCCACTTGGCAAGCCAAGGTCAATGTAGTCGTGGCCGTTGTAAGTACCATTCCCACTCGGTTGTTCCTCAGTGGTAAATTTTTTATCCGCACCATAATAATAGTCAGAGCCTTTCTTGGCGTATGCACGGACATGATAAACCGTATTGGGTTTCAGTTCAGTAAGTTTACAGGTGAAAGGCTCGTTCCATTGGGCGATGGAAAGATGCTCTTCACTTGCAGTTGGGTTTTCTTGGAAGCCCCAGCATACGCCCAACTCCTCAAGTGTAACACCTTCGCTTACAACAACCTCAGCTCCACAAACTGCGGTTTTTGTAGTGATGTCAGAAGGTGTGATAGTGGTAACCGTTACCGTTACGGTCTCATCATTATTAGGTTCATCTTCCGGTTTATTACACCCTGCGGTAAATACTACCGCTGCCATTAGCATTATGGCTGCTACTACCTTCATCATTTTGCTCATATTGGTTAAATTTAAGGATTAATAGTTTCTCGAATTTGTAGGCAATAAACGCTGTCCGTAACAGCGCAGCAAAATTCGGAATACAGGAAAAAATGTGTACTTACAAATCGTCAAAATCAACTTACAAATGATATATTGTAAGCAGATTTATAACTGATTGCTGCTTTTCCACTCGGAAGGCGTCATTCCGACGATGGCCTTGAAGGTGCGGAAGAAGGTCGTTTCGTTCGCAAATCCCGACTCCATCCAAACCTCTGAGGCGCGGGTGCCGGGCTGGTTGAGCAATCGCTTGGCGTGCTCAACGCGATAGGTGTTGACGAACTGGCTGAACGAGCAGTGGCGCAGGTTGTTGATGCAGGCCGATAGTGTGTTGCGGTTGCAACCTACCGTCGTCGCCACATCTGACAATTTCAGTCCGCTGTTCAAGTAAAGGTGCTCTTCCTCCATCAGTTGGCAAACGCGCTGCAGCAGTTCGCCATCTGCAACGCTAATCGCTGAGGCAGTCGGATTTTCCGTTTCATTGGCCTCGCTCACTTCTTCCACCAATTCGTCTTTGCATTGTGTTGCCTTTCGCGTGCGAATAATTAGGTACACGATCAATGCAGCCACAAGCGCCAAACCTATTCCCATCCACAGCCAAGGGAACGAGGCACGGGCGGCCAGCAACGGCGCATCAGGATTGACGCGCAACAATACTACTGACTTGAGTGGATAGTAATTGGAATTGTCGAGGCCACCGGCAAGGATGAGGTTGCCGTCATCATTGAGGACAGGCCAACAGAGGCCCATGTTAGGCAGCGAGTCGGTATAATAGAGCGTCAATGGCGCTGGATTCTCCGTATAATCCACGCGCAACACATAGACCTGTTTGCTTTGTCGGTTAAAGCCCACCAAATAGCCTCGTCCACGCTTCCTGTCCACCACGGGAAAATGATAATGGATGCTGTCGCTTTGGAACATCGTTGGCACCGCGCATGTGGTTGAAAGCAGGCTGAAGTTGGTGCCACTGGTCTTGACGAAGCCTATTTGGTTTTCGGCGTTTTTCACGGGCAGCAAGTAAGCGTAGTCGTCGGCAACCTCGTCGCCGATGAAACAGAAATCGCTTATTCGAGGAATGTCGTAGGCCAACGGACGCCATTCGTCAAGCAGAGGCGCGTGGAAAGGCTCGCCCCATAGTTGGTCAACGATGATGCTGTCAGGACGAATGCCACTGGTGTGTTTTGTATCCAAACTACTGAATATCATCACATTGTTTTTGGCCGTGCGCAAAATATAGGGACAGGAACGCTTTGCAGCCACCTCCTTGACGCGAACAAAGGTCGAGTGGCCGTCAAATAGTTCCATGCAGTCATCACTATACCAGTTGCCTGAAATCACCACACGTCCGCTGTCGATTTCGGTGGCGGAGAAGTTGCTGCGCTTCATGTCCATGCAGCCAAAGCCTTCAAAGGTGTGGGTAGCAGGGGCGTACCATTCTGCCGTGTAGGTTTGCCCGATGCCCAACGGCTCATTGGCACCGCCACAGGCCAGCACTTTGCCAGATTTCATAGGAGCGACAATGCCGAAGTCGTGCGCATAGACCATTTGCACCGTATGCCAAGTGCCGCCGCTGAAATACTCTGCCGTGGCCGTTGGAACGAAACCCGTGGTGTGCCCCCCGATGACCGTTAGTTCGCCATTGACAATGAAGGTGCAGTGGCCGTAACGGGGGATATTGAGGTCGGGTAGTTGCTCGGTTTCCAACTTTTTTGGAGTCAGACCTGCACTCTCCGACGAGTGCATTGCAAGCAAGGATGCCGATGCCAGTAGGATGATTATTATAATAAGGTATCTTTTCATCAGACTTTGAACAAGAGTGCAAAGATAATTATTTTATTTCTCTTGTCCATTTCAAGTTTTATTCCTCTCACAAAAACATCACGAAATAGACAGGTATGTAAATGATCGTTCCTTTGGTCTCCCATTTCTGGCCGTTTGATAAAACGATGCCCTTATTGATATGATAGTCAGGTGTCTGGGTGAAGTGCGTCAGTGCGACATGTATTTTATAGTCTTTCCCAGACTTCACCTCGATAGGCAATACTGAGAGATTGTCGTAGTCGTCGATGAGAAAATCCACTTCGCCGTGGTGCTTGTTGTCGTAATAAAACAGATTGTGGCCATGTGCCTTCAGTTCCTGGGCAACCACCGACTCGTAAACAGAACCTAAATTGATGCTTGGCGTGTCTTCGAGTATGGGCAGGATGTTGGTTTTGTACAAAATGTTGGTCAGTAGTCCGACATCATTCAAGTAGAGTTTCAAAAAGTTTTTCCGCGCCGATTCCACCAAAGGGAATCTTGGATTGGAAATGGCCTTCACTTCAAGCGCAATGCCAGAAGAAATCAGATAGTCGAATTCGTCTTGATAATCAGAGAATTGCTTCCCTGCCTTGTTCTCTATATCCTTTACCACGATACGCTTTTTCTTGTTTTCGAGGTTCGAGGGAATCATTTGGAACACGTTTTGGATTTTCAGTTTGTGCTCGGCATCATAACGCGAGGCATCTGCACCATAATAACGATGGATTTCGGTTTGTATGCGCCTCAGTTTCATAATATTTCGTTCTGAGAGATAGGAATTTATGGCATCAGGAAGGCCGCCGGTCAGAAGATATTCACGGAAAAGTGTCATCATCCTTTGGTGAAGGGAGTCGTCAAGGCTTTGCTGCGCAAGAAATTTATCCCGCACAAACGAAATGGTTTCCTCGTTAAATCCATTTGCCCAAAGAAACTCCTCGAAATCAAGTGGATACATCTGCAAGGTTTCAATGCTTCCTATTGGAATGCTCGGCGTTTGGAGCAAAGTCACGCCAAGCAGCGAACCGCTACAGATGTAGGTGTATCTGTCATCGTCTTTCAGGAACTTCAACAAAGTGAGGAACACGGGATAGGTTTGGATTTCGTCCAAAAAAACAAGTGTGTTTTCCTTTTTGCGCAGTTTGTTTCCAGCAAAGGTGCCGAGCATGGTGTAAAAGTCTATTACGCTTCGTACATTGGCAAACAAACGGCTACCTGTACTGTCGGCTTGTAGGTTGATTTCCACATAATTGGGGAACAGTTTCTTGCCCACATGTCGGATGATATAGGTCTTGCCGATTTGTCGTGCTCCGTCAACCAGTAGGATTTTGTTCGATGGAACTGACAAGGATTGGGTGATTTCTTCCTCTATTTTTCGCTTCAACATTTTCGTGTCTTATTTTTGAATGCAAAAATACTCATTTTTTGTATATTACAAGAATAAATGGTGAAATTTTTGTCATTTTTCCACCCAATTTTTATCCTGTTTTTGTCATTTTTCCACCCAATTTTTATCCTGTTTTTGTCATTTTTCCACCCGATGTTTTCTTTGGAAAAAATGGCACAAGAATTTTTTCATCCTCTCTGCTTGTATGTTTCAAATTAAATCGTGACCTTTGCCCAATAAATTTCAAACGTATGCAAACATTCAAAAAAGGTGAGAAGATTGGCAAATATGTCATCAACTCGTTCATAAAGAAAGGTATTGTGGCTGAGTCATATACGGTGCTTGGGCCTGACGACATGATGTATTTTATGAAGGTGTTCGACCTCAGAAGCATCCCTCGTGAGCAACTGTTTGAGGGCAAGGAGGTCTACGAAATCCAACTCTGCAAGGAATTGAACACCGACGAGAACCAGAACGTCATCCGCTATGTCGACAACGGCGAGGTGCGCAAGGGCAACCAAACCTTCCATTATTTGGTGACGGAGTTCTATCGCGGCGTGCTGCTGTCGGAGGCGGTCGCTTCCGAAGGCCCCTTCGACTTGGAGGATGCCGTGCAGATTACCTTGTGTGTGCTAAGCGGCCTGTCGTTCATCCATTCCCGTGCATTGATACACAATGATATACGCCCTTCAAACATCATGCTCCAAGAACTTGAGGACGGTATGCTGATGCCCACCATCATCGACTTGGGGCACATTTCTTACATGGTGAAAGGCCGCCCGACTTTCTCCGTTGAGGACTTGAAGCCGTTTTTCCGCGCTCCCGAGACCTTCCGCGCGGTGTATACGGTGAAAAGCGACATCTTCTCCACGGGTGCGCTGCTCTATTTCCTGATTTTCGGCAAGTCGCCGTGGGAAGTGGATTTGGCGGCTGCCAATGGCGACAAGAAGTTGGTGGCCGATGCCGTAAAGAAGGCGCGGAAACGAGACCTCATTTTGGAAGCTGAGGAGGTGCAACTGCCTGATTACATGAAGGCTATCTTGTTGAAAGCCTTGGCCAAGAAGCCTGACGATCGTTTCGCTTCTGCTGCCGATTTTGCGCAGGCTTTGTTGGAGCAGGTGATGCCAGAATTGGCGAAAAAGATGGAGGAGGAGAACCCCAACCCGCAGGCCGAAACACCAGACCATGACAACAGCGGCCCGACCATCACTTTCAAGAAAGGCTCAGGCAGCGGCTTCGACAATGTGACGGGTCGCGACGAACTGAAGGAACAGTTGCGCAAGGAGGTGCTTTTCGCCCTTCAAAATCCCGAAAAGGCGAAGTTGTACAAGTTGCCGGCCATCAACGGCGTGCTGCTTTATGGTCCTCCCGGGTGTGGCAAAAGCCTTGTGCTTGAGAGTTTTGCGGAAGAGTTGGGCTTCAATTATTCCATCATCAAGGGCGTGGAAATGGGGCATATCTATCAGGACGGCGTGCTCGACAACCTGCAACGGGTGTTCGATGCCGCCGAAATCAAGGCTCCGTTTGTGCTTTGCTTTGACGAAATTGAGTTCATTGCGCCCAATCCCAACGGCGAGGGCGAGGATAGCAACATCACGCAGCAAATTTCAGCCTTGTTCGGCATGATGAACAATTGTTCCAAGAAAGGCATCCTCGTGGTGGCCACCACCAACCGCCCCGACCTTATCGACCAAGCCATCATGCGCGTGGGCTGTTTCGACCGCGTGTTTTTCGTGCCGCAACCTGATTTTGAGGCGCGTAAGGACATTTTCATCGACCACCTGAAAGAGCGTCCCTGCGAGGAATTGGACTTTGATGAATTAGCCAAAATGTCAGACGATTTCAACGCGGGCGACATCACGGAGGCCGTCAATGAGGCCGCCATGACTGCTGCCTATAACGATGTGCCGATTTCGCAGAAAATCCTCGTCGATGTGCTGAAATACAAGAACCCGACCTATTCCACCAAGACGCGCATCGGTTTCAACAAAAATTGAAAATGAAAGTTAAACAATTGGTTTCCAAATATTTGAAGTCGCAAGGAATGGTTGCGAAAAAGAATGATTTAGGCCTGAATTTCACCTACGACGGCTGGAATTTCCTCCTTTGGAACGATGCCGACGACCCGCTCTTTTTCCGCCTGATTCTGCCCGGCGTTTTCGATGTGACGGACGACAATTTTGCGAAGGCAATCATGGCCTGCAACAAGGTCAATTGGGACTTCAAGGTGGTGAAGGCGGTACTCTATGACTTTGAGGATGAGCATGATAAAGGGGCTTCAGTATGGATATGTTACGAACAGCAACTTGATACTGAGCCGCAACTTGAGGAATTGATTCCACGCGCCATCCACAGCCTCATTTCCGCCGCCGATGCGTTTAACAAAGAAATGACAGAAGAATAATATTTAATTCTATGAAAATCAAATTCTTACTAATTTCAATGCTGTTAGCAAACATGGCTGTCGCCCAATATGCACCCGCTGGCGACAAAATCAAGACGAGATGGGCGGAGCAAGTCGCGCCCGAAAACGCCCTGCCCGAATATCCGCGTCCGATGATGGTGCGTCCTGTTTGGAAAAACCTCAACGGCCTTTGGCAATACGCCATCACTGCGAAAGGGGAGAAGGCTCCGCAAAAATATGAGGGTGACATCCTCGTGCCGTTTTGCATCGAGTCGTCGCTGTCGGGTGTGCAAAAAGAGGTCGGACCTGACAATGCGCTTTGGTATCAGAAGACTTTCGCCGTTCCTGCCCATTGGAAAAATGGTCGCATCCTGCTTCATTTCGGTGCCGTCGACTGGATGGCCGATGTTTGGGTGAATGGCATCAAAGTTGGTTCACACACAGGAGGTTACACTCCTTTCACTTTCGACATCACGCAAGCCTTGCAAGGGAAACAAAACAACCTCGTTGTCCGCGTTTGGGACCCGAGCAATAGCAGTTACATCCCTCATGGAAAGCAAGTTACAAAGCCAAGAGGAATTTTCTACACTTCCGTGACGGGCATTTGGCAGACGGTTTGGCTTGAAAATGTGCCTGAAGATTACATCCAAAATCTCGTCACCACACCCGATTTCGACAAGGCAACGGTGAGCGTGAATGTGGATTTCTCCAACCCGACCAAGGACGATTTGTACCAAGTGGAGGTGTCGTTTGAGGGCGAAACTGTCGCTATGGGCAAGTCCATCAACGGGCAGCCTGTGGAGGTCAACATGCCGGAAGAGTTTCTCCGCTGGACTCCTGACCATCCCTTCCTTTATGACATGAAAGTCAAGGTGTTGCGCAAAGGAAAAGTGATTGACGAGGTAGACAGTTATTTCGCCATGCGCAGTTTCGGCACGCAGCGCGACGAAAGTGGTATAGTGCGCCTCACTTTGAACGGCCTCCCGATTTTTCATTTCGGCCCGCTTGACCAAGGCTGGTGGCCCGATGGACTTTACACCGCTCCCACTGATGAGGCTTTGGCCTACGACGTGCAGAAAACCAAAGACTTGGGCTTCAACATGATACGCAAGCATGTGAAAGTGGAGCCGGCGCGTTGGTACTACCATTGCGACCGCATTGGCCTCATCGTTTGGCAGGACATGCCGAGCGGCGGTCGCGGACCTGAATGGCAGACGACGCAATACTACCAAGGCCCCGAAAGCCTGCGCTCGCTCGAATCGGAGGAATGTTACAAAAAAGAGTGGACGGAAATCATAAACACATTGAAATCAGTGCCGTGCATTGGGGTTTGGGTGCCGTTCAACGAGTCGTGGGGACAGTTCAAGACCCCTGAAATCGTCGAAATGACAAAGAAACTCGACCCGACGCGCCTTGTGAATCCCGCTTCGGGAGGCAATTTCTATCAGTGTGGCGACATTCTCGACCTTCACCACTATCCCGAGCCGAAGATGGTGCTTTACGACCCGACTCGTGCCACGGTTTTGGGCGAATATGGCGGCATCGGGCGCAAGGTGGATGGCCACACTTGGGTGAAAGACCAAGGCTGGGGCTATGTTGAGTTTGACACCGAAGAAAAGGTGACCGACACATACATTGAATACGCCAATATGCTGTATAAGATGGTTTTCCAAGGTTTTTCGGCGGCGGTTTACACGCAAACCACCGATTGCGAAACCGAACTCAACGGCTTGATGACTTACGACCGCGCGGTCGTCAAAATGGACGAAAAGCGGCTCTTGCAAATCAATCGGAAAATCAGCCACGCTTTGGCGGAATGATCTTGTAGGGCTGTCGCATCGTGGCTGTCGTTCCCTGGACATTTTTGCGACTCCATGACAAGACGGCCCTACAAACCAATATTCCAATTTCGGGCGGAATCGATGAAATTTTCTTCAATTCCGCCCAGTTTTTTACAGAAACTGGGCGGAATCGATGATTTTTTGCCCGATTCCGCCCAGTTTCTGATTTTTTAGTCTTCAAACAAGTCGTCCAAAGTGAGTTGAAAGGCCATTTCCGAAGCATAACTGTTTTGCGAGGCTCCGTTGGCGGTGATGAGGGTGGGGAGGATGCCGCAGCGAGTTCCGGTTTGTTCCACGAAGGCGGCTCGACGTTTCCTGATTTTTGCAGCTTCCTCTTTGTCAAGAAGATATGCGCCTTCGCTGTATTTGATTTCGCAGAGGTTAATCATCTTGTCGGCACGCTCAATGATGAGGTCAATCTGGGTTTTGTCGTTCTTCGCCTTGCTGCGCCAAGCGTAGTATTCCGTCCCGATGCCGTCGATTCGGAGTGCTTTCTTGATTTGCGGGATGTGTGCCATGCAAAGCCGCTCGAAGGCGTGGCCGTACCATGTGTTGACGGTCGGGGTGCCGAGGTGATGAAGCCAATATTGCTGATCCTCAAACTGTTTGCTGGCGAAAGTAAGGTGAAACAGCGTGAAGAAATCGGTGAGTTGGAAGATGCCGCCCGTCGCCTTGATTTTCTTCTCGCGGGTGTGGTAGCGGCGGATGAGGTCGCAGTTTTCGAGGTCTTCCAATTGGTTGCTGATATGCCCGTTGTCGGCGGTTTTCAGTTTCTTGGTGAGTTCCACGCGTGTGAGGCCTTTTTTGTTGGCCGCCAATTGCGCGATGATTTTCAGATAAGGTTTCTCGTTGTCAAACAGCGACTTATACAGCGATTCGTATTCAGAAGCCAGTTCGCCGCCCTTGCTGAAACACAGCCTGTCGATGTTTTGGGCTAGGCTTTCGCTGTTTCTCAGAAGGCTCAGATAGTAAGGTACGCCGCCAAGCATCATGTAGGCATGGGCTGTCATCTGGCGTGTCCAGTGGAAACCGTTGGCATTCAGGTAGTTTTCTGTTTCTTTTAGGGTGAAGGGCGCAAGATGTATGCTGTGTGTCAGGCGGTTGTGAAGCCCGCCACGGTTGTTGATGATGTTGCGCACCATCCACGAGGTGGCACTGCCGCAAACGATGAGTTTCACTTCGTCGCGCAACGAGGCCCAAGTGTTCCAAAACTGCCCCAAAGCCCGCACGAAAGCGCCGCCTTTTCTGTCGAAACACGGAAGTTCGTCGATGAAAATGACGCAAGGCTGGCCGTTTTTTGTTTTTTGTGTCATCAGTTCCTGCAAGGCGTGGAACAATTCCAACCAATTGGACGACAGCGGTTTCTCGTAGCCATATTCGCGCAGCGCGATTTGGAAGGCCGACACTTGTTCCGACTTTTTCCCGTAGAGCAGCCCGGAGACGGAAAACGTCAGTTCGTCTTTCATCACTTGGTTGATGAGAAAGGTTTTCCCGACGCGCCTCCGCCCGTAGAGGCCGATGAACTCGGCGTGGTTTGAGCTGATGTATTCCCGCAGCAGTGCGGTTTCTTTTTCTCTTCCTATTAAAGTAGCCATAACTGAATCAATTTCGCCGCAAAAATAATAAATTTCGGGCGGAATCGATGAAATTTTCTTCGATTCCGCCTGAAAATTTGCAAATTCTGGGCGGAATCGATGATTTTTTGCCCGATTCCGCCCAGATTTTTGTGTTGGTTGCAAAAACAAAGGTGCGCCATAGCCGACGCACCTTTGGGGGATTTTTTAGGAATGACGTGTTTCTTTACTTGGACTGGCCGGTGATGGTGATGTCAGTGCGGATGGTCTGACCTTGGCTGTTGGTGATGGTCTGAACCTCGCCGTGGGTGATGTGAATCATGTGGTACTCACCATTGTAAAGGGTACCAATGACATAGTCATAGTCCTTGGAATTCCAAGCGGAAACGCCACGGAAATCGGAAATCACGCTGTAAACGCCATCGCTGAAGAAAGCGGCCTTATCGACATCGGTCTTAACGGCAGCCCAATCTTCGGGAAGAATCAGGTACATTTCTGCACCTTCAACGGGCTTGATAATGGCAAAGTCTTCTTTGCTACCGTTGCTCTTCCATTCCAAACCGTATTCAGCAAGGCCGGTGGCATCGCTGCTGCCTTGTCTGACCCATGAGAAATCCTTGGGTTCCAAAGCAACGGCGGGTTGGTTGATGTTGAGGTTGATGGTGGTGCTGTTCATCTTGCCGTCAACGTCGGTGATGGTGGCGGTGAAGATGGCCTTGGCGACCAATTCTCTGCTTTCTTCATTATTGGTCAAACCGAAATTCAGGACCTGTTCAAAGGTGTACTCAGTTCCACTCACATTGATGATGGAGTCGTAAGATTTGGTTTCCGTGTCATCCAAGGTGGTGAACTTGACGTTGAGTTTGAAAGTGGCAAGTTCTTTCATGGTCTGGCTGTTGGAAGCAGCGCGGAAGCCAAGTGTGTAGTTTTGGCCTATGTCGACGGTTTGGCCGTCATACACATAGTTTTCGCCCGTCTTGACGGCGATTGAGGGTTCCGGGTTGGTGATTTCCGGGGTGCAGCTTGCAATGAAAGCAACGCTGGCGAAGCACACGAGTGCCAATGCTAATTTCTTCATTTTTTAATGATTTAAGTTAGTAATAAGGTTATTTGTTTGAGTTTGTTTCAAAGAACGCGGCAAAGATAGCAAATACTTTGCCAAACTTTTCAAAACTGACAAAAAAATGAAAAAAAGCCTGTTTTTGGCAGGCTTTTTCCTTTTAATGCAGTTTCATTTCTCGATTTAGTCTTCAACGATTGCTTCGTTCGGGCAAGCGCCGGCGCAGGTTCCGCAACCAACGCAGGTGTCAGGGTCGATGACATAGATGTCGCCTTCCGAAATAGCGCCCACCGGGCATTCGTCGATACATGTGCCGCAAGCAACGCAGCTGTCTGTGATTTTGTAAGCCATAATGTTTTTAATTTTAATGTTTGTTTTGAGTTTTAGTGCCGCAAAAATACTACAACTTTCATTCCAACAAGCCTAAAATGGAAATTTTTATTCAGTCTAAATAAGGAAATAGTTCAAGTCGTTGATATTGAAAGGGATGTGTTTTTCATTCTAAAAAGGAAAATAAAAACGGGAAACTTTCGATTTTGCACCTATTTATTATGTACTTTTGCAGCGAATTACTCTACATGTAAAATCATCAAATTAAAAATCAGTAAATATGACAGCAAAAAGTAAGGTTGTAGCCCTTGAACATGTCGTCATCCGTTTTTCGGGCGACTCGGGCGATGGTATGCAACTTACCGGAAATCTATTTTCGGATTCAACAGCATTTGCCGGAAACGATTTCGCCACCTTCCCGGACTATCCGGCTGAAATCCGCCCACCGCAAGGCACCGTGGCTGGCGTCTCTGGCTTCCAAGTGCATTTCGGACACAAACCTGTCCACACCACTGGCGACCTCTGCGACGTCCTCGTGGCCATGAACCCCGCCTCCATCAAGGCTAACATGCGTTGGCTCCGTCCTGGAACCATCATCATCTTCGACTCCGACTCAGTGACCGAAAAGGCCCTCGAGAAGGCTGGCTATGCCGACGACCCGACCGTCGACGGCACCTTGGCCGACTACCAAGTGGTGAAGGCTCCTATCTCGGAACTCACCAAAGAGGCCCTGAAGGACTTCGGCATGGACAACAAGTCGATGCTGAAATCGAAGAACATGTTTGCCCTCGGTATCGTGATGTACTTGTTCAACCGCGAACTCGACACCGTTTACAAGTATTTTGAGACCAAGTTCAAAGGCAAAGACCAAGTGATTAAGGCCAACCACACCGTTTTGGATGCCGGTTACCACTATGCCGACACTTGGGAGCTCTTCACGAACACCTATCGTGTGGAAGCCGCCGACCTCGAAAAGGGCAAGTATCGCAACATCACCGGCAACACCGCCGCCGCTTGGGGCTTGATGGCCGCCTCCGAGAAGTCGGGCCGCCCGCTCTTCCTCGGTTCGTACCCCATCACTCCTGCCACCGACATCCTTGCCGAGTTGACGAAATACAAGAACCTCAACGTGAAGGCCTACCAGGCTGAAGACGAAATCGCCGGCATCATGTCGTCGATCGGCGCCGCCTACACAGGCTGCATGGCCGTGACGACGACTTCAGGCCCCGGCCTCTCGCTGAAGAGCGAAGCTATGGGTCTCGCTGTGATGACCGAGCTTCCGTTGGTCATCATCGACGTGCAGCGTGGCGGTCCCTCCACGGGACTTCCGACCAAGATGGAACAAAGTGACCTGCTGCAAGCTCTCTACGGCCGCAATGGTGACGCTCCGCTCGTGGTCATCGCTGCCCGCAGCTCTGCCGGTTGCTTCTACACCGCTTACGAAGCCGCCCGTATCGCCATGGAGCACATGACTCCTGTCATCATGCTCAGCGATGGTTCGTTGGGCAATGGCTCCGAGGTGTTCCGCATCCCCAAGATGGCTGACCTGCCGAGCATAACGCCTCCGCTGGCCAAAGCCAACGATCCGGACTATATGCCTTATCGCCGCGATGAGAAATGGCTCCGCCGCGAATGGGCTATCCCGGGCACACCTGGTTTGCGTCACCGCGTTGGTGGTCTGGAGAAGGAAAATGGCAAGGGCAACCTGTCAACCAATCCTGAGAACCACCAGATCATGACCGAACTCCGTGAAGAGAAGATCAACCGCGTGGCCAACGACATCCCGCTGCAGGAAATCTACGGCGACAAGAACGCTGACCTCCTCGTGGTGAGCTGGGGCGGCACTTTCGGCACCGTTCGCACCGCCGTTGAAAGCCTGATGGAAGAAGGCAAGAGCATCGCTCACGCCCACTTCGACTACATCATGCCGTTGCCGCGCAACACCGAGGAAGTGCTGCAAGGTCACAAGAAGATCTTGGTCTGCGAAATCAACCGCGGCCAGTTTGCCAAGTACCTGCGCATGAACTTCCCGGAATACAAGAGCGAACAATATAATAAGGTGCAAGGCCTGCCGTTCACCCTCGGCGAGCTTGAGGCTAAGTTTAACGACCTTTTAAAATAATACGACTATGGAAAATCAGAATATCGAACAAGAGGTCATGCTGACCAAAGAGGATTTTGCAAGCGATCAGGTGGTGAAATGGTGCCCTGGTTGTGGCGACCACGCCATCTTGAAGGCCGTTCAAGACATTTTCCCGAAGTTGGGTAAGAAGAAGGAAGACATCGTTGTCGTCAGCGGCATCGGCTGCTCCTCGCGCTTCCCCTACTACATGAACACCTACGGTTTCCATAGCATCCACGGTCGTGCCGCCGCTGCCGCCACTGGCGTGAAGCTGGCCAACCCGAACCTCAGCGTGTGGATGATCACCGGCGACGGCGACTGCACCGCCATCGGTGGCAACCACTTCATCCATGCCTGCCGACGTAACATCGACATCAACCTGATCCTGTTCAACAACCGTATCTACGGCATGACCAAGGGTCAGTTCTCGCCCTGCACGTTCCGTGGCACAAAGACCAAGACCTCGCCGCAAGGCACCTACGAAGACCCGTTCAATCCTGGCGAACTCGCTATCGGCGCCAAGGCCACTTTCTTTGCCCGTGGCGTTGACATCAACCCGAAGGAACTGAGCGAAATCTTCATGGAGTCGTACAAGCACGATGGTATCGCCGTGACGGAAGTCCTGCAAAACTGCATGATTTTCTCGAATGGCGTTCACGAAAACATCACCGGCAAGGACGTCCGCGACGACATGCAAGTGAAGTGCGTCCACGGCCAACCGCTCATCTTCGGCAAGAACCGCGACAAAGGTATCCGCCTGAACGGCAACCAACTTGAAGTGGTGAAGATTGGTGAGAACGGCATTACCGAGAAGGACATCCTCGTCCACGACAAGACCACGGAGGACACGGGTATCCACATGATGCTGGCTCACATGATGCCGCCTCATTTCCCCGTCGCCATCGGCGTCATCCGCGACGTGAAAGCCCCGACCTTCAACGACAGCCTTGACCAAGTCATCGAGAACGAGAAGGCCAACTCGAAGATTAAGTGCATGGACGACCTGCTGAACAGCGGCTCGACCTGGACAATCGACTAAGCTAAGGTCCCTGAGCCCGTCGAAAGGTCGACTGATAGAAATATCAAGCCTTGACAAGCAAACCTTAAAAACTGAAAAATCCCGCTCGTTTGGGCGGGATTTTTTCATTTTCTGGTTGTCAAACATGTTGCGTTTTAAGGAAATTGATTACTTTTGCAATATGAAGACAAAAAAAGATTATATTGAATTAATTGAAAATCAAGAGGATGAGTTAAGGAAAAACTTCGGAATCCGTTCGCTTCGTTTGTTCGGTTCTGTATCACGAGATGAGCAGATTGAAGGAAGCGATGTTGATGTGTGTGTAGAAATGGAACCTCAAGCCTATTTGATAGTTCGATTGAAACGTTTCCTTGAGCGTCTTTTGGGTTGTCCAGTGGATGTGGTGAGAATGCACAAACACATGAATCCTTACTTATTACAAGAAATCAATCGCGATGGAATTTACGTCATTAAGTAAACGAGACAGGGTATTGGGCATTTTTCAGCAAATTGAAAATGCTATCGGACAGCTCAAGAATTGGAATGTTAATATCGAGACGGCTGAGGATTATTATATGTCGTCCGATGGGATGCAAAAGCTTGCGGCCAGTTGTATGTTGATTGAAGCAATAGGCGAGGGCATCCATCAAATAGATGGGATTACAGAAGGTGAGTTGCTTAAGGAACGTTTGGAGATTCCATGGGAGGATGTAATAGGAATTCGCAACCACATCGCACATGGTTATTTTGACATAGATGGTGAAGTTGTGCTGCTGACTATTCGTCAAGACCTTGACCCGTTGCTTGAAGCAGTGAGATATTTCATCAATTCGATATAGGAAATACTATCTCCAACAATGTTGTATTCTCCGCAAGATGACAAAGAAAATCATTATTTTTGCAATCGAATAATAGTACAAAATGCAACACCTTATTGAGAATCCTATAAAAAATACAAAACATGTTTGAATATATCTTTTACAGGCTCAACCTCGCATACAAAAAACACGAGCCAAACACGAATCATAGTTTTAGTGCATCAGCAGCACTATCAGTATTTCAATTCTTTATGCTTGGTGGTGTAATGATTGTTCTCAATGGTTGTTTTGACATTATTAGTGTGTCGAAAGACAACATACTTGGTAAAATCATAGCATTAGGATTAATGGCATTGTTGGTATTCTACAACTACAAGCATTACACTCCGAAAATCAAGGAAATGGAGGAAAGATTTGCCAATCATCCAGCCAACAAATGGCTTAAAGATTGGTTGTTTTTCCTCTTTTTCATCTTGATTTCTCTCTCCTTTCTTTTCATCCCATTCCTTTTCGCCCACTTGATGAAGTAGATTTTGCGTGAGGTTGAAATAATAATATGACGGCGTCACATTTATTCCTAACTGACAACTGAACAACTGCCAACTGATAACTAAAATGAAAGTCCCCTTCAAACCCGGAACATTGATTTACCCTTTGCCCGCCGTAATGGTCACCTGCGGCGACTGCGAGGAAAACTACAATATCATCACCATTGGCTGGACGGGAACGATTTGTTCCGACCCGCCCATGTGCTATATCTCCGTCCGCAAGGAACGCCACTCGCACGACCTCATCATGAAAAACAAGGAGTTCGTCATCAACCTGACGACGGAGGACTTGGCCGCCGCCACGGATTGGTGCGGTGTGCGCTCAGGCCGCGACTACAACAAATTCAAGCAAATGCACTTGCACACCGAGCCTGCCCAAATCGTGAAAGCCCCTTTGATTGCCGAATCGCCGTTGAGCATCGAGTGCAAGGTGGTGGAGGTGAAGGAATTAGGCTCGCACGATATGTTCATCGCTGAGGTGGTGGCCGTCAATGCGGAGGAAAAACTCATCGACAAAGGCACGGGAGCGTTCCAATTGAACCACGCGAAGCCTTTGGCCTATTCGCACGGCAAGTATTATGGTCTTGGAGAGAAAATCGGCGGCTTCGGTTTTTCGGTGAAGAAAAAGAAATGACCATGCTCGACCAGTTCAAGGCATATATTAATAGGTATAACCTGCTTGCCGAGGGCGAAAAAATCGTTTTGGCCCTCAGTGGCGGCATGGATTCAATGGTTTTGGCAGATTTGTTGCTGAAAACCAAGGTGGATTTTGTCGCGGCGCACTGCAATTTTCATCTGCGCGGGGAGGAATCGGATGGCGATGAGAAGTTTGTGCGCGAGTTTGCGGAAAAACATGACATTCAGTGCTTTGTAAAGCATTTTGAAACCGAGAAATACGCTTCAGAAAACGGAATTTCCATCGAAATGGCCGCCCGAGACCTGCGCTATGCATGGTTTGAACAGTTGAGGCAGCAGTTGGGCTATAATAAAATCGCCGTGGCGCATCATGCCGACGACCAAGCCGAAACTTTTTTCATCAACTTGTTGCGCGGTGCTGGCCTCAACGGACTGAAAGGCATGAAGCCACAAAATGGCGTGATTATTCGACCTTTACTGTGGGCTTCTCGTGAGCAAATCCGAAAGTATGCCGTTGAGAACCAAATCCTTTGGCGAGAAGACCACACCAATGCAGAAAGCGTTTATCTGCGCAACAAAATCCGCAACCAACTCTTGCCTGCTTTTGATGAACTGAAACCTGAAGCGAGGCAAGGATTATATAAATCTTTGGAGTATCTTGCTTCGGAAAACGAGCTTTATCGGGAATTGCTGAAAGAGAAGTTGGCGCAAATTGTTGAACAAGATGGAGATGTTCAAAGGTTGCCTTATTCTGCTTTTCTGGATTGCTTCGTTCCTCGCAATGACACAAAGCGGCTGTCAGAAACCAAGGTCCCTGAGCTTGTCGAAAGGCCGGGTTATTCATTTCAGTTGCTTTTTGAATGGCTTAGGCAATATGGCTTCAATACTGATCAATGCCGTTTCATTTTTGAAACAATGAATACTGGAATAGGGAATAAGTATTTTTCCTCGACACACCAATTGATTATTGGCAGAGATGATTTGCAACTTTCTGAAATCAAGGCTGTTGAGAATGAAGAAGTCCAAATCGGAGTAGGGGAGGATGTAATAGTTTTGCCAATCCATCTTTGTTTTTCCAAGTTGGAGAAAACTCCCGATTTTGTCATTGACAAGTCGCCTGACGTGGCTCAATTGGACTTCGACAAATTGAAGTTCCCTTTGACCTTGCGTCATTGGCAACACGGCGACCGCTTCCATCCTTTGGGCATGAAAGGCTCCAAACTGTTGAGCGATTTCTTTGTGGATCAGAAGTTTACGGAATGGCAAAAACGCAATGTTTGGCTGTTGGTTTCCGCTGACGATGAGATTTTTTGGGTAGTCGGGTATCGAATTGATGATCGTTTTAAGATTAAGAAAGAGACCAAATCAATATTTGAGTGCAGGATGGTCAAATGAGGACTGACAACTTTGTCGGCAAAATCACTTTTTTCTCAAACATGTTGTAATTCTTATTATTTTTGCACCTTTCTAAATATGTTTGCAAACAATAAATTTACCGATATGAAACGACTCTTTTTCTGCCTGCTGATGGCCTTTGTTGCCGTCATTCCTCTGAAGATGCAGGCGCAAATCATCGACCCTGTTCAATGGACTTTTGCCATTGAAAACCTCAACGACAACGAGTTCGATTTGGTTGCCACGGCCACCATCGACCCGCAGTATCACATTTATTCAACGAAAATGCCCGATTTGGCACCCTTGCCAACGGTGTTCGACATTCAAACCTCGGAGTTTTTCGAGGCCGTGAGTGAGGCTCGCGACCTTACAGATGTGCCGCTTTATTACGACGACATCTTTGAAACAGAGTACAAGCAATTTGCTGGTTCTGCGGCGTTTGCACAGACTTTCCGCAAGCTGAAAGACGGCTCTTTCCCCATCACAGGCGAAATCACCTACCAAGCCTGCAAGGACGGCCAATGCGTTTCGTTAGCCGAGGATGTCAACATCACTTACGGCTCGGAACCTGCTGTAATTGAGGCCGCTGAACCTGTAACCGCATCGGGAACAAAGTCGAACATCTGGGCGATGATTCTCGAAGCCATCCTTTGGGGCTTTGCGGCCATCCTAACGCCATGCGTCTTCCCGATGATTCCTATGACCGTGTCGTTCTTCATGCACGGCGAGGGCGAAACCAAGGCCCAAGGCCGTTTCAAGGCGTTTATGTATTTCATTTTCATTGTGTTGCTTTATACCTTGCCCATTGCCATTATCATCATGGTGACTTGGCTTGTAGGCGGTAACAGCGTCACTGCCGACATCTTCAACTGGCTTGCGACGCACTGGTTGCCGAACATCATCTTCTTCCTCGTGTTCATGATTTTCGCGGCCTCTTTCTTTGGCGCGTTTGAAATCACGTTGGGCAGCAATATGGTGAACAAGAGCGATAGCAAACAGAGTACCAAGAGTTTAGGTGGTATCTTCTTTATGGCTTTGACCCTCGTTTTGGTGTCGTTTGCCTGCACAGGTCCCATCGTGGGTACGGTGCTCATCAAATCGACTTCGGGTGAGTTTTGGGCTCCCATTGTGACGATGTTTGCCTTTGCCGTGGCCTTTGCGCTTCCGTTTGCCTTGTTTGCCTTCTTCCCAAATTTGCTCCAAAGTCTGCCCAAGAGTGGTGGCTGGCTCACTTCCGTGAAGGTCGTGTTGGGCTTCATCGAAGTCGCGTTAGGCTTCAAGTTCCTCAGCGTGGCCGACCAAACCTACCACTGGCACTTACTTGACCGCGAGGTTTATCTCGGCATTTGGATTGTTTGTTTTGCTTTGCTCGGGTTTTACCTCCTCGGCAAAATCCGTTTCAAGGGCGAGAAGGAAGTCAAGGAGTTGGGTGTATTCCGTTTGGTGCTGATTATCATTGACTTCGTCTTTGTAATTTATATGATTCCTGGCATGTGGGGTGCTCCGTTGAAGGCTTTGTCGGGTTATTTGCCGCCCAAGCAAACCCTCGATTTCGACCTCAATCGCATCATTGAGGAGAACAGCGAAAAGGTGATTGAATATGTGGATGCCAAGATGGCCAATATGGCGGTGGCTCCGCAAGGTCAAGCGCAAGCCGTTGCAGCAGTGGAGTTTACAGAAGAACCCAAGTACGCCGACCTTTTCCATTTGCCGCACAATCTGAAAGGCTATTTCGACTACGACCAAGCCTTGGCCGTCGCAAAAGCCACGAATCGTCCCATTTTTGTTGACTTCACAGGTCACGGTTGCGTGAACTGCCGTGAGATGGAGGCCAACGTTTGGAGCGACCCGCGTGTAAAGGATATGCTGCGCAACGACTTCATTCTCTGTGCTTTGTATGTCGATGACAAGACTTCCTTGCCCGAAGAGGAATGGTACACTTCGGCTTACGACGGCAAGGAAAAGAAGACCATCGGGCGCAAGTATGCCGACTTCCAAATCTCGAAGTTCGGCACCAACGCCCAGCCTTATTACTGCCTTATGGACCACAACGGCAACCTGCTGATGAAGCCTCGCGCTTACGATTTGGACAAGGATGCTTTTGTGGCTTTCCTGAAGGACGGTATCAAAAATTTCAAGGAAGGAACTTATTATCAGCATGTTATAGACTAAATTGACTTGCCATGAAAAAGCGTTTGTTAGCACTTTTCCTGATGGCAGCCGTGATGACCGAGGTGCAACCTGTTTTGGCCTGCACCTCGGTCATTGTTTCTGGCCGCGTCACCAAGGACGGTCGTCCTTTGATATTTAAGAACCGCGATACCAGCACTTTGCACAACATGACGATTGTCGTACAGGGACGGGTTTACCGCTACATCGGCTTGGTGAACGCCGAAGACACCGCGCCCGTAAATGTGTGGGGCGGACACAATGAGGCTGGTTTCGGCATTATCAACACGGCGGCCTACAACCTCAACGGCGATGGCGGCGACACCGACGGCGATGGCATCCTCATCCGCAAGGCTTTGGAGCTTTGCGCCACCTTGGAGGATTTCGAGCGGCTTTTGGACACCGTCAAAAAGCCTCGCGAGGTCAATTCCAACTTCGCCGTCCTTGATGCCAAAGGCGGTTGCGCCTATTATGAAACAGGCAATTACGAGTATGTGAAGTTCGATGTGAATGACCCGAAAGTCGCCCCCGACGGCTACTTGATGCGCACCAATTTCGGCACCACGGGCAACCATAAACTTGACCAAGGCGTGGAGCGTTATTGCGCCATCACCGACTTCATGGCCGAGGCTTGCAAGGAAGGCCATTTGGAGCATGATTACCTCATCACTTCCATTTCAAGATACCTGAAACACGGCGTGACCAAGCTTGATATGTATGATTTCATGCCTGAAAACGAGAATGACACGCAGTATTTTCCCTTTGGTGATTACATTGCCCGCTATTCCACCTCTTCGGTGATTCTTGTTCAAGGTGTTCGCCCTGATGAGTCGCCGCTGAACACCGTAAGTTGGACAATTATCGGTTGGCCGCTGACCACCGTGGCCATTCCGTTGGTGCTCACTCCTTCAGGGAAACTGCCGGCCATCGTCACCGACGACGGTACGGGGCATTCGTGGCTCAACGAGAAAGGTCTGGAACTGAAGAAGCGGATCTTCTCGCTTGAAGCAGGAAACACCACGACTTACGGTGACCTTTCCAAATTGTTCAACAAGCAGGACACGGGCATTTTGCAACAAATCCAACCCATTGAAAAAGAGGTGATGCGCCGTGGAGAAGATGCCCTTGCTGATCTTCGTAAATCGAAGAGTTTTAAGACGATGGAGGCGTATTTTGATTGGGTGGATGAGTTTCTTTTGGAGCAGTATAAGGGTTTGTTTGAGGTGGAATGAAATAGCATTTTTATGCAAATCACAAAATCCGATTTTCAGATTTACATAAATAGTGACAACTTATCAAAATAGAATCCTATGAACGAAATCCTTCGCGTTGAGAGTTTGAGCAAGACGTTTCGTCTCTCGCGCAAGCAACAACAAATCGAAGGGACGGACCGCAAGGAGATTGTGGCGGTCGATAACCTTTCGTTTACCGCCAACAAAGGCGAGATTTTCGGTCTGCTCGGTCCCAACGGGGCAGGCAAGACCACCACATTGCGCATGTTGGCCACCTTGATTGCCCCCGACAAAGGCGACGCTTTCATTGACGGTTGCTCCATCGTGAGCCAACCCGAACAGGTCAGGGCGAAAATCGGCTTCCTGACCTCCGAACTGAAATTGGAGGATTTCTTCACGCCGAATTACCTCTTCGACTTCTTCTCACAACTCTATGGAATTGACCCAGAAGTCGTCGCCAAACGCAAGGCCAAACTCTTCGAGCGTTTCGGCATCGACAAGTTCGCCGAGGTGAAGGTCGCCAACCTCTCCACGGGCATGAAGCAGAAAACATCGTTGGTGGTGTCGTTGGTGCACGACCCGGAGTTTGTCATCTTCGACGAGCCTACCAACGGCCTCGATGTGCTTACCGCCCGCACCGTTACCGACTACCTTTTAGAGTTGCGCGAACAAGGCAAGACCATCATCCTCAGCACCCACATTTTCAGCCTTGTGGAACGGTTATGTGACCGCGTGGGCATCATCATCGACGGGCAAATGACGCACTGCGACACCTTGCAGGGCATCTGCGGCGGACAGTCGCTTGAAGACCGCTTCTTCGACATTTACAAAGCCAAGAAAGGAGGGCTGGAGTGATGAAAAACAACACTTGGACGATTATAAAAAAGGAGTGCGCGCGTTTCTTCGGCGACCGCACCATGCTGCTCACCACGGTCGTCATGCCGGGTTTGATGATTTACCTCATCTATTCCTTCATGGGCAACAACTTTATGGAACCCAAGGACTTGGACTGTGCCACGCTTTATGTGGAGAACATGCCTGAAAGCCTGCACCCGATGTTGGAGGCTTTGCCTTTGGACATGGTGACCGAGGACGTTGATTTCGAGCAACTTCGCGGAAAACTCGCCTTGAAGGAAAGCAAGTTTGTCGTGCTCGCGTTTCCCGAAGGCTTCGATTCGCTGACTGCCCAATACGATCCGGCGAGCGGTTTGCCCGCGCCGAATGTGCAGCTGCTCTATAATTCGGCTTCGGAGTCGTCGCAGCAAGCCTATACGATGGTGAGTGCAGCCTTGAACGCTTATGAAAACATGTACTGCAACCGTTTCGACATCAACGCCTCCGACGACGAGTCGGCTGTGTTCGACCTTGCTTCCAACGAGGATGTGGTTGGCAATCTCTTCAGCAAACTGATTCCGATGCTGCTGCTTATGGTGGCGTTCATGGGTTGCATGTCCATCGCGCCGCCGTCCATAGCGGGCGAAAAGGAACGCGGAACGATTGCCACTTTGTTGGTCACGCCGTTGAAACGCCGCGAGTTGGCTTTGGGCAAGGTGCTGAGCCTCTCGCTTTTCTCCATGTTGAGCGGCTTGTCGAGTTTCACGGGCATGATGCTCTCTTTGCCCAAACTGATTCGTGCCGACGAGTTGGGCATGGATGCCAATATCTACCAAGCCTCGGATTATGTTGTGCTTTTATTGTTGATTTTTAGCACTATACTGATTTTGGTTTCGGTTGCGTCCATCGTTTCTGCCTACGCCAAATCGGTGAAAGCCGCATCCACCATCATGGCACCTTTGATGATTGTGGTGATGTTGGTCGGGATGTTGCCGATGATGTCGGGCATAGAAGTGTCCAATCTCGCATATTTCGCCATTCCGGTTTACAACAGCGTGCTCTGCATGTCACAGGTCTTTGCCCACGAGGCGTCGATGGCGGCGGTCGTCGTCACCATTGTCGCCAACGTGTTCTACACGGCTTTGGGCATTTGGATTCTCACGCGGATGTTCGACAGCGAGAAGGTGATGTTCTCGAAGTGAATGAAAAAAACGGAAGAGCGACAAACTCTTCCGTTTTTTTCATTCTTTCAGTAGTTCTTCTACCTTCTGTATCAACTCTTTGGTTGGTCCGATGATTGTTTCAATTTCTTCCTCCGTGATGGAATAGTAGCAGTTATAATCGCCTTTTTCGCGAAGTTGTTCCATCCGTGAAAGAAAAGCCCCAAGTCGCGATTCAACTTTTCCCGCCTTAACAAAATGAAGTCCGAATTGGGTTAGTAAGTCATCGTGCGTGTGGGCAACCAATTCGTTTTTGATAAGCAAAGCCTGAACTGCGTGATAACAAGCGTAATAGTATCGGTTGGAGGCAATATCCCAATACTTTTGCCGGCACATTTCTTCCGCTTGTTCAAGGAAACGATGTGCTTTTTCCATTTGCAGGCCTACTACAATCTTTCTTTCTTCTTCGGTTAGTTTCATGCCAATCGTATTGCGTCGTCAATGACGTTGTGATAAAATGGGGTGAATTTGTTGGCTTCCCATTCCTTGGCAGTGTACATCACAGGATTGATGTATTCACCAAGCTCCCAGCCAAGTTCTCGCAAAGGGTAGGAAATGGCATCGTAGTCTTCGGGCATAAGTTTTTCTTTGTCAAGCACGATGAGAATGTCCCAATCCGAACCTGGATGGGCCTCGCCTCTTGCCCTTGAGCCATAAAGTAGCGCGTAACCACCCGAAGGCAGGTTCAACAGCAAGATTTGCTTGATGTCGTTGATGACTTTTTCTTCCATTCTCCTGGTTTTTCCTCCGCAAAAATAGGAATTATTTTCCAAAAAATATGATTTGTTGTAAAATAAATGAAGGAAGGACGCAATTTGCCCTTCCTTCAAATCTTTTTGATAATTAAGGTTTAAGCGATTTCTTCACCCTTCGCAAAGTGCTGATAAAAAGCGACAATCGTCTCAATGCCTTTGTAGAAGTGGTCGAGGCGGTAGTTCTCGTTGGGCGAGTGGATGGCATCTTCGCCGAGGCCGAAGCCCATCAGGATGGACTTGATACCCAGCACTTCCTCGAACCTCGCGATAATCGGAATGCTTCCGCCCGAACGCATTGGGATGGGCTGCTTGCCGTAGGTGTCCATATAGGCGGCTTCGGCGGCCTTGTAAGCCGGCAGGTCGATGGGGCAGCCGTAGGCTTGTCCGCCGTGCAGCGGCGTGACCTTCACCGTGACGTAATCTGGAGCGTTCTTCTCGAAATAGTCCTTCACCAAAGCGGCAATCTTCTCGTGGTTTTGGTTGGGCACCAAGCGGCACGACAGCTTGGCGTAGGCCTTCGAGGGCAGCACGGTCTTCGAGCCTTCGCCCGTGTAGCCACCCCACATTCCGCAGAGGTCGAAGCTGGGACGCACTCCCACGCGCTCGATCTTGGTGTAGCCTTCCTCGCCGCGCAAAGCCTTCACACCGAGGCTGTTCTTGTAGTCGGCCTCGCTGTAAGGCGCCATGTTGAGCAGTTCGCGCTCGCGGGCTGAACATTCAATGACATCGTCATAGAAATGCGGAATGGTGATGTGGTTGTTCTCGTCGGTGCATTTGGCAATCATCTCGCACAAGGTGTTGAGCGGGTTGGCCACGCTGCCGCCAAACAAACCAGAATGGAGGTCGGCGTTGGGGCCGGTGACCTCGATTTCCCAATAGGCCAAGCCGCGCAAGCCCGTGGTGATGCTCGGCACGTCGGTGGCAATCATCGAGGTGTCGGAAACGAGGATGACATCAGCCTTCACGAGGTCTTTGTACTCCTCAATCCACTTCGAGAGGCTTCCCGAGCCGATTTCCTCTTCGCCTTCGAGCATAAACTTCACGTTGCAGGGCAAAGTGTTGGTTTTCACCATCGTTTCAAAGGCTTTGGCGTGCATGAACGACTGACCTTTGTCGTCGTCGGCGCCGCGAGCCCAGATTTTCCCGTCCTTGACGACAGGTTCAAACGGGTCGGTGTGCCACAGGTCGATGGGATCGACGGGCATCACGTCGTAGTGGCCGTAAACCAGCACGGTAGGCAGTTTCGGGTCGATGGTTTTCGCGCCATAGACGATGGGATTGCCCTCGGTGGGCATCACCTCTGCCTTGTCGGCGCCGGCTTTCAAAAGATGGTCACGCCAGCACTCGGCACAGCGGATCATGTCGGGCTTGTGCGCCGATTCCGAGCTGATGGACGGGATTCTGATCAGGTCAAACAATTCCTCAAGGAAACGCTCCTTGTTGGCTTCGATGTAGTTGTTGGTGATTTGCATAATTATTGAATTTGGAATTTCAAGATTTGAAGATTTCAAGATTGTGGGCAAAGATACAAAAAAATCGAATGGTGAGATGGATGGTTCGTGAGATTTTTTTGAAAGCAATTGTATGTGTTAAGGATGGTTTTTGAAAAAAATTGTACTTTTGTGGTCATTTATGCAAAGTAAGGTTGTTATGGCACTTGAAAAACAAATAGAAGACCAGTTTATCCGCTATTTAAACGAGAACCTGAAATATGTTTATCGCCCCGACATCAACGACCGCGATTCGTTGGAACGCAATTTCCGCGAGAAGTTCCAATCTTTGAACCGCTGCCATTTGACCGACAACGAGTATGCACGTTTGTTGGAGGAAATCACGGATGCGGATGTGTTCAATGCATCAAAACGCTTGCGTGAGCGCAACACGTTTATGCGCGAGGACGGTACACCGCTCCAGTATTCATTGGTCAATATAAAAGACTGGTGCAAAAACGATTATGAGGTCATTCACCAGTTGCGAATCAATACGCGGAACAGTTTCCAGCGTTATGATGTCATTTTGCTCATTAACGGCTTGCCGGTCGTTCAAATTGAGTTGAAGACCTTGGATGTCAGTCCTCGACGCGCGATGCAGCAGATTGTCGATTACAAGAACGATGTCGGCAATGGCTATACCAATTCGTTGCTGTGCTTCATGCAGATGTTCATTGTCAGCAACCAGCACAACACCTATTATTTTGCCAACAACAATAAGGAGCATTTCAACTTCAATGCAGAGGAGAAATATCTTCCTGTGTATCAGTGGGCTGACGAGAAAAACAATAAGATAACGGGATTGGAGGCCTTTTCGGAGGTTTTCCTGCAAAAGTGTCGTTTGGGTGAGATGATCAGCCGCTATATGGTTTTGGTGGCTTGCGAAAGGAAGGTGTTGATGATGCGCCCTTATCAGATTTATGCAGTGAAGGCTATCGTGAATTGCATCAACGAGAACCGTGGCAATGGCTATATATGGCACACCACGGGCAGCGGAAAAACACTGACTTCATTCAAGGCTTCAACGCTTTTGAAAGACAATCCCGATGTGGAGAAATGCCTCTTTGTGGTGGACCGCAAAGACCTTGACAAGCAAACTCGCGAGGAGTTCAACAAGTTCCAAGAGGGTTGTGTGGAGGAGAATACCAACACGGATGCCCTCGTGCGCCGTATGCTTTCCGAAGACTATGCCGACAAAATCATCGTCACTACCATCCAGAAATTGGGCATTGCCCTCGACCCGAAAAACCGCCGCAATTACCAAGAGCGTTTGATGCCATTGAGAGACAAACGCATCGTCTTTATTTTTGACGAGTGTCATCGCTCGCAGTTTGGCGACAACCACAAAGCAATTAAAGAGTTTTTCCCGAAAGCGCAGTTGTTTGGCTTCACGGGAACACCCATCTTTGAGGAAAATGCCACCTACACCCAAATCACGGGCGAGGAAGCGCAATACAAGACCACGAAAGACGTGTTCCAGAAGGAACTGCACGCCTACACCATCACCAATGCCATTGAGGACAGGAATGTGCTGCGTTTCCACGTGGATTACTTCAAGCCCGAGAAGTCGGACTTGGCGGGCGAAACGGTGAAAAAATCGGCGGTTGTGCGTACTATTTTGGGCAAGCATCGTGCAGCCACTGCCGACGGGCGTTTCAATGCCATTCTTGCTACGGGTTCCATCAATGAGGCTATCGAGTATTACCATCTGTTCAGAGAGATGCAAGCCCAAAAGTTGGAGATGGATAATACATACGAGCCGTTGAACATCGCTTGCGTGTTCTCGCCGCCCGCCGAAGGTAACCGCGACATCCAGCAGATTCAGGAGGATTTGCCGCAGGAACAGAAAGACAACGAACAAGAACCTGACCAGAAAAAGGCGGCTCTGACGGCTATCATTAACGATTATAATAAGCAATATGGCACCAACTTCTCCGTCGCCGAGTTTGACGGTTACTATCAGGACGTGCAGCAACGCATCAAAAACCAGCAATATAGCAACAAGGATTATGCCCACAAGAACAAAATCGACATCACCATTGTGGTTGATATGCTGCTGACAGGCTTCGATTCCAAATATCTGAACACGCTGTATGTCGATAAGAACCTGAAGTACCATGGTTTGGTGCAGGCCTTTTCGCGTACCAACCGCATCTTGAACGACAGCAAGCCTTACGGAAACATTTTGGATTTCCGTGGTCAGCAGGAGGCAGTGGATACGGCCATCGCCTTGTTCTCCGGTGAGAAGAAGGATGAGGCGAGACAGATTTGGCTGGTGGAACCAGCTTCGGCCATCAAGAAGAAGTACCTTGACGCAGTGAACGGTTTGCGCGACTTTATGACGCTTCATCATCTGGATTTCAAAGCTGAAGAGGTGTTCAACCTGAAAGGCGACGATGCCAAGGCCGGTTTCATCGTATGCTTCAAGGAAGTGCAACGACTCAAGACGCAACTCGACCAATATACTGACCTCGTGGAAGTTGAAGATGAAAACGGCCCGATTTATGCAGCAGAGCAACAACCTCAATATGGTTTTACGGAGGATGACTTGCGTGCTTTCCGAGGGGCATATCTTGACATTGCTCGCGAACTGAAAACACGGCGAGAGAAAACAGGTGCGGCTGTCCCGAATGAGGTAGAGGAACTTGATTTTGAGTTTGTTCTGTTTGCCTCGGCCATGATCGACTACGACTATATCATGGAATTGATTTCCAAGTGCATGGGTCAACCTGCCAAGTGGAAGATGACCAAGGAGGAACTCGTCAACTTGATTCGCTCGAGTGCCAACCTGCTCGACGACCGCGACGACATCATCGCCTACATCGACAGCCTTGATGGTGTGAACGGTCGCACGGAGCAGCAAATCCGAGACGGCTATGAGATATTCAAGACCGAAAAGTACGCCAAAGAGCTGAAAGCCATTGCCGAGAAGCACGGATTAAGTGTGGATTCGGTGCAAGCCTTTGTCAACGACATTGTGGAGCGCAAGTTCTTCGACGGGGAACAGCTGAACACGCTTCTTGAGCCTTTGGACTTGGGTTGGCGTGACCGCACCCGCAAGGAAACCGAACTGATGAACGACCTTGTGCCGTTGCTGAAACGCCTCGTGCCGGGGCAGGAGATTTCGGGATTGAAGGCTTATGAGGAATATAATTTGTAATTTTGCAATATGTTATATAGAAGACATAAAATACTATTAGCGCTAATTGAGGCTTTAGGAGGGAATGTGAAAGCCATTCCTCTGCAAAAGTATCTCTTTTTATTTACCCGTTTGCAATCGGAAGAGGAACGAATTTATGACTTTGTGCCATATCAATATGGCTGTTTTTCGTTTCAGGCCAATCAAGACTTAGCTTCCTTGGCAAGACAAGGATATCTTGAATTTGGCGAGCAGAATAGTATCCGAATACTGCAGAACAATAATTATTTGGATGGTTTGGATTTGTTCGAACAGCGTAATCTTGAAGTGATAAAGGAACAGTTTGGCAATATGACGCAAGACGAACTTATCCATTATACCTATGTTAAATATCCGTTTTATGCCACGAAAAGTAGGATTGCCAAGGATTTGATGTCAGAAGAGGAAATGGCGAAAATCAATGCTCAAAAACGCCATTTTGACGAGCCTATGCTTTTTACGATTGGCTATGAGGATTTGTCCTTGGAACAATATATTAAGAGGCTGATATTGTTTGATGTACGCACGCTTTGTGATGTTAGGAAAAACGCCTATAGCCAAAAATATGGCTTTTCTAAACAAACCCTTGAAAAAGCCTGTGTTGGTGTAGGAATCCGATATGTTCATGTACCCCAACTTGGTATCGAATCTGATAAACGAAGGGATTTGAGGTCGCAGAAAGACTATGACATTCTATTTGATGAGTATGAGCGGACTACTTTAAAAGAAAATACGGAAGCTTTGATGTATGTGCGTTCCATCATAGATGCCGACCAAAGAGTGGCCCTTACTTGTTTTGAAAAAGACCCAAGACAATGCCACCGCTCGCGAGTGGCGAAGGCCTTAATGCAACTACCAAACATCCAATACGAACTTAAAACACTATAATATGCCATTGACAAAGATACTGATTGCAGTAAAGACTTATCCTACATTGTCTGAAAAATACGACGAATTGGTTTGCACTGCCGGGTTTCGTGAGGACGGTACATGGATTCGCATCTATCCTGTTCCATTCAGGAAATTGGACTATTCCAATCGGTATAAGAAATGGCAATGGATAACGCTTGATGTGACAAGGAACACCAAGGATTTTAGAAAGGAAAGTTATAGACCCAGCAATATTGAAGATGATATTGAAATGGGTGAGTTCATTGACGCGAAAAGGAACTGGGCCAAGCGCAAGCCATACGCACTTCAACATGTATATTACAATATGGCCGAGCTAATTGAAGAGGCCAAGGACCCTGAAATAGGGACTTCACTGGCTGTTTTCAAGCCAAAAGAAGTTTCGGATTTTGTTTGGGAACCTTGTGAAAGGGAATGGGACAAGAATAAACTTGACGCAGTTATTGCCAATCAGGCACAACAGAGCCTGTTTGATGAGGAAACTACAAGGAGTATATTTAAGGTTGCCAAGAAAGTGCCTTATGAATTTTCATACAAGTTCACTTCGGAAGATGGCAAGGAACGCAAATTGATGATTGAAGATTGGGAACTTGGTATGTTGTATTGGAACTGCCTTGAGAAAGCAAATGGAGACGAAGAGGCTGCCTGCCAAAAAGTGCGAGAAAAGTACTTTGATGAAATGGCAGCAAAAGAGAAGGACTTTTACTTCTTTTTGGGAACGACAAAACGGTTTCATAACGTTGCCCCGAATCCTTTCATTATTATTGGAACATTTTGGCCGCAAAAGGAAGATAATTCACAATTGACAATACAATTTTAGTACATCGTCTATGACCACCAAACCATCATACACCCCCGCCCTCCGCTTCCCCGATTTCCTCAACGACGGAGAATGGAAAGTGAAGAGGTTGGGAGAGATTGCAGAAAAGGTAACAAGCAAGAACAAAAGCAATAAGCAATTGCCTGTTTTAACAAATTCGGCAACGGAAGGTGTTGTAAATCAGCAAGATTATTTTGATAGAGAAATTGTTACGAAGGATAATCTAACAAATTATCATATTATTGAATTAAACGATTTTGTTTATAATCCTCGTATATCAGTTGCCGCGCCAGTAGGCCCGATTTCAAGAAACAAAATCGGTACAGGAATAATGTCGCCATTATATACGATTTTTAAATTCAAGGAAGGAAATATTGATTTCTTTGAACAGTATTTTAGAACAAATTGTTGGCATCAATATTTGAAGGATAAAGCAAATTTTGGAGCAAGGTTTGACAGAATGAATATTTCCAATGAAGATTTCTTTAATTTGCCGATACCTTTTCCTCCTCTCTCCGAGCAGCGCCGCATTGCCCAAGCCCTCACCGCCTTGGACGAGCTCATTGCCGCCACCAACGAGAAACTGGAACAGATGAAGGCGTATAAGAAGGGATTGATGCAGCAATTGTTCGTAGATTCAATGGGGTGGGTAAATCATTAAAAATCAATTACTTACAAATTCCAAAATTAAGATTTCCAGAGTTTTACCAAGAAAAAGAATGGGAGGAAAAGAAATTGGGAGAGGTTATTGTTACCATAACGCCAAAGAAGAAATTACAATCGAATCATTACAGATTGGAGGGCAAGTTTCCAATAATAGATCAGTCGCAATCGTTTATTTGCGGTTATTCTGACGAAGAACAGGCTTTGATAAACATAAAGTCAGAGAGTATGGTTGTTTTTGGAGACCATACTTGCACATTGAAATTTGTCGATTTTCCTTTTATTCAGGGGGCTGATGGAATTAAAGTTTTCAAATCATTCAATTCAAATAAAATAGATGAACGTTTTTTATACCAATTTTTGTCATTTAGTCCTATAGTTTCAAAAGAATACAAACGACATTTTTCAGAATTGAAAGAAAAAACAATTAGTTATCCAACAAATATAGAAGAGCAGCGCAGAATCGCCTCGTGCCTTTCGGCGATGGACGAGACGATAGACGCCTACGCGGAGAAGGCCACGCTGCTGGGGCAATACAAAAAGGGATTGATGCAACGGATGTTTCCCAAACAATAACTAACCGATTTGAAAAGATGAGAAAAAGCATTGTCATAACGGATAAAGATTATAGGGATTGGGTGAAAGACCTAACCCTACGCTACCGTCAGAGCCAACTGAAAGCGGCAGTGAAAGTGAACACCGAAAAACTGCTATTCAACTTTTTGCTTGGGCGCGACATCGTTGAGATGCACGTTGAAGAGCGTTGGGGCGAAAGCGTCATCATGCAGCTCAGCCAAGACCTGAAAACCGAAATGCCCGGCGTCGAAGGCCTCTCGAAAAGCAACATTTACTACTGCAAAAAGTTCTATCTGCTTTACCGTCAACACTTTGAAATTTTCCAACAGGCTGTTGGAAAATTGGAGACCTCAACCATTTTCCAGATTCCTTGGCGGCATCACTGCCTGATTATGGACAAAGTGAAAAACGATACCGACAAGGCGTTGTTTTTTGTCAACAAGTCGTTGGAAAACGGTTGGAGCAGCACAATGCTTCTCAATTGGATTGATACGGGGCTTTACGAGCGTGATGGCAAGGCCCTCACAAACTTCACCGCCACCCTGCCTGCACCCGACAGCGACCTTGCGCAAGAGGTGACAAAAGACCCCTACAATTTTGCATTTGCAGGCGTCAGAGGCAAGTACAACGAATCGCTGTTGAAACAGGCTCTGCTGACCAACATCACAGATTTCCTCATCGAATTGGGGACGGGCTTCGCATACGTTGGCAGGGAATACAGGCTGCAAATAGGTGAAACAGAAAATTTTATCGACTTGCTTTTCTATCATCTCCAACTGCGTTGCTATGTGGTCGTTGAGGTCAAGACCGACAAGTTTTCCCCAAGAGACATCGGGCAATTGAGCACATACGTTGTGGCCTGCAACCACCTCCTAAAACGCCCCGACGACAATCCTACAATAGGTCTTTTGATATGCAAATCGAAAGACAATACCATGGCGCAATATGCCCTCGAAGGTAGCACACAGCCTATTGGCATTTCGGAGTACGAACTCGAAAGACTTTATCCTAAAAAGGTTGAAGGCTCCATTCCTACTATAGAGGAAATTGAAAAAGGACTACAAAACAAAATTGATAATCAATAACATAATGACACAAAACATACAACAAGAACTCGGCAAGACCCTTTGGGGTATAGCCAACAACCTGCGTGGGGCGATGATGGCGGACGATTTCCGCGACTATATGCTGTCGTTCCTCTTCTGGAAATACCTGTCGGACAATTACATCAAATCCGCACAGAAGGAATTGGGGGCGGATTACGCTCCGCTGCAAATCTGGTACGACAACAACCCAAGCGATACGTTCCTGTTTGAGAAACAAATGAAGCGCAAGATTCATTATGTAATTGAGCCGAAGTACCTTTGGGACAATATCGTAGAACTGGCCCGCACGCAAAGCGACGACCTGCTCCAAACCTTGCAGGACGGTTTCAAATACATTGAAAACGAGTCGTTTGAGAGTTCGTTCAGAGGCTTGTTTTCCGAAATCAACCTCAATTCGGAGAAGTTAGGGAGGAACTACACTGAACGCAACGCCCTTTTGTGCAAGGTCATCAAGACCATTGCCGACGGCTTGGCTGAAATCCCGTCGGACTCCGATGCATTAGGCGATGCCTACGAATACCTCATCGGCCAGTTTGCCGCCGGTTCGGGGCAGAAGGCGGGCGAGTTCTATACGCCGCAGATGATTTCCACCATCCTCTCGCGTATCGTCACTTTAGACTGCCAAGACCCCACCACGGGCAAGAAGAAAAAGATCGACAAAGTGCTGGATTTTGCCTGTGGCTCTGGTTCGTTGCTGCTCAATGTCAGGCGCGAAATGAAAGGCTACTCCATCGGGAAGATTTATGGTCAGGAGAAGAACATCACCACCTATAACCTTGCCCGGATGAATATGCTGCTGCACGGCGTGAAGGACGTGGAGTTTGAGATTCATCACGGCGATTCGTTAGCCAACGATTGGGACATCCTCAATGAGCAAAACCCCGCCAAGAAAATGCAGTTTGATGCTGTGGTGGCCAATCCGCCTTTCAGCCTGCGCTGGGACCCTGTGGAGGAGACCGCCAAGGATTTCCGTTTCAGCCGCTATGGTGTGGCACCCAAGTCCGCTGCCGATTTTGCATTCCTGTTGCACGGTTTCCATTTCTTGAGCGACAACGGCACGATGGCCATCATTCTGCCTCACGGCGTACTGTTCCGTGGTGGCAAGGAAGAAACCATCCGCAAGAAGCTGCTCGAAGACGACAACATTGATGCCGTTATAGGTCTGCCTGCCAACTTGTTCTATTCCACGGGAATTCCGGTTTGCATCCTTGTGTTGAAGAAATGCCGCAAGAACGACAAAATCCTGTTCATCAATGCCAGCGGCGAGGAGCATTATGAGAAAGGCAAGCGTCAGAACTACCTTCGCGACAAGGATGTGGAAAAGATCGTGGAGACCTATCAGTTCCGCAAGGAGGAAAGCCGTTTCTCACGCTTGGTGTCGTTGCAGGAAATCAAGGAGAATGACTACAACCTCAATATCACTCGCTACGTCAACCTGTCGAAAGATGAAGAGCCGATTGACCTTGAAGCTGTTACTAAGCAATTGAAGGAGACGGATGCGAAAATCGAGGAATCACGTGGCAAACTCAACGTGTTTTTGAAGGAGTTGGGGCTGGAGGAGATTTGATGGTATTATATCTTGACGGAATCTTGTAAAATTTATCACATTCCGTCAACTTATCTCTGGCTCAAACCGCCTCAATTTCACCTTCTCCCCATCAAACACCGCATAACTGAAATCATAAATCCAATTCCCAACCACTGTAGTCAAGGCATGGTCGCCGGATTTGTATTGTATCGGTTTGTGTTGGTGGCCGAAGACGAAGAAGTCAATTGAAGGGTCAAGTGCTGCTTGCTCTTGGGCATATTGGTAGAGGCGCGTGTTGGGAATGTCGTCGTAATAGCCGCGTTCCACCTCGTTTTTGAGTTTTTTCAGGCGGTGATTATGTGACCATTTCAAGGCCAATCCTATGCCGAAGTCGGGATGTATCAGCCTGAACAAGAACTGGTTGAACTTGCACTCAAACACTTTTTTGAGGAACTTGTAGCCTTTGTCGCCGGGGCCGCGTCCGTCGCCGTGGACGAGGAAGAACTTCTTTCCTTTGATGGTCTTGATGACGGGCTCGCGATGCAGTTCAATCCCGATTTCGTCATGCAGGTAGCCGAAACTCCAAAGGTCGTGGTTGCCGATGAACAGATGCACGGGAATGCCCGCATCAGTGAACTCAGCCAACTTGCCTTGCAGCCTGACGAAACCCTTGGGAATCACGGTCTTGTACTCAAACCAAAAGTCGAACAAGTCGCCCATCAGGTAGAGTTCCTCGCAGTCGGGACGGATGCCGTCCAAGAAGCGCAAAAGTTTCTTTTCGCGCTCGTGACTGTCGGCAAGCGTGGGAATGCCCAAATGGAAATCGGTGACGAAATAAACGGCCATCAGAACTTGATTTCGGACGAGCGGCGGATGAGTTCGGTGATGAGGGTGATGAGTTTCGGCTCGACGGCGTTCACGGCCTTGATGACTTCCTCGTGCGTGATGATGACGGGATGGTCCTCGCCGTAGATGTTGCCCATGTCGGAGATGATGGACAGGCCGAAAACGGGCAGCTTGCCCTGTCGCGCCACGATGACCTCTGGCGTGGTTGACATTCCGATAGCGTCAGTCCCGATGATGCGGAAGTAGCGGCACTC
This sequence comes from uncultured Bacteroidales bacterium, assembly GCA_947166105.1. GTDB lineage: Bacteria > Bacteroidota > Bacteroidia > Bacteroidales > F082 > Limimorpha. The sequence goes on from CAMVCZ010000008.1 coordinate 50,418, forward strand.
GGCAGGCGTTTCGTAGGTCGGGCCGGTGGTGGCGGTGTACACACCGTGCTGAACTTCAATTCCTTTCTCTTTTGCGATGGCATCGGCCAAGTGGATGAGGCGCTTGTCGTAAGGCTCGCTCATGTCGGGGAAACGATCGCCGAAACGGTCGTCGTGCGGCCCGATCAGCGGGTTGGGCATCATGTGGATTTGGTCGGTGATGATCATAATGTCGCCCACCTTGAAGTCGGGGTTGAGGCCGCCAGCGGCGTTGCTGAGGATGAGGAATTGTATGCCCAACTGCATCATCACGCGAATGGGGAAGGTGACGGTTTCTATCGGGTAGCCTTCATAAAAGTGGAAACGCCCTTGCATGGCCACCACACGCCGACCGGCAATGGTGCCAAAGAGCAGTTGCCCCTTGTGGCCTTGCACAGTGGAAACAGGGAAGTTCGGTATGTCAGAATAGGGGATGGCGTGTTGCACGGTGATGCCGTTGGCCAGACCGCCCAAACCTGAACCTAAAACAATACCGATTTCAGGCTGGAAATTTCTCGTTTTCAGCTTGATATAATCAATTGTAGTGAGTATCTTCTCGTACATAGTTCAATATTTCTTCGTTAAACTTTTCTTCTTCGTGGAACCTTACGCCAACGGGCAAAGCGAATAGCGGCGCAGTTTCAAACTGACAAAAATAAGGAGAATTTGTCAATCGTGCGGCATCTTTTTCGGTGGTGACGATGATTTTTTGCTCGCCTTCGAGATGCCCAAATCGTTGCATGATGGTTATCAAATCGTCTTCGGTGTAGGCATGATGGTCTGCAAAAGTCAGATAACCAAATGTTTGGAATCGTTTGTAAAGTTCCTTGATGAGTGGTTTCGGATTTGCAATGCCGCAAAACAGCAGGGCGGAATCGGCTTTGGCAACCTCAAATTGTTTGCCTGCCTCGTTCAAAGGCTGCAATGGAGCGTATTTCAAATAGGAAAAAAACACTTTTTGCCCGTTTGTTGGCTTTAACTTTCTGATAATCTGTTGTTTTTCTCTTTCATCCAAATTCTTCGGCGATTTGCTGACCACGATGATTTGTGCGCGTTTGGCGGCAGACTTGATGTCGCGCAAAGTGCCAGCAGGGAAGAGGAAGTCGTCGCAATAAAGATGCTGATATTCAGTCAGTAGGATGTTCAATCCCGCTATGATGGGACGGTGTTGGAAAGCGTCGTCTAAGAGAACGACTTCAGCACGGTGAGGAAAGGTAAGCAGTTTGCCTGTGCCGTCCACACGGTCTTCATCCACCGCGACCATAATTCCTTGAAACTTCCTGAAATATTGCAGTGGCTCGTCGCCAATGGTTTCGTAAGTGCTTTGATTTTCAGCAATTTGAAAACCTTTCGTCTTGCGCCCGTAGCCCCGACTCAACGTTGCCACTTTGTATTTGTCGCGCAATATATTAATAAGGTATTCCACCGTGGGCGTTTTGCCGCTTCCACCAAGGCAGAGGTTGCCCACACAAATCACGGGCTTCTCGAATCGCGTCTTTTTCAAAATCCGCCAATCGTAAAGTTTGTGCCTGATTTTCAGCGCAATGTGATACAAAAGCGATATGGGCAAAAGTAAAATTCTCATTATGGGGGTCAAAATTAGGCAAAAATTCCTAATTTTGAGCCAAATTTTGAAAATATGACCGTAAAAGACATTTTGGATTGCATTACCGAGATTGCACCGCTGCATTGGCAAGAAAGTTACGACAATGCAGGCCTGCAAGTCGGTGACATGAGCGCAGAAGCACGTAAAGCATTGATTTGCTTGGATATAACCGAAGAAATCGTGGACGAGGCCATTGCCAAAAACTGTAATCTCATCATCAGCCATCACCCGCTGATTTTCAGGGGATTGAAGCATTTGACTCCCGAAACCTACATTGAGCGTGCTGTGATGAAAGCTGTCAAGCACGACATCACTATGATTTCCATGCACACTAATTTGGATAACAGTTACTTAGGTGTGAGTCGTGTTCTTGCGGAAAAGTTAGGCTTGAAGAATTTGCATATTCTGCAACCTTCTGAATGTTCACCTGAACTTTGTGGAGCAGGCATGGTGGGTGAGTTTGAAAAACCTTTGGAAGAGGCTGGTTTCCTGCAACTTGTGGCTGAAACCATCTGCACCCCATGTTTACGTCATTCAGCTTTGACAGGTCGTAAAATTCAGAAAGTCGCGCTTTGTGGCGGGTCAGGGGTTCCGTTTATGGCCGATGCGATGAAAAATCATGCCGATGCTTATCTTACCGCAGACGTCAAATATCACGACTTTTTCGTTCCAGAGGGTAACATTTTGTTGGTCGATGGCGGGCATTTCGAGACCGAACAATTCACGAAAGAATTATTATGTGACTTGATTCGGAAAAAATTTCCTAAATTTGCAGCCGAAATCGCTGAAACGAGGACAAATGCGGTTCATTATTTTGTAAGAAATTAGAAATCAACAATATGGCTAAGAAAGTGAATAATGAAGAGGCTGAAGTGACTGAAGTTGCTGAGGCTAAAGAAGTTAAGGAAACCAAGAAGGTAACCAAAAAGACCGCCAAGGTTGAGGAAAACCCTGAAGTTGAGGAAACCGAAGTCAAGGAGGAAACCGCTGAGGAAAAACCCAAGAAGACTGCTAAAAAAACCGCGAAGAAAGAGGAGGAAACTCCTGTGGTTGAAGAAGTTAAAGAGGAAATAGTGGAAGTCAAGGAAGAAGCGAAGGAAGAGCCTGCGGAGGCTGCGACCGAATCCGTACCTGCTGGCGAAGTGCCGGTTGAGGTGAGCGTTGAGCAGAAATTGGTGGCCCTCTACACCTTGCAGCAAGTGGACTCCAAGATTGACGAAATCCGCGCCTATCGTGGCAACCTTCCCCTTGAAATTCAGGATATTGAGGACGAAATCGCTGGTTTGGAAACCCGTATTTCCAACTTCAAAGATGAAAGCAAGAAGAATCAGAAAGATATTTCGGACTATAAAATCAAGATGAAAGAGACCGAAGCACTGATTAAGAAATACGAGGAGCAGCAAAACAATGTCCGCAACAACCGTGAATATGATTCGTTGACAAAAGAGATTGAGTATCAAACACTTGATAACCAACTTTCGGACAAGCGCATCAAAGAAATCACGGCTAAGGACAATGATGTGGCGGCAAAGGTAGCCCAAGCCCAAATGCGTCTCAACGAATTGAAGGGTGCATTGAAGGAAAAGAAAGATGAGCTTCATTCGTTGGTGGAAGGTACCGAAAAGGAAGAGGAACAACTTTTGCAACGCTCGGCAGAGGCCGAAAAGTTTGTGGAAGACCGCCTGCTCGTTGCCTACAAGCGCATCCGCAAGAACGCCCGCAACGGCCTCGCCGTGGTCGGCATTTTCGATGAGGCTTGCGGTGGTTGCTTCAACCGTATTCCTCCGCAACACCAATTAGACATCTGCACGCACAAGAAAATCATCGTGTGCGAATATTGTGGACGTATCTTGGTGGACAAAGACATCATTGCGCAATATAACGCATAACGTAAAAAATAGTGTTTTTTTGGTTTGGGGTCACATTCGTGTGGCCCTTTTTTTGTTCAGAACCTCACCTTGAGGGTGGTCAAAAGGAGGTGCTTGAATTGCCTTTGCGTGACAGGTTCGATGCCCAGATTGCCTGCATCGTAAAGGGTGATTTGGTTTTTGCCGTATGTGAGTTCGTAGGCAAAATCGAAAGTGACGGCTGTGCCAGCAGGCAGACTGATGCCGACCGAGGCTTTCTTGACACTACCGTCAGTTTTTCCTAAACCCAATGGACTGCCGTAATAGGCTGTGCCTAAACGAAGGTAAGAGCCACCGAGGTCCCACTCGCTGCCGAGGCGGAAGTTGAGGGTGCGCCCGTAAGTGTTTCTGATGTTGAAGTTGACGGTGTCATAGTTCCAGTCATTGGCGGTGAACTTGGCCGCACCGTAATTCTGATATTCTGCGTCAAGGCTGATGATGCCACGGTTTTGGACGACAAAAGCCATGCTCCCAATCCACTTCAAAGGGCTGATGAATGTGTATTCGTAGTAGGATTGTGGGCTGATGTATTTCCTTGTAATCCAGTTGATTTCAGATTCTGTTTCGGTTTGCCACGATTCGGTGAAAGCATAGATGGTCGGGGAGTGGAAAGCACCGCCGAAACGGAACCACGAATTAGCATGGTAAATGAACCCGACCTTGACACTGCCGCCCCAGCCAGTAGAGCGGAGGTTCTCGGTGAAACTCCACTTGTTGAAGCCGCTCCTGGGGTCTGCGCCGTCGGGATGCGATTCGTTGAAAACCTTCACACCTTCGCGCTTGATGTGGGCCAAGTTCGCACTGATGCCGATAAAGAGTTTGTCGAAATAGTTGGCGCTTCCCGCAAAGGTCCATTCCTCGGAACGCCCCTTAAAATCACAATCCTGACCTTGCCAAATGTTGCCTTGAGGCACAGGACTGCTGTAATAATTGCCGATGGTATCTATGAGATAGGTCTGCCATGCGGGATAGATGTCGTTGGGGAATAGGCTTTGGAAATCATCGGGATTGAGTCCGTCGATTTGCGCGAGATAATTGTCAATCTTGGAACTTGTTGGATTGATGCCTCTACTCAAGGTGTGCATGTTGAAGTCGTTGGTGCGCGTGAGTCCGATGCCAAACTGGGTGTATCGCAAGGCGCGGTAGTTGCTCCGCTCTTTGGTGCCGACAAAGCCCACATTGGGAATCGAAAGGCGGAAACGGTTGGCGTTTTGGGTCGAGCCGTAATAGTCGGACGAATGGAAATTGTCCATCAGGTTAAGCGAGGCCGTAAACTCATTGCTGCGGTAAATGCCCAAGCCAGCCGGATTGATGCTGACGGCGGTCATGTCGCCACCCACCGCGCCGAGGGCGTTGCCCATGCCCAAAGCCTTGGCCGTGCCTTGGTAATAGGTTTGCGAAAACCGACAGGCATCGTCGGGGCCTTGCGCGAAGGTCGCCGAAATGCAGAACAGGGAAAAAACTATAGTGATGATTCTCTTCATATTAACGAAAAAGACTACCTTTTGAATTGAACTGCAAAGGTAGTCTTTTATTGTCAAATTCGGCTATTCGGCTGAAATTTATCTTCTTCCGCCGCCCGAACTGCGTCCGCCGCCGCTACTTGAACCACGACTTCCTCCACCTGAACTGTGGCTGCCGGCCGAACTTGAGCTACGGCTTCCGCCGCTATAACTGCTGCCCGAACTGCGGCTTGAACTCGATGAGGAACTTCTCGAAGGCGAACTGCTTCTGTTGTAACTGCCGCTTGATGAGCTGCTCCTGTTGCTTGACGAGCCACTTCTGTTGTAGCTGCCACTGCTTGAGTTGCTTCTGCTTGCGCTGGATGAGGATGAGCGCGAGGAGGACGAACCTTGCGGGCGCACATATTCAGAACTGGAGCGCGAAGGACGGCTGCTGCTCGGCGAAGTATAGTTTTGGCGTTCACCGCTTTGGCTGCCCGTGCGGGCGGTGCTGCTGTTTGAGGGACGGCTGGCCGTGACATTGCCCGTGCGTCCGCTGGTGCCTGCTGTCGGGCGGTTGCTGACGGTGGGTCTGCTGACGTTAGCATTGCTGGTGCGGCTCGAAGCACTGCCTGCCGTTGGGCGGCTTGAGTTGCTGCCATTGACCCTGGCATTGCTGCCACCAGCGCTGGCTGTGCCTGACATGCTGCCACCCGTTGAGGGCCTGACGCGACCGTTGTTCATACTGTTGCTCATCGAGCCGGCGGTGCTGTTGCCGTGGCGCACGCTGGCCACATAGTTGCCGAGGCTGTTGTTGCCGCCGCCATTATAGTTTCCGCCATGATGCCAGTCGTGGTGGTGATGGTGGTGATGATACGGGTGGTACCAATATGGGTTGTAGTAGGCCCAACTGTAAGACCAATAAGGATCCCAGCCCCAATAGCTGTAGTAGGGATAGCCCCAGTAATAGTCCCAGCCCCAGTAGGAGCGCCAGTAAGGACGATAGCCCCAACCGATGTAGAAACTCGGGGCGAAACTCCAATAGAAGGGGTCGTAGCTGCTGCCCACATAAACGTAGGTGTCGCCGCCGCTACTGCCGCCTGTGTAATAGTCGTCGTAATAGTCACGCGAGGAGGAGGCTTGCGTGCCGAAACGCTTGATGCGAGCCGCATAGTCGGCATCGTAGTAGGTTTCGGTGGTGGTGTAAACCACGCCGTTGGTGTCGGTCACCGTTTCCGTGGTTTGGTAGACGGGTTCGGCATTGCTGGTGTAGTTCTTGCTGTCGGAATAGTAGGCTTGGTAGTCGTATTCCGAGTTGCTGCTGATGCTTGGGCTCACGTAGGAGCCGTTGCCTGCGGCCATGCGACTGCCCGTATTGCCGTAGGGCGAATAGTAGGTGTCGTCTTTCGCCATTTGCTTGTTCGACGAGCAAGCGGTGAAGGCCATCAAGGCAATGAACGGAAGGATTCTGAACGCTTTCATTTTATTGTGTTTTTATTTGTTCTTGAAATTATTTTTCGCTGCAAAAATATGCAAAATTCGTACCAAAATCGATATTTAAGGGGAGTTTTTTCGGCTTTATTCCAATTTTATGACTTGCCCTTCGCCGTCGCCATCTGTTGCGAGCCAAGGGTTGCCTTTATAGTACACATTTCCAATGCTATAGATGTGAGCGGTGAGTATGGTTCTGGCCCAAACATAGATGTCGTTGGTCGATTCGGACGATACGCTGGCGATGTTGGAATTCAAATGTTCGGCGTGGACGAGGCCATAGCTTCTCAGGTAATGTTCGGCATAGCCAACTTTGCCTCTGAGGGTCACTTCTGCCGTGCCATTGCTGAAGTCGTTTTTCAGGATGTTGCAGTTCACGGTGAGGTCGACATTGCCGCTGCCTTCTTTGATGTTGAGGAAAACACTTCGCGACCAAATGGTGTCGATGCCATAATTCGTGGTGTCGATGTATTGTTGGCCGATGCCTTTGATGGAGTCGGTGCAGTTGAGGTCGCCGATGGAGGCATAGTCGATGGTTTGGAGGCTGTCAAAATACACGGTCAGGTCGATGCTGTAGTCGAAACTGCGGAGCCAGTTGAAGTCGTTCTCGTTCTTGATGAAAAGTGTGTCGCCAATGATTTCTGTCGTCACTTTCCCGATGAGGTTTTTCGGACAGGTCAGTTCCAAATGCTGGTGGTTGTCTTGCACTAATTTGACATTCACGTTGTTGAACATCGAAATGGCATTGAACCTTTGGCCAAGGTTTCGTTGTTCGGTGACGGGTTCTCCGTTGTTGAAGAGCGCGTCTACTTTGCTGCACGAGGTCATCAAACTAACGAGGAAAAACAGGATTGCGATGCGATTTCTTTTCATGGCGTGGTAAGTAGTATTTGTGTTGGATATGGTAGCCGATGCCGATGCTGATGAAGTCGGCCTTGATGTCGTAGGTGGTGAAGGCGAGCGTGGCAAACAGGTTCTCGTTGAAATAATAGCGGACGGCCACCTTTTGGTAAAACAGCAGGCCGAAGGTCTTCGAGTTGAGCGGCACGTTGTTGCGCACTCCGGCGTTGAACATGAAACTGACGCGGTCGAGCATCATTTCGTAGGCAAAAAGAAAGCCAGGCTTGAGGTAGATGCCCCAATTGGGCTTGGTGATTTTGTCGGAGTTGTCGTAAACCATTTCAAGACCAAGACCCAACCTGTCGCGCTCCGTAATCTGGAACATTAAGTTGGCGGCAATGTTGTGGACGAAAAAATACTGGTGTGTGCCGTATTGCTGGCTCATGTCCTTGAAGCCGAGGGTGTATTGGTAGTCGGTGACGAAATGCCGCTTGCCGTCGAACTCGAAGAGGTAGTTTTTTGGGCGCAACTTCTTGTCGATGCGCGTTTTGGGTGGTGCCAAGTACCACGAAAATCCCGTGGCCACGCTGAAAATGTTAATGCCCATGTTGGGTGTTCGCGTCGCTCCGTTCGAGAAATGGGTGAGACCGACGGAAGTCACCCAATGCAGCCGCTCTACAATGCGCTGGCGGTACTCAAACGATAGGTTGATGGCAGCGTTCAGGTGGGAGCCGATGGCGTAGTTGTGGAAGTTTTCCGTCGGGTGGAACTTGTTGGTGAGCCACGACAGGCCCACTCCCAACTTGAAGGTAAGTCGGCTCGATTCGTTTGGCGTGAACGGGAAGTTGATGAAAGGGTACAGGGCAAACACCTTGCCTAATTCCGCCGCGATGCTGTCGTTGCCGAAGCCCGAATAATAGAAGGTGAACCCGATGGAAGGGTAGTTGTGCAGCACTTCCCAACGGTGTTGGCCGTAGGTGTTGCGGTGCAGCGACAGTTCGAAGGCCGGCGTGTGGCGGCTGTAACGGCCTAATGCCGAGTGGAATTCGTCGTTCTGGAAATACATGTAGCCATAGTGCATCCGCGCCTCGATTTCATAGTTCTTGTGGCTCGATTGGGCACACACTTGACCCACACCTATTATTAATAGGCAGCAGAGCAGACAGAGGACTGTATGGAGCGTGTGGCTTTTCATTGAAGATGCAAAGGTACAAAAAACTCTCATAAGCATCCGAAAGGATGCGTTGAAAAGGAGCCGGTTGGCGACTTTTCAAGCCAAAATGTTTTGACTGTTTTGAAAGTTTTGTGATTAAAAAACCTATTTTTGCGCTCTCAAATAATGTTATCATGGACGAAAGACTAAAAGCCTTCAAGCATTTGCTGGATATTATGGACGCAGTGCGCGCCGGCTGCCCGTGGGACAGCACCCAAACCATACACAGCCTGCGCCACCTCACCATTGAAGAAACATACGAACTCAGCCAAGCCATTCTCAACGACGACCTCAACGAAGTGAAAAAGGAACTCGGCGACCTCACGCTCCATCTTGTCTTCTATGCCAAGATAGGGCAGGAGCAGGGCGCTTTCGACATCGCAGACGTGCTCAACGGCATCTGCGAGAAGATGATTGTGCGCCACCCGCATATCTTTGGCAACGAGCATGTTGAGAACGCCGAACAGGTGGAGCAAAATTGGGAGAAAATCAAGTTGGAGCGCGAGCACAACCGTAGCGTGTTGGGTGGTGTGCCTGAAGGCTTGCCCTCTTTGCTTAAAGCCTATCGCATGGCCCAAAAGACCGCTGGCGTGGGCTTCCGTTGGCCCGATGCGGAGCAGGCATGGCAGAAGGTAGAGGAGGAGAAGGAAGAACTCATTGAGGCATTGCAAAAGCACGACGAAACTGCCCATATAGAAGAGGAATACGGCGACTTGCTTTTCGCTTTGGCCGCATACGGCAACTATATCGGCGTGAATCCCGACGATGCCCTCGAAAAGACCAACAAGAAGTTCCGCGAGCGTTTCGCCCACGTCGAGCAACGCGCCCGCGAGCAAGGCAAAGGCGTGCAGCACCTCACCCTCGACGAGATGATTGCTTACTGGAAAGAAGCGAAGAGAAATTAAAATTCCATCTCTCTCTTGCAACAAACAAAAATTCATTATATTTGCAGCGCGTTTTACGCACCCTGTTTTTGACGAATCAATTCACTTAATACTAACTAAAATTTCAAAAAAATGAAAAAAGTATCTTTACTTATCGCGATGATTGCCTTCGTTTGCGGCAATGCTTTCGCACAGATGAGCTTCGATTTCAACGACTGCCCCGCAGGCGCTAAGATTGCTCAAACCCTCGGTGATCCTTGGACCACTTGGAGCAACGCTCCCGGCGGTGCTGAAGATGGTGTCTTTGGCGAGGCTGGTGGCACTATGGCTGCCCACTTCACTTATGGCAACGACCAAGTTGTCCAACTTGGCGACCACTCAACGGGTGTCTACGACCTCGAATTCGATGCCTTTGTTCCGGAAGGCAAGAACGGTTATTTCAATGTGTTGCACCACTTTGCTGGTAGCAATAGCACTTGGGCCATGCAGGTTTACATGCACATGACCAACGATGGTCAGAACTCGACTCAAGCTCCCGGTCATGGCACCGTGCATGCTGGTAGCAACGGCACTTGCGACCTGCCTTGCGTTTACGACCAATGGATGCACTTCCGCGTGCATGTCAATGCTGACAACGACGTTGCCCAACTTTACTTCAATGTGGTTGGCCAGCCTGAAGAACTCTATGCCGAATGGCAGTGGAGCTTGGACAGCTTCGGTGAGAACCAAGCCGACCGTGTCCTCGGCGCTATGGACTTCTTCCCGCCTGAGAATGCTGCCACTTCTGAGTATTACATCGATAACCTCGAAGTCACGCTGCAAAGCAATGACGAGGTGTTGATCTTCGATCCTTTCGAGGACTACACTGTTGGCAACAAGATTGCCCAAGACGCTATCGCTCATGGCAATGACTGGTGGACCACTTGGAGCAACGCTCCCGGCGGTGCTGAAGACGGTGTCGTTGCCAGCTTTGATGGTACGCAATGCGGTCACCTCACCTATGGTAACGACCAAGTCCTTCTCCTCGGCGACGAAGAAAATGGTAACTACGACCTCGAGTTCGACATCCTCGTTCCCGAAGGCAAGAACGGTTACTTCAACATCCTGCACCACTTTGCTGGTGCCAACAGCACTTGGGCCATGCAGTGCTATCTGCACATGACCAACGATGGTCAGACCTCAACTCAGGCTCCTGGTCATGGCACCATTCACGCTGGTAGCAACGGCACCGCCGATGTGGCTTGCGTTTATGATGCTTGGATGCACTTCCGCCTGAATGTGGACACCGATACCGACATCGCTCGTTACTACTACACCGCTCCTGGCGAAGAAGAGATTCTCGTTTGCGAATGGCAATGGAGCTTGGACAGCTTTGGTGAGAACACCGTTGGCCGTACCCTCGGTGCCATGGACTTCTTCCCGCCTGAGAATGCTGCTACTTCAGAGTTCTACCTCGACAACTTCAGCTTCAAGAAGATTGGTGGCGAAAGCGCTCCTGAACTCACCATCACTCCTTCAGCCGTCAATGAGACCCTCGGCGAAGACGACATGACTTCTGTTGCCATCACCATCGAAAACAGTGGTAACTCCATCGGCGACTGGGCTGGCTGGCTCGACTTCGGTCAAGGTGGTGCCGGTTCGCAAACTGCCGAACTTTACTATCACAATGGTGAAGAAAACCAAGGCATTGGCTCTGATGCTGCTTACACCCGTGAGATGGGTATCCGTCTGCCTGCCACCGCTTATGCTGGTGCCGCTATGGGTATGAGAATCGTTTCTGCCCAATATCTTGTTGGTACTCAGTACCAATCCGCCGACCACAACTACATCTTCCGTATTTATGGTCAAGGCCTCCACAACCAACCTGGCGAGCTCCTTGCCGAAAAGACCATCAACTCAACTGCTGCCGGCACTTGGATTACCGCTACCTTCGACGAGCCTGTCTACATGACGGGTCAAGCCATGTGGGCAACTGTTACTCTCGAACAAAATGCTGGTGAATATCCGCTGAGCATGGACGGTGGTAACTATGGCGAGGTGCAAGATGGTAACTGGCTCAGCACCAATGGCAACAGCTTCAGCCACTGCTATTCGGCTCCTTCGGGTGGAAGTGATGGTTTTGCTGGTGCTTGGTTGATTACCGTCAACTGCGAAGGTGAACTTGTTCCTGCCACTTGGGCCACCGTCGACAAGACTGAAGGTGCCATCATGGGCGGTCAGAGCGAAACCATCAACCTCACGCTCAACTCCATCGGCCTCAACGATACTCGCTACGAAGCCAACCTCATCATCAACACCAACGATCAAAACATGCCTCATGTTGAGATCCCGGTTGTTTTGACCTATGATCCCACAGGCGTTGAGGAAACCGTTTCGCAGTTGGCAAGCATCTATCCTAACCCTGCCACTACGAGCGTTACCCTCGAAGGCGACAACCTGAACAGCGTGGCCATCTACAATGTGGCTGGCCAACTCGTCCGCGTGGTGAAACTCGACAGCGTGAACAACACCATCAACTTGGATGTTGAAGCCGGTGTCTACTTCTTCAGTGTGTACGACAACAATGGCAACAACAGCGTCCAGCGCGTTGTTATCACCAAGTAATCAATCCTACGATTGAATGAAAAAACCGCTCCGTTTTGGGGCGGTTTTTTTGTTTGTTTTGCCTGCCGGGGTTCGTTGAATCCCCCTAGCCCCCTTTGCAAAGGGGGAACTGGTTGTTTCCGAGGCGTTAGGGTTTATGCTTTTTCCTTCGAGGTTGCTATGGAGCTGATTAAGGTTACCGATTCTGTTGTCGCTTTGCGCCATGTCCGGTAGGCCAGCGTCCGGTAGGCCTCCCCCTTTGCAAAGGGGGTCGGGGGGATTCGGAAGACCCGCTTTGCGTATTAATTAAATAAAAGACTTATTGCTCCTCCTTTCGTGGAAACTGTTCCATAATTCCACGAGCCACATCTTCTGGATTCTTGCGCACATCACTATCTAAAACCCTGATAATTGTAAGTCCGATGGCTTGCATCTGCCTGTCCCTTTCTGCATCTCGTTTTTGTGCTTCTTCAGAAAAATGCGAAGCTCCGTCAATTTCGATTACCAGTTTAAGCTCATAGCAAAAGAAATCGGCAATATAATTCAAAATTGGCCTTTGGCGAAGAAAGAGATACCCCGTCTTCTTCCCCTTCAAGCATTTCCAAAGCAGGGCCTCCGAAATCTGCCCATGGCTCCGCAAATTCCTGCTGAACTGCTTCAGCCTTGGATTGTAGGGATAAAAGTTCGGGCCAAACAGCATCCCCTCGGGGTTAATGCCGTTCTGCCAAAGGTGTTCAGGTGTGATGTCCTTGATGTTCATGGTTTTGTCGTCTCAGCCATGATGATCCCTCCGGCCACGGCTGCGTTAAGCGACTCGGTCAGGCTGCCACCCATGCGTGGGATGGTAATCGGATGCGTGAGGCAAGGCAGCACCTCCTTGCGGATGCCGTGCGACTCGCTCCCGATGACGATGAAGCCCTCAGGCTTTTCCTTCATTTGGAAAAGGTTCTCCCCTTCGAGCAAAGCACCATAAACCGCCTTGCCCTCGCTTTGGGCCTTTTGCAGAAAAGCAGGCAAATCGGTTTTCCAAACCTTCACCCTGAACAGTGAACCCATTGTGGCCTGCACCGTCTTGGGGTTCCATAATTCCACGCAATCCATGCTGCACACCACATCACGGATGCCGAACCACTCCGCCGTGCGGATAAGGGTGCCCATGTTGCCCGGGTTGGCGATGCCGTCCAAGGCCAAAACGAACTTCGACCTTGGCTCGATTTCGCCTTGCTGCGGAATCCTGACCACGGCGAGGATGCCTGGTGGTGTGTCATGATCGCTCATCTGCTCCATCTGCACTTCGCTGACGGTTTCGGCCTTAGCGAAAACGGGATAATCCGCGAGAAAGGTTTGGGTGGCATACAGTCCAACGGTCTCGAAACCAGAGCGAAACAGTTCCTCAACCATCTTGCGGCCTTCCACTACGAAAAGCCCTAATTCCTTCCTGAATTTCTGCTGCCGCAACGAAGCGACTTGCTTGACTAAGTTCTTGGTAATCATTTCTAAATTTGCGCATCTACTTATGTTACTAACGGCGAAAGTACAAAAAAAGGCTGTCCTTTGGAGGACAGCCACTCTCAAAAAGCACAAAAATAATGCAAATATTATAAATCTTGATTATTTATTCTGCGAAAACGTTGAAGTCGATGTCGACGGCCACTTCCTTGTGGAGTTTCAGTTTGGCCTTGTATTCGCCGACTTCCTTGATGGCCTCTTCATTGAGGACGATGTGTTTGCGGTCCACTTCGATGCCAGAGGCTTCCTTGATGGCGTTGGCAATCATGATGGTGTTGACCGAGCCGAAAATCTTGCCTGTGGCGGCAGCCTTGGCAGGGATTTGCAACTTCAGGCCTTCCAAAGCCTTGGCTTTCTCAAGAGCCTCGTTCTTGATTTTCTCTTCCTTGTGGGCTTGTTGGCGCATCTCTTCGGCCAAAATCTTGCGGTTGCGCTCGGTGGCTAAGATGCCTAAGCCTTGAGGGATGAGGAAGTTGCGGCCATAGCCAGGCTTCACGGTGACGATGTCGTTCTTATATCCTAAGTTGTTGACGTCTTGTTTCAGAATGATATCCATGTGTTGTCCTCCTTCAAATTATTTCAAACAATCTGCTACGAATGGCATCAGGGCGAGGTGGCGGGCACGCTTGATGGCTTGGGCAACCTTGCGCTGGTATTTGCTGGAAGTGCCGGTGATGCGGCGGGGCAGGATCTTACCCTGCTCGTTGACGAACTTCAGCAAGAAGTCGGCATCCTTGTAGTCGATGTACTTGATGCGGTTCTTCTTGAAGCGGCAGTATTTCTTTCTCTTGGTATCGACTGCTATGGGAGTCAAATATTTGATGTCGTTGTTGTTGTTCACTTGTGCCATTTTTCTTCGGTTTTAATTGTTCAACATTAGGCTTGTGCTTCTTCTGCGGCGGCTTCGGCCTTCTTGCGCTTCTTCTCGTTGTAGGCAATAGCGTGCTTGTCGAGTTTCACGGTGAGGAAACGCAGGATGCGTTCGTCGCGCTTCAGTTCGGTTTCGACATCGGCGATGACATTACCTTCGGCCTTGTACTCAATGAGTTGGTAAAAGCCTGTGGATTTCTTCTGGATGGGGTAGGCAAGTTTCTTCATGCCCCAGTTCTCTTCATGAACGATCTCTGCACCAGCACCGGTCAGATGATCTTCATACTTCTTTACCGCTTCCTTCATCTGTTCGTCAGACAAAACGGGAGTTAAAATGAAAACGGTTTCGTACTGATTCATAACTGTTTGATTGTTAAATGAATAAATTGTTATTGTTGTTTGCTTGATTTGCGGGTGCAAAAGTACGGATTTTTTCCTAATCTACAGCGATTTGCACAAAATAATTTTTTCCAACATAAATTCCGCTGCATGGCCGTCGCCGAAGATTTCGGGGAACACGGTCGGCGGATTGTCCTTGAAATGCCGCCAAGCCTGCATGATGCGGCTTTCATCGGCGTCGGCGAGGATGGCGTTGCCGGTCTGCACGATTTCAACCCATTCCGTCTCAGGCCGGAGGATAATGCAAGGCTTCTTGAAAAAATAAGCCTCTTTTTGCACGCCGCCCGAGTCGGTCATGACCAAACGCGCATGACGCTCCAAGGCTATCATCTCCAAAAACGATACGGGAGGGATAAGGCTGATGTTCGTGTTGTTGAAAACTTGCTTCTGCAACTCCTCATCTAGGTTGGTTTTCAAGAGTTTGGAAGTTCGCGGATGCAAAGGCAACACGATTCGACATTCTTCAGAAAGCCTGATGATGGCCTTGAAAATTGCGCTCAGCCTTTCGGGATGGTCAGTGTTGCTGTCGCGATGGATGGTGGCCAAAACGAAGGGTTTCCCGCTGAGGTTCAGTCGGTTGATGATGTCGGTTTTGGTTTCGGCGATGTCGGCAAAGTGCAGGCTGTTGTCATACATGATGTCGCCACAATGGAAGACTCTTGGATTGTCGATGGTTGGCGAAGAGGCCGTTGGACCCTGAGCCTGACGAAGGGTCGGAGCGCCGTCCTCTTCGACTGGGAAACCTTCGCGTTTCAAGTTCTCCAGTCCGGATTTGGTGGGCGAGAAGAGCAGGGTGGAGCAGTGGTCGCAAACGATGCGGTTGATTTCCTCGGGCATGGCTTTGTTGAACGAGCGCAGTCCCGCCTCGATGTGGACGATGGGCACGTGGATTTTGGCGGCGGCCACGGCTCCGGCGAGGGTCGAGTTGGTGTCGCCGTAAAGCACGATGAAGTCGGGCTGCTCTTTTATTAATATGTCCTCGATGCCTTCGGTCATGCGAGCGGTTTGAACGCCGTGCGAGGCCGAGCCGACATGCAAATTATAATCGGGACGCGGAATTTGGAGTTCGTCGAAAAACACCTGCGACATGTTGTCGTCGTAGTGCTGCCCCGTGTGGACGATGATTTCCTGTATTTGGTCTTTGTAATGGTTCCTGATGGCGCGGCTCAGTGCAGCGGCCTTGATGATTTGGGGACGCGCCCCGATGATGGTGACGAGTTTCATGGTTTGTCTTGTTGTTAGAAGGTCATTTCTCCGTAGTCGCGGAAACTATGGTAGCGTTCGATGCCGATGATGATGTGGTCGACGACTGTGATGTCCAACAATTTGCCGGCGGCGACGAATTTTTTGGTCAACAGGCGGTCGTCCTCGCTGGGGCGTGTGTTGCCCGAAGGGTGGTTGTGCCCCAAAACGATGCAAGATGCCCCGATGTTCAGGGCACTCTTGAAGATGATTCTCGGGTCGGCGATGACGTTGGAAGTGCCGCCGTTGCTGACACATTCCACCTTGAGCACATGGTGGCTTTGGTCGAGGTACATGACCAAGAAATGTTCTTGTCGCGGGTCGTCGATGAAAGGCAAAAAGCGCTCGAAAGTGTCTTTTGAGTCTTTCACCTCGGCGGGCAGGTTGGCTTCGGCGGCGCGGCGGCGTTTGCCGAGTTCGAGGGCGGCCATGATGGTGATGGCCTTGGCCTCGCCTATGCCTTTGTGGCGCATTAGGTCACTCAAAGTGAGGTTGGAGAGGCTGATGAGGTTGTTGTCGACGCTGTCAAGGATGCGGCGCGACAGTTCCACCGCCGACAGTTCGCTGTTGCCCGATCCGATGAGGATGGCTATGAGTTCGGCATTGCTCAATGCGGCCTTGCCTTTGGCCATCATTTTCTCGCGTGGGCGGTCGTCGGCAGCCCATTCCTTGATGGATTTTTTCTCGTTCATGTCATCTCAACCAAAAAAGCCCCTTCCACATTGTAGAAGAGGCACCAACATGTATGAATAAAACTTCCAATTATGCCAATTTTGCCGTGAACTTCGAGAGTTTCGACTTCAGGTTGGCGGCTTTGTTCTTGTGGATGATGCCGCGCTTGGCCACCTTGTCGATGATGGAGTACAACTTCGAAAGTTGACCCTCGGCCTCCGACTTGTTAGTTAAAGCCCTGAATTTCTTGACCTCGTTACGCATGTTCTTGGCGTAATAGCGATTGTGCAAACGTCTTTTTTCTGACTGACGGACTCTCTTTAATGCATCTTTGTGATTTGCCATATCTCTTATTCCTTTTTTCTTATATAATTCTTCTTGAATCGGGCTGCAAAATTACAACTTTTCTGCGAATTGCAAACCGATTTGTTGAAATTTTTTCTTTCAATTGCTTAAATATATGATTCAAAGCGTGTTAAATGCCATTTTTTCCTCGTTTTCGCGATGGATGATTTCGCAGAGCCTTATATTAATGAAGGTGTTCTTTTCCAAACCTTTTCCGTTGGCGACGATGGGAATGTAGTTTTCGCCGTAGCCTCGCGCAATGCCTTTGCTGTCAATGCGTTCGATGAGCATCCGTTGGCTGCGGCCTTGCATCATTTCAAAGTATTTGGTCTTGTTCTCCAACGAAATCCGCCGCATCACCTCGCTCCGTTCCGATTTCACTTTTTCAGGCACTTGGTTGGGCATGGTGGCGGCTTTTGTTCCCGTGCGCACCGAATATTTGAACGTGTGGATATGGCTGAAGCCGATTTCGCGGGCGAAGTCGCAACTTTCCTTGAAGGTTTGTTCGGTTTCGCCAGGGAAGCCCACGATGATGTCGGTGGTGAGGTTGAAGTCGGGGCGGAAGGTTTTGATGCGTTGGCACATCTCGCGGAATTGGTTGGCGGTGTAATGCCGATTCATGCGTTTCAGGGTGTCGTCGGAGCCGCTTTGCAGGCAGATGTGCATGTGCGGCGCGAGTTTTTCGTGTTGGAACAAAGCCAAAAAACGGTCGCTGAACTGGTCCGGCTCGATGGACGAAACGCGCACGCGGAAGTCGCCGTTGATGTCCAAAATGTTTTCTACGAGTTGCTCGAAATTAGTGTTTTCGTGCTGGTAACGCCCCATGTTTACGCCCGTCAGAACGATTTCCTTGAAGCCGTGGGCGACAACCTCGCGTACATTATTATAGATGTCTTCGGCGGGGCGGCTCGTTGCCCTGCCGCGCACCATCGGGATGATGCAATAGGAACAGAAATTGTTGCAGCCGTCGTGTATTTTGATGAGGCTGCGGGTGTGGAAAGTGTCGAAAGCGGGTCGGTAGCTGAAGAGGTCGCGGTCGTAGCCTTCGGGGTCGCTGTGGCCGTTTCGGAAATGCTCGTCGATGATGTCGAACAGGGCCGCTTTGCGCTCGTTGTCGATGACATAATCCGCCATGCCCGATTGCAAAAGTTCCTCCTTCCTGTGGTTCACCATGCACCCTGTGACGGCAATCAGTGCTTCGGGATGCTTCCGCCTGATTTGGTGGATGGCTTGGCGGCATTTCTGGTCGCTCGTGTTGGTGACGGTGCAGGTGTTCACAACGAAGACGTCAATTTCGTCGTCATCGTTTTCCGCGATTTCATATCCCGCCGCCTTGAACCGCGACGCCAAAGCGTCGGTTTCATACAGGTTGACACGGCAACCGAGGGTTTTGAAGGAGATTTTCATTTCACCAACACCCCCTCAATCGACAGCGGCGAAGCCGAAGTAACCTTTACCTTCACAATCTGCCCGATGAGGCTGGTGTCTTTGGAGGCAAAGCGGATGACGATTTTGCCTTCGGTGTGGCCGGTGAGGTAGCCGTTTTTGCGGTCATGGCTCTCCACGAGCATCTTCACGGTTTTCCCGATGAGGCCTTGATTATAGACGAGGCTGTGCTTCATTAGTTCCTCGGTGAGGCGGTGGTAACGCTCGCGCTTCACTTCCTTGGGCACGTCGTCGTCCCATTCGGAGGCCACCGCGCCTGGGCGCACGCTGTATTGCGCGATGAACGCCATGTTGTACTTGAACTCCTCCATAGCCTTGCGCGTGTTCTCAAACTCCTCCTCGGTTTCGTGCGTAAAGCCCACGATGATGTCGGTGAAGATGGTGGCGGTGGGCAATAACCTTCTGATAGTCTGAATGATGTGTCGGTAGGTTTCCAAATTGTGGTGGCGGTTCATGCGTTGCAGCATATTGTCGTCGCCACTTTGGATGGGGATGTGGATTTGCTTGCCGAGGCAGTCGTATTGCGCCATCACCTCGATGACGTCGTCTTTCATGTCGCGGGGATGCGGCGCGGTGTAATACACCCAAAACTCCTTGCCGCTGGCTTTTCCGAACTCGCCCACGCGGCGCAGAAGTTCCGCAAAATCAATCTCTTCGCCTTTCTTGTCGAGACCGTAGGAATTGACGTTTTGTCCCAACAAAGTGATGCTCTTGTAGCCCTTTTCGACCAACGCCTTCAGTTCGGCCAGAATCTCTTCTGAAAGTCTCGAAACCTCGCGTCCACGGGTGTAGGGCACGGCGCAATAGGTGCAAAACTTGTTGCAGCCGTTCTGAATCGGGATGAAGGCCTCGAAATTGGAGGTTTGCGTCGGCACAATCGACCAAAACTTGTCCATGTTGGCCGAGGGATTGATTTTGTCGTTTTTGTGGAACAGCGGCGCAATGGGTTTGACAACAGGCTGAAAACCAATCTCTTCTCCGAACCTTAACGAGGCTGGCGTGACGATGCCATATTGCCTGATCATGTCGGGCAGTTTGGGCAGGTCGTTCATCGGGAATACCAAGTCGAAGAGCTTGAGGAAACGCTCTCGGTCGGCGGGCAGCACGCATCCCGACACGAAAGTGATGACGCTTTGGCGGTTCTTCATGGCGTTCCATTTCTCGATGCGGCCATACACCTTGTCGATGCCTTTTTGGCGCACCGAGCAGGCAATGATGCCGAGGATGGTGGCCTCGTCTTCGTTTTCGGTTTGCACGAAGCCCATGCCGTTGAGCACCGTGCGCACGCGCTCTGAGTCGCTGAGGTTCATTTGGCAGCCTAAGGGGAGGAGGTAATATTTCATTCAGTTGTCAATTGAAAGTTAATAGTTTACAGTTGGAGGGCTGTCACATTGTGGCAGCCGTTTCTGTTTTATTGGAGATTGACATCGCCCGATAGTGCTCGGGTCGCCCTTTCAGGGCTCAACGTAAACCCCAATCTGGCTGCAAAAATACGAATAAAAGTTCAGCGGTAAACCAAATTCACAACATCCCGAAGAATCTCCCTACCCTCATCAAAGGCGGGAATCATCTTTGTGCTACAACCTTTCAACAATCTTTCTGCCTGTGCAATGATTTCAGTGTCAAGGCAGTCCGAGGCAATTTGGACATCCTTGATGATGGCGTTGGCTTCGTCAATTTCAAGTGCGATTTCCACGCCGCCCCATGGAAAACGGGCTTTTTTCGTGGTCTTGAACTGCTCCCAGCGACCAAACAAGAAATCTCGCGAAGAGATTGCCGACTTGATGGTTTGCACCTCGCTTAAATTAATAAAGGTGTCGAAATCCAAAACTTCGGCCTTGTCTCCGTAAATCTTCTCGAACGCGGCAATCAAAGGCTGCTTGATGTTTTCGGAAGTGAGTTCTGGGACGAGTTCGCTCAAGTTGATGACGCGCGAGGCCACGCTCTTCACACCGTTTTTCATCAGCTTGGCTTTATCGACGATGAGGTAGCGTTGCATCATCGTGCCGTCGGTCTTGATGAGGATGGTGCCGTGGTGCAGGTCGTTTTGTTTGCCTTTGGCGAAGGCGTTGCCGCTGAACTTGCGCCCTTGGCAAGTGAGGTCATTGCGGCCTGAAATCTCGGTCGTTAGGTCGTAGGAGAGGAGCGCGTCCTGAATCACGGAGAGTTGCTTCTTCACGTCATACAGCTTTTTGTCGGCGACAAAAGAGAAGTTGATGTTACCCAAGTCATGATACACCGCGCCGCCGCCCGTGCCACGCCGCATGAGGTGGCCGTGTTCGTCAAGCAGCAATTTGACGTTGCACTCCGAATAAGGGTTCTGGTTGTAGCCGATGACCACCGTCCTTTGGTTCTTCCAAAGGTACATCGTAATGGTGTTTTCCTCTTGGTTGTCAGTAAGATACTGCTCAACAGCGCGGTTGAGGAAGGGATTGTATTGGTTGCTGATGATGATTTGAAGTTTCATTCGATCCAAATTAGACAAAACAATTCTTTGAACGCATTGGGATTTAAGTTGCAAAGGTAAGTTTTTCCATCAAATTGTAAAACTGTAGTGTAATTTTTGTGGTTTTGCACTTGGGAATGATGGAGCTCATGTGGAGAAAGACTTTTCGTTTTCGGGATTGGTGGAAGAAGGAAATTGTTGAGAGATTTCGCGGTCAGCCTACCTTTTCTTTAGCGTAGTGTAGTTCTCGCAGAAGTGGTGAAAAAACGGCAAAATGTTTGCTTATCGGAAAACTTTTCATAACTTTGCAGCGTGAAAACACCCCTATTATGAATATCAAAGTTGAATATCTTGAAGAAGCTCAGTCGTACATTGACAATATGCCAGATAAGGCAAGGAAGAAACTTTTCCACAATGTAGGATTGGTCAGCATGGGCGTGAAGGATGACAGAATCTTCAAGAAATTGACAGAATCGGGCATTTGGGAGTTCAGGGCTGAATATGAGAGCAACGGATATAGGCTGCTTTCGTTTTGGGACAAGATGCAATCCTCGCTGGTGGTGGCCACACACGGTTTCGGCAAGAAGACGCAGAAAACTCCAAAAAGCGAAATCACACATGCAGAGAAAATCAGAGATGAATATTACAAAACACGATAAGAGTATGGAAACAATGACACATGAACAGATGCTCGACAAGTACATCGGTCCCATCGGCACTCCTGAAAGGGACGAGTTCGAGGCCAGGTTGAAAAAGGAAGTGGACGAATACTTCATCGGCGAGGCCATCAAGGAAACCCGCAAGAAACAGGGACTCACCCAAGAGCAGCTCGGAGAGCGTATGGGTGTGAAGAAATCGTATGTCTCAAAGATGGAAAGTGGGCGAAACATCGCTTACTCCACCATCATGCGAGCGTTCAAGGCGTTAGGCGTTCCCTCTGCCAGCCTCGACCTTGGCTCATTCGGTCGCGTCGCCCTCTGGTGACGGACCGGCAGCACACTACGCACAAGGCCGTTCCTTTCAATGGGAACGGCCTTTTTTAGGATTGAACGAAAGGGTTTCGCAAAATGTGGGGCAAAATGGCAATAAAAAATCCCTAACTGATTGATATTCAGATAGGGATTCTTTGTTTTTGTAGTCTCTCCGGGATTTGAACCCGAGTTACCAGGATGAAAACCTGACGTCCTGACCAGACTAGACGAAGAGACCACTTCGTGTGTCATTTTGACTGTGCAAAAGTAGACATTTTTTCGTTACCTGCAATGCTTTCTCTGAAAAATTTATCAAAAATTTTGTAATTGTTTGAAAGTCAATTTTATAAAAATTCAACTTATTCGAACAAAAATGAAATTTGGAACAATTTGTTGCGCAATTTGTCAATGGGAGCGGTGTAAATGAAGGCTTCATTCTTCACGATGTCGAGGATGCCGTAGCTCATTTTCACCTCAACGCCCATCTTGAACCATTGGTTGTAGATGTCGAAACCGACACCGAGTTCGCCTGCGAAATCGAAACGCTTTGTTACGAGGTTGTTGATGAACGTCTGTCCTTGTGCATTGGTCACCTTGTTATCCTTTTGCGAGGCCAAGTCGAGTTTGGGGTTGATGCCGCCAAAAACGTAGGCTCCGATGTTGTTGTAACGCTTCGAGCGGTACTTGATGTTGAGTGGGAACTCAACGAATGTGGTGCCAATGGACTTGGTGAAAGTTCTCGGATCCCTGTTGTAGTCAAGGTCCTCAATGGCAATGTCGTAGCGCATTTTGCGCTCGCTGAAACTCAACGAGGGGATGAAGCGAAGGTCGAAATAGCGGCCAAGGCGTTTGCTGCCGATGATGCCCACGGTGAAACCTGGTGTCTGCAAGGTTTCCACGTTATAGACATAGAGGTTTCGTGTGTTGGGGACGCTGTAATGACTTTGGGGGTCGGGCCACGAGTCGGCGGGTTGGGGCAGGTTCTGGTAGTTTTCAACGGTCTTGATGGTGTAGCTCATTTGGTTGTAGGCCAGCAAGAAACCGAAATGGTATGGCTCGTTTTCGTAGTTGGGCAGGTAGCGGACGACCCTTCGTTGGGCTTGTGCTGGAATGGCCAAAACCGTGAGCAACAGCACAATGGCGGATATTTTCAATGCTTTTTTCAAGGTGATTCTGTTTTGATTATTGTGGATAACGATAGAGATGCTCTTTTATTGCGGAAATTTTTCAAAAAATCATTCCTCCTCATTGATGATGTGGATGTCGCGCTGCGGGAATGGGATGGTGATGCCGTTCTCGTACATGTCGTTTTCGACAAAATTGGAAGAGTTGTTGAAGATGACAAAAAGCAGGATGCCAGCCAGCAGGGTCAGATAACGTCGCTGTTGTTTGGCGACGGCTTTCTTGACGGGTTTGACGAAAAGAAAGATGGGCAAGAGAACAAGCGCGGCTATGAGCCAGTTAAACAACAATCCGGCAAGCATGTAGACAATGACGAGAAGCAAAGCCAAATACTCCCAATTGGCATCTTCCAACGAATCCTCTTCTTCAACTTCGTCCAATGGGTTCGCAATGGTGTTTGTCGTATCAGTCAAGGCAGTCTGTGTTGAATCTTCCTCAAATGGGGGTATGGGCAAAACGTCGTTGATGGAAAGGCTGTCAGTGATTATTGGGGCAATGGCAACGGTCGAGGAGTCTTGGCTCACAATGGAGTCGTCATAAAGGCCATATTTGTTTATCTTTTTCACGATGTTTCGGTTTTTCCGCGCAAAAGTAGGGAAAAAACGATTCATTTGCTTTTAGTGACGGAATAAAGCGTGGCGATGCCGTAGCCGAAGTGTCGCATGGTACCCTCTGTCAAACCGGCTGAGGAGAGCAAGCGAAGAAATTCCAAGGGTTTGGGAAACCGCTCCACTGATTCGGGCAGGTAGCTGTAGGCACTCGCGTCTTTCGAGACCCATTTCCCGATTTTTGGAAGTATATGCTTGAAATACAGTGTATAAACTTGCTTGACAGGAAACTTTTCAGGCATCGAGAACTCCAAGATGAAAGCCAATCCATTGGGTTTCAGCACACGATGGATTTCGGAAAGGCCTTGCTTCAAGTTCTCGAAATTCCTCACCCCGAAGGCCACCGTGATGGAATCGAAACTGTTGTCCTCGAAAGGCACGGCAGCCGCGTCGCCCAAACGCAGTTCGATTTGGCTTTCAAGACCTTTCTTCCTGACTTTCTCCATCCCAATCTCCAACATTTTTTCGGAAATGTCCATTCCGATAATATGCGCTTGCGGATTACGTTTCGCAAGGACAATGGCCAAGTCCGCCGTGCCTGTGGCGAGGTCGAGGATGGCTTTGGGATAGTAGAAGGACACGATTTTCGCGGTCTTCCGTCGCCACACCTTATCTATATTAAGGGATAGCAAATGATTGAGCGCATCGTATTTCGGCGAGATGCGGTCGAACATGGTTGCGATGGGGGAATCACTCATGGCCGACCAGTTTTTTGATGATTTGGCTTGGTGCAATGCCGTTCAAGCAAGCGTAATCGCCTCTGAAACAGGGCTTGTTGCCATAAACGGAACAAGGTCGGCAGGGCAAATCGAGTTGGATGCAATCGCTTGGGTTTTGGTTCCAGCCCAGGAAACCTGCGTAAGGATGTGTGCCGCCCCAAATGGAAACCACCCGCGTCCCGACCAAAGAAGCCAAGTGCATGTTGGCCGAGTCCATCGAGAGCATCACGTCCAATTGGCCTATCAGGGCAAGTTCACCCGCCAAACCATGCTGGCTTTTGGCGGGTTGCACATTCGGGTATTTGGAGCAAAGCTCCGCAATCTGCCGTTTCTCATCCTCGCCGCCACCAAAAAGGAAAACGCTTGTGTTTTCCCTTTCGCTTAAGGCCTTGATGACTTCCTCCATCTTTTCCATTGGATAGACTTTGGCTTGATGCTTGGCAAAAGGTGCAATGCCAATCCAAGTTTCATTAGTCGCTTTTTGCGTCCCGCAAAAATCTGAATAATCGAGTTTTGTGAATTGCGGTTTTATTGGGAAACTCAATTGTTCCAGTACCTTGGCGTAACGCTCAAAGGAAGTTGCCTGTTGCACAAAAACCTTGTTTTTCTGCCTCGTCAAAGCCTTTTTGCCTTTGCGTCCCTTGTCGATTTTGGCGACTTTTTTCCCGAACAAGCGGCAGACAAACCTCAACCATTGTGTACGCAAAACATCATGGAAGTCAGCGATATAGTCAAAGTCTTTGAAATGGATTTCGCGCAAAAGTCGGTTCAAGCCAAAAAAACTTTTGTGCCGGCCTTCCAAATCGGCACCAAAAAAATGTACATTTTGGGGCATTAGCTCAAACAACGGCTTTGCCATTGGTCGGCTGAGCATGGTAATCTCCAAATCAGGGTATTGAGTGGCCAAGTCATAGACCACGGGCACCGTCATGGCGATGTCGCCGAGGGCTGAGAACCTTATGACGAGGAGTTTTTTCATTTTAAGTGGTTTTCGGTGCAAAAATACCGAAAAAAGGCATTTTTTTGTTGCTTTCTCAAAAAAAACAAAAAAAGACTTGCAAATAACTTTTTTTTCTATTTTTGCCGAATAACAAATAAATGAAACATCGCCATGAAAAGAACATTGTTTACACTAATTGTTTGTGCGACTGCCATAAGCTCAGTCTTCGCACAAGTCGAGGATGAAACTGTGTTTCAACCTACACAGGTCATCGGTAGGAGAATCAATGAAAATGGAGAGATTTCCATGACAATGGAATCTGAATTCATTTATGAGGAGAATGGCAAGCTCTCAAGATTTGAGATTCCTGCGTATCTTCTTACGACAAACTACGCTTATTCTGGGAACTATCTTACTCAGGAAAGCACGTTTCACCATGGAGGTCATCCTAACTTTTATGAAACAGCCAACTTCACGTATGAGAATGGGCAAATCAAGACAGTTGAACATCTTATGGGCCAAATGGGAAGCAACCAATATTGGCTTTATACTTACTACGATGATGGACGATTGGCAAGGAAAGACCAAAAGATAGACTACGAAGACTACCACATGCACTGGCTCTACGACTATGAGGATGAAGGCAAGACCGTTATTGAGAGCTATTGGACTTCATGGGTGAGTGAGGGCATGTTGCTCAGACAAAGGACAGTTCACCAATATGACGATAGCTATAATCTGATTTCGTCTCATTCGGAAAGCTATAATGTTGAAGGTGAATTGACTTCAACTGTTTTGACGGTTTATGCTTACACATCAAGCGGAAAGAAAGAATTGGAGACCACGCTGTCCCTCATGGATGGCGAGTGGGTTAATTCTTCCATTGTGCGATACGCCTATGACGAGCAGGACCGTATTGCTGAACAACTTGACGGCATTTGGGATGCCGAGAATGGTGAGTGGGACTATAGAAAAAGAATCGCGTATGAGACTTCGGAAGATGGACAGACTTGTACCGTTTCGTTCTACAAAAAAGTGGATGATGATTGGGAATGGGATGTTTTCAATTGCCAACCAATCTTTTTCGGTTCATATCTGCAATCACAACAGAGAGCGTTAGGCTTCTATTCCTATGAGCCATTGATGGGGTTTGCCAGAATCAACCAGTTCGAAATCTCCCTCGTTGAGATGGATAGACCCACTTATTGGAACGTGAAAGAAAGCCAGGATTTGTCGTGTGGCGTTTATCCTAACCCTGGACATGCCAACTTGTATGTGGATGCTCCCATTGAGAACGCCGTAATCCGCATTTACAATCTGCAAGGCCAACTTCTGCAAGTCAAGTCATTTGATTTTAGAACAGAAATCAATTCCGAAAGCTGGCCTTCAGGAATGTATGTTTGGGAGATTTGGCACGACAACAAAAGGGAAGCCAAGGGTAAGTGGGTGAAAGAATAAGGAACTTTACTGTTTCTGTCCGTAAAGCACGGGGTTGAGGTTCGGGTCGTTGTACATCTTCATCTGCTTGTAAACCTTCATCACCTTTTCACCGGCCTTGTAGCACTCCATCAGCTGGTCGATGGCGGTGCAAAGGTCGGTGTTTTGTTCTTGCAAGACGCGCAGTTTTTCCTCGCACTTTGCCTTGTGTTCCTCGCTCACGTCGGTGCGCTCCACTTCGGCTTTCATGTGGTAAATCTTCAACTGAAGAATCGAAAGCCTATCGATGGCCCAAGCGGGGCTTTCCGTGTTGAGCGTGGCGTTGGCTTTCGGTTCAACACGTTGGAATAGAAGAAGATAGTATCCATCAATCATCTCCACGAGGTCAGTCCTGTCTTGGTTCGACTTGTCGATGCGGCGTTTTAGGGCAAGGGCCTCCACGGGGTCGATGTTCGGGTCGCGGATGAGGTCTTCCAAGTGCCACTGCACCGTGTCGATCCACACCTTATTATAAAGATACCATTCGATGGTCAGTCTTTCGTAAGGGTTTTCGCAAGGATGATTCACGTCGTCAAACTTATGGTAGTCGGTGATGGCTTGGTTGAGGATGGGAAGAATCGGTTCGGTGGAGAGGATGATCATGGCAGATATGTTTCGATGTTTTGAAAACGGGCCTTCGACAGGCTCAGGCACCTTGCCTCTCGTAAAAAACAGAGGTCCCTGAGCTTGTCGAAGGGCCGACTTTAATTAGTGTAGTTTGGCTAATGCAGCCTTAATGCGCTTCACGGCCTCGATGAGTTTGTCCTCGCTTGTGGCATACGACAGGCGGATGCAGTCGTCGTTGCCGAAGGCGTTGCCGGCCACGCAAGCCACATGGGCGTTGTAAAGCAGCCACATGCAGAGGTCGTCGCTACCCTTGATGGTGGTTTCACCGTCGGTCTTGCCGTAGAACGACTTCATTTCGGGGAACACATAGAAAGCACCGGCGGGAGTGTTGCACTTCACGCCCGGGATTTCGTTCAGCAGTTTCACGAAAGTGTCGCGGCGGTGGCGGAAGGCCTTCAGCATCTCTTGGATTTCCGTTGAGTTTTCGGGGCTGAGTTCCATGGCCTTGGCTGCGGCGGCTTGCGCGATGGTGCAAATGCCGGAGGTGATTTGGCCTTGGATCTTGTTGGTGGCCTTGATGATGGCTTGCGGAGCGGCGATGTAGCCGATGCGCCAGCCCGTCATGGCATAGCCCTTAGCCACGCCGTTGACGAGGACGAGACGGTCCTTCAGGAACTCGAACTGCCCCATGCTCTCATGCTTCTGCTCGTATTGGATGAACTCGTAGATCTCGTCGGAGATGATGATGATGTTCGGGTATTTCTTCAGCACCTCGGCGATGGCGGTCAGCTCGGCTTTGGTGAATACGCTGCCACTGGGGTTGCAAGGTGTGTTGATCATGAAGACCTTGGTCTTGGGCGTGATGGCCTTTTCGAGTTGCTCGGCTGTGATTTTGAAATCGTGGGCGATGTCGCTCTTGACGATGACGGGCACGCCGCCAGCCAATTTCACCATTTCGGGGTAGGAGACCCAGAACGGGGCGGGGATGATGACCTCGTCGCCGTCGTTGACGATGGCCAAAAGTGCGTTGTTGATGGCCTGCTTGGCACCGTTGGAAACGAGGATGTCGGTTTCCTTGTAGTCGAGGCCGTTGTCGCGTTTCAGTTTGTTGGCGATGGCCTTGCGCAGCGCGGGCGTGCCGGGCACGGGCGGGTAGTGCGTGTCGTTGTTGTTAATGGCGTCCACACCGGCTTGTTTGGCCGATTCGGGCGTGTTGAAGTCGGGTTCGCCGATGCTCAGGCTGATGACGTCGATGCCTTGGGCTTTCAGTTCGCGGCTCTTGTTGGTCATGGCTAAGGTTGCCGATTCAGCCATGTTCAAAACTCTGTTGGAAAGGATGATTTCACTCATGATTTATGTTTAAATGTTTGATCGTTGTTTGTTGAATTGAATGGGCAAAGGTAGGCCTTTTTTTGCTTCAAAGGCCATGCTTTTCGCTTTTTTTTTGTCGTTTGTTCGTTTCGTGTGTCGATTTTTTCTATTTTTGTCGCCTGATTGAAACAGATTTGGTTCAATATTTGATGTGCCAAAGGGAAAAAATTGAAGTTATGCGTAAAATAGCAAGACATTTGATGACGGCGCTCCTGATTATGGTTGCAGCGCCATTTGTGAAGGCTCAAGTTCACGTGGGCGACATTCTTTGCGAAGGCAATGTCGTTGTCAGCCCCAGTAGTTTTGCGGTTTCAGGACATACCCCCATCGGCGTGGTGTTCCATGTGGATGGCTCGCGGCAGCATGGCTGGGCTGTGGGTTTGAAAGACTTGGGCAAATATGCATGGGGACCCAATAGTGTTGACACCCGTGTGCGTAACTATAGGGGAATGCAGGAAGCCGTGAGCGACTTCAACGGCTATGCCCATACCAAAACCCTCATCGAGGCGGGATACGACATCGAATATCCGGCTTTTGATTCCCTCGACTTCAAGAACGGTTGGTATTTGCCTGCCATTGGCCAAATGAAACGCCTTTATGCCAACTTGGGCAAGGTGGATGAAAGCCTTTCGACGGTCGGAGGCACGACATTTTCCAGCAATGGCGAATGGGAATATTGGTCGTCGACTGAGTATTCCTTATGCAATGCTTGGTTCATGGATTCCTTCGGCAAGTTGCATTATAAGGATGTGACCTACAACGGCAGCAAGGATGGCAGAAGATATGTCCGCGCAGTGATCAACTTCTGAACCATTTTGCCTGACAATAATGCCTCTGCACCTGAGTTGTGTGGGGGCATTTGTTTTTTGATTGGGAGGCATGTTGAGGAGAAAAATTGATGGCTAATTGAGGATATGAATCGCGATTCAAGTGCTAAAACGGTGAAAAATTCGTGGTTTTAGCAACCGAATCCGAAATTTTTGTTTTTTTGCCTCGAAACCAATCGGGATTCATCATGCAGAAAAAAGTCATTGGTCGGAAAGAGGAAATTTTCCGGATTGCAAAGAAACGCCTATTCGGAGTACATCATCGCCCAAATCACACTTGACGACTTGTTTGAGGAAACGCCGTAGCCTAAAATCGGAAAAAGTCCCCATTTTACCCTTTAAAATCACGGAATAATTCCCCTTTTTAGGCCGAAATTTTCGGAAAAAGTCCCCTTTTTTGATGGTTTTTTTCGGAAAAAGTCCCCTTTTCTTGCAGGAATGAACTGATTTGTATATTTTTGCGAAAAATTTGAGAATTATGCTGTACAGAAAGTTCGAAAAGCGCATCGAAAAGTTCTTTCGGGAAGAGCCGAA
This sequence comes from uncultured Bacteroidales bacterium, assembly GCA_947166105.1. Taxonomy (GTDB): domain Bacteria; phylum Bacteroidota; class Bacteroidia; order Bacteroidales; family F082; genus Limimorpha. Next base: position 80,526 of record CAMVCZ010000008.1, read on the forward strand.
CAAGATTCTTTTGGTGAACGGAGCGAGGCAAATCGGCAAGTCGTACCTCATCCGTTATGTGGGGAAAAAGATGTTCAAGAACTATGTCGAAATCAACCTCAAGGAAGACAGGGAAAGCCGGGGCATCTTTGCCACTGCCATGAATACGGAAGACTTTTACATGCAGTTGGGCACCATTGCCGGCAACCGCCTCGGCAGCAAGAAAGACACCTTGGTCTTTTTGGACGAGATACAAAGTTATCCACACCTGATGACCATGTTGAAGTTTCTGAACCAAGAGGGGCGCTACACCTACGTGGCCAGCGGTTCGCAGTTGGGCGTGGCCTTGACGCAGACCGCCTCCGTTCCTATAGGAAGCATTTCAATAGAAGAAATGCATCCGCTTGATTTTGAAGAGTTTTTGCTCGCCATGGACTGTGGACAGGAAACCATTGACGGGATAAAGGAAAAGTTTCTTGCGGGAGAATCGCTGAATGAATCCTTGCACAACTACATGTTGCAGCAGTTCAAACTCTATTTGTTGGTCGGCGGGCTGCCCGAAGCCATCAACAAGTTCTTGGAAAACAGGAATATGGCGCAGGTGAGGAAGGTGCATCGCGACATTCACAACCTATACAGAATCGATGCCTCGCAATACGACGCGGAGAAGAAACTGCTCATCCGGAAGATTTACGATATGATTCCTTCCTACATGGAGAACAAGAAGAAGCGCATCATCGTGAAGCGCATCAAAGAGACCGCCAAGCACAAGCAGTTCAACGACTATGCCGACGAGTTCGAGTATCTGACCAACTCGAGCATTGCCCTTGGTGTGCAAGCCGTCAGTAACCCGAAGTTTCCTTTGTTGGAATCAGAGAGCAAGAACCTGCTCAAACTCTACATGAACGACGTGGGGCTGCTGACCAACCTCTTGTACGACCTCAATATCAATGCGGTGCTGCGCGACGAGCGGAGTATCAACCTTGGTTCGGTGTATGAGAGCGTGGTAGCGCAAGAACTTCACGCACACGGTTTTCCGCTGCATTATTATGACAACAAGCAAAAGGGCGAAATGGATTTCCTGATTGACGATTTCGACCATTTAACCGTGCTGCCCATCGAAGTGAAGTCGGGCAAGGACTACACCGTGCATAGTGCCTTGAACAAGTTTTTGGAAACGCCCGACTACCACATCCCAAAGGCCGTTGTATTAAATAATGAGCGGGAAGTCGCGGTGAAAAACGGGATTACCTATCTGCCGGTTTATTATTGCATGTTTTATCAGCGGGATGGATTGTGGGATGAGGGAGAGTTGATTGTGCCGGAGATAAGGTTGGGAAACTAAAAAGCACTTGTTACACTTCTATTCCATAGCTAAAACTGTAAAATTTTGACGGTTTTAGCCACGGAATCCGAATTTTTTGTATTTTTGCCGCAGTTCTTATGGCGGATTTTACCGCCGACATAAAGAAACACGAAGCGTTATGCTCATTCTGTCAGTAGAAATGTAGGAACTTCTATGAGTTGCCGAATTTGTGTAATGGTTCGCGCTTGGGCGTGGACTGTTTGCAATTTTTCAACTCAAGGTCTATCCTACAACCTCTACTGAAAGAGTGGTATTCAGTACCACGCTTCTTTGGTTGAAATTGTCCTTTGAGGTGCTGAAAAGGAAATTAAAGGTTGCTCCCGATTGACGTATTTAGGGATGATGAGATGAAAAGATTCTTATTGTCAGTTTTGCTTTTGAGCGCATTTTATGCTAATGCTCAAATCACCCTTCTGCACACATTTGAAGAAGGTGATATTTCGGTTTGTTCTCCGACAATAGTTGAGGATGTCGGGTTGTATTATTATACGACTGATAGCATTGATGATCCTGCTAATTTCTACTACCATTATACGACATATTATTACTACAATTCAGAGTTCAATTTATATTGGTCGCGTCAGTTTAAAGTTGCAAGGTATTCTAGTATAAGTCTTTTTCCAACGAGGCACTTGATTGACACTGATGATGAATTGGAATTCATTGTAAGTGAGTCAACGATGATGGTGTCTGGTGGATCCAGAACACATACTTATATAATGGAAGAAGATGGCACAATAATCTATGATTTTGGAGAATCTGGTGGTGGCCTTGAATTTGTACTTGTGAACAATGAAATAAGGCTTTTAAGGGGTGTGTCTTGTTATGATGGGATTTCTTACCATTCCGAATTAGAAGTGTATGGTACTGGAGGGAATTATTCTACTGGCGAATTCCATCTTGTGAGTAGTTCTATGGCCTATCCAAATCCAGCAAGAAGTACTATTATCCTTCCGTATGAGCTTGCGGAGGGAGAAACGACAACAATGTCCATTTACAATCTTAATGGCCAATTGATTGAACGTTTTGAAATAGGCTCATATTTCAATCAAGTTCAACTCAATATCAACAGTTATTCTCCTGGTATTTATCTTTACGAATATAAAGGTAGAAGCAATAAGTTTATAGTACATTAGTTGGATGATTGAAACAAACAAAAGGAAAGAAAGCTCGGCACACTTGTCGCGCCTTCTTCTTATTACATCAGCCCCACATAATACACCGGCAAGCAAGTAACATCCTCGTCTTTTTGATAGTCCTTGGTATAAAGCAGAATGCGCTCCCCGATGCGCGAAGGATATTTCTTGTAGAACTCGTCCAAGGATTTGTGGGTCTTGTAACCCGACGACTTTACTTCGATGGGAACGATTTTGTTGCCTCGCGAAAGAAGGAAATCCACTTCGTAATTATGGTTGTTGCCATCGGGGAAAGTGTAATAATACAGGCTGTTTCCCGCTGCAACCAGCATTTGGGCAACCAAGTTTTCGTACACATAACCTAAATTGGCGGAAAGTTTATCGGACAACAACTTGTCATAGACAGTGTTTTCGGTATAGTCTTTATCCCAAAAGGCCAGAGTGATGAACAGCCCCGTGTCGTTCAAGAACATTTTATAGCGGGTGTAGTCTTTGGTCAAGCCCAATCCCACGTTGGGGTCGTTGGCGTGATAGGCCAAAGTCACCACCATACTATCCTCCATGTCCTTAATCACAACGGCAGTCGTTTCGGTCGGGCGGCTTTCCGTCGCACTCGAAACGATGTATCTGTTGGCGTTGCTCGAAAGCTGTGCAGGGATGTCCATAAAGATTTGCGAGGCCTTTCCCGTCGCGTCAATCTTCCTGAAATCGTCGTCATACAGCATGATGATTTCGCGTTTTTTCTCGTCCACTTGCTGCAAGTTGTTGGTTTTGTTGTAGGTATCCACCGCCTGTGGCATTCCGCCGATAAGCATGTAAAGCCGCAAGTCGCGCATCCATTTGCGGTGTACTGCCTGACCCATTGGACGTTTCATATCGAAAGCCTGTCGCATGAAATCAGGCGAAACATTGTCGCCTGTGGCCCAACGGAATTCGTCGAAATCCAAAGGATAAAGCGTCATTCGGGTTTCCTCGCTGGGAATGAGGATGTTCTGCACATTTTTTTTGATGGAAAGCAACGACCCCGTCTCGATATAGTCATACCTTCCGTCCTTCACAAGGTGTTTTATGGCCTGCCGTGCCAAAGGCTGAAGTTGTACCTCGTCAAAAATGATGACGGATTTTCGTTCAATCAATGTGACGTGGAAGATGTTTTGCAGACGGAAGAAAAAGTAGTTCAAGTCCATCATGTTCTCAAAAAGTTCTTCGACCTCCTTTGAGGTTTCGGAGAAATCAATGAGGATATACGATTCGTATTCGTTTTTGGCAAACTCCTCAACCAAAGTGGATTTGCCAACCCGTCTTGCCCCTTTCAAAAGCAACGCAGAACTGCCCTTTCGACTGTCCTTCCATTGGAGCATCTTTTCATATAATTTTCGCTTAAAAATCATATTTTTATAATCCTTTGAAAATCTGTGCAAAAATACAACTTTTTACATTATCGCAAAATGTTTTTCGCCAAAAACTGCAAGAATCGCAAAATGTTTCCCATATAAAACAGCAACTATCGCAAAATCTATTTTGCTAAAAACTACAAGAATCGCAAAATGTTTGAAGCTCACAACGGCGTAAAAGCCAAAAAACTAACCTCATCACAAAGGATTTTGCGCTTCAGCGAAAAACCCGTACCTTTGCCGCAAAATTCAAACGAACGATGAACACTTGGATTATCTATTCACTGATGGGCGCGGGGCTGCTGCTGATGGTCGCCGCTATGATACTTTTGTCCCGACTGATTCGGATGAAAGACGCCGAACTTCGCAACGGTAGCAAAATGGAACTGAAGGTGCAAGCCTTGAAGATTATTATGCCGCTGAAGGTGCAGGCTTACGAGCGTTTTTTGCTCTTTCTCGAAAGGGCACAACTTCCGCAGTTGGTGAAGCGCGTCTATGCGCCGGGAATGGAAAAAGGTGCGTTTCATCTGCAACTTTTGCAGAATGTGCGCGAGGAGTTTGAGCACAACCTTGCCCAGCAGTTGTATGTTTCCAATTCCACATGGAACGCCGTGGTGAATGCCAAGGAAGAACTTGTCAACCAAATCAATACGACTTTCGAGCAACTGAAGGACGAAGAGGATGTGTCCATCTTGGCGCAGAGCCTCGTGGCCTTGCCGAATCCGATGGTGGAGCAGGCTGTGGCCGTCCTGAAGCGCGATTTTGAACGCCTGCTTTAACCTGTTGGTCGGCGTTTCGGCAGGCTCAACGACCTTAGGCCTTTGAGCCTGTCGAAGGGCCGTCCCCGAAACAATAAATGTCTTTATTTTCCGTTTTACGGTATCAAACACACATTGTAATGAAATTCACCGCTAACCAAATCGCTGGAATCCTTGAAGGCAAGGTGGAAGGCAATCCCAACGCTGAGGTCTGGAATGTGGCCAAAATCGAGGAAGGCGCTCCCGGCATGATCAGTTTTTTGGCCAATCCGAAATACACGCACTATATCTATGAAACCCAGTCGAGCATCGTCATCGTGAACGACGATTTCGAGGCCACGGCACCCATTCAAGCTACTTTGATTCGCGTGCCCGATGCTTATGCTTCGTTTGCCAAGCTGTTGGCTTTCTACGACCAAATGACGCAGAACAAGCAAGGCGTTTCGTCTTTGGCTTTCGTTTCCAAATCGGCGCAATGCGGTGAAAACCTGTATCTTGGCGAGTTCGCTTTTGTGGGTGAAAACGCCAAAATCGGCAACAATGTAAAACTTTATCCGCAGGTGTATGTCGGCGACGGTTGCATCATCGGCGACAATACGGTGCTGTATCCGGGCGTGAAATTATATAGGAATACGGTTGTTGGGAAGAATTGCATCCTCCACGCGGGCGCAGTGCTTGGCGCGGATGGTTTCGGCTTTGCACCGCAGCCCGATGGGCATTACGAGAAGATTCCGCAGGTGGGCAATGTGGTCATCGAGGACAACGTGGAAATCGGGGCCAACACCACCATCGACCGCTCCACGATGGGTTCGACGCATGTCCGCAAAGGCGTGAAACTCGACAATCTGGTGCATTTGGCGCACAATGTGGAAGTCGGCGAAAATTCGGCATTGGCGGCTCAAGTGGGCGTGAGCGGCTCTACGCATCTCGGAAAGAATTGTGTGGTGGGCGGCCAGTCGGGTTTCGTGGGGCATATCAACATTGCCGACGGCTCGAAATTTGGCGGACAAAGCGGCATTATGGGCAGCATCAGGCAAGAAAATCAGGAGTTTATGGGCACACCGATACAGCCTTTGCGCCAATATCTGGTTTCCAATGCACGTTTTCGCCACATCGATGAAATGGCCCGAAAGTTGGAAAAACTCGAAAAAGAATTGGCCGAACTAAAGGCCGAAAAGCGGTGAAATAGGCACCAATAGGGAATTTTTTTTGCGGGTGACAGAATATTTCCTATCTTTGCGCGTTTTTTGTGGAGATTATCCACGAATATGATTTTTTATGGAGAAACAACGTACGCTCAAAAATAGAGTCAGTGTCAAAGGAGCAGGGCTTCATACCCGCCAGTGCGGCACCCTCACCTTTAATCCGGCTCCCGTAAATTCTGGAATCCGTTTTCGTAGAATTGACCTTGAAAACCAACCCATTATCGAAGCAGATGTCGACAATGTCATCGATACCGCCCGTGGTACTACCCTCGGCAAAGGTGGCGTGAAGATTTATACCGTCGAGCATGTTTTGGCTTCGCTTCGCGGTATGGGCATTGATAATGTGTTGATTGACATTGATGTAGAGGAAACTCCAATCATGGACGGTAGTGCCAAGTTCTTCGTCGATGCCATCCATCAGGCGGGTATCGTCGAGCAGAACGCACCGCGCAATTATTTGGTCATCGAGGAACCGATTTCCTACAAAAACGAGGTTTTGGGCATTGAGTTGACCATCGAGCCTTGCGACCATTTCGAAATCGACGTGAAGGTGAAATACAACACGAGGGTTTTGGATGAGCAACATGCCAAATTGACCGACCTTAAGGACTTCGAAAACGAGATTGCGCCTTGTCGTACCTTTGTTTTCTTGCATGAATTAGAGACACTTATCAGCCGCAACCTCATCAAAGGCGGCGACTTGACCAACGCCATAGTGTTTGTCAACCGCAACGTTTCCGCCGAGGAACTCGACCATATAGCAGCCTTCTTCAAGAAGCCGAAAGTGACGGTGAAGGAGTGCGGTATCTTGAATAATGTTGAACTTTATTTCGAGAATGAACCTGCACGTCATAAATTGTTGGATGTCATAGGCGACCTGACTTTGGTCGGTCGTCCCATCAAGGGCAAGGTGACTGCAGTGAAGCCAGGCCATTTCTCCAACACTTCCTTCGCAAGGAAAATCAAGCACACCTTATTATATTAAGCATGAACCAGCCTTTAGCTTATATCCACCCCAATGCCCGCATCGCGGATGACGTGAAGATTGAGGCGTTCGCTTGGATTGGCGAAGACGTTGAAATCGGTGCTGGTACTTGGATTGGCCCCAATGCTGTCATTATGGACGGTGCCCGCATCGGGAAGAACTGCAAGATTTTCCCCGGAGCGGTGATTTCTGCCATTCCGCAAGACCTTAAATATCAGGGGGAAAAAACCTATTGCTATATTGGCGATGGCACAACGGTGCGCGAGTCGGCGACGGTCAACAAAGGTACGGTAGCTTCTGGCAAGACGGTTGTCGGCAAGGATTGTTTGCTGATGGCTTTTACCCATGTGGCGCATGACTGTTACCTTGGCGACCATGTCATTATGGCCAACGCTGCCACCCTTGCAGGGCATATCACTGTTGACGATTGGGTCATTTTCGGTGGCTTGGCGGCGGTGAGCCAGTTTTGCCGCATCGGGGCGCATGTGATGATTTCGGGCGGAGCCTTGGTGAACAAAGACATTCCTCCTTATGTGAAGACAGGTCCGGGACATCCGGTGTGCTATGTCGGTGTCAATTCCATTGGTTTGATGCGTCGTGGTTTTTCGCGTGATCGCATCAATGCCATTCAGGATGTGTATCGCGTGATTTACAGTGTAGGAATGAATGTCACCCAGTCGATGCAGTACATTCGTGAGCATCTTCCTGCTTCTGAAGACCGCGATTTCATTCTCAATTTCGTGGAGAGTTCCAAAATCGGCATTATGAAGAATGCTGTGCGGAGTGAGGATTAAGCCTTTCCAATCAATTCTCTATAAGTCTCAAAAATCTGATTTCCAATGATTTCGTTGGAGAAGGTGCTGATAGCATATTGCCGAATGGCCTCGCGGTCGTATTCATGGCAATGGTCAAGCATTTGGTTCATGCTTCGCAATAATGCTTCTTCGTCGCCTTGCGGGATGAGGATGCCGCGCTCGGGCGAAAGGATTTCGGCAATGCCGCCGACGGCGGTGCTCAGTACGGGAACGCCGCTCGCAAAAGCCTCCACGATGACGCAGGGCAGGTTCTCGAAATTAGAGAACAGCACGAAGAAGTCGGTATTTTGGTAGGCTTCAGCGACCTCGGCGGAGGTTTTCTTGCCGTGGAAAATGACGCAGTCCGAAAGGTTGTGCTCTTTTACAAATGCCTTGAACTCAGGGGCTTCGTAGTCGTGTATGACGTGCAGTTCGAAGTCGTCGCGCTGCTGGCGAAGTCGTTCAATGGTCCGCAAAATGCCGCTGAAGTTTTTGGCTTCGTCACGCAAAGTGGAAATGTGGAGGATGTGCTTTTTCTGTTCTGTTTTGGCTTCACCCAAGCGGAACATATCGGTATTCACCAAATTGTAAATCACGCGGAAACGGTTCTTCACGCCGTGGCCTTCCATGCAATGCTGCAAATCAAGACTGACGGGCATGATAAGTTCAGCATTGTTGGCAATCTTGACAATCTTTTTCTTCAATCTGCCGACCAAAACCTCTTGGTTCTGAGGCTGATAAATCGTCCAATGCTCGGTGAGGACATATTTGTAGCCGAAAAGTTTTTTCCACAGCAATGCGACTTGCCCAAGCGGATAGGTGACGTGCAAATGAATCAAATCCGGCTCGAAAAAGCGTTTTTTTATGTAGTTGAGGCCGTATTGGTACATCCGCAGCATCTTCAGTTTGCGCAAGGCATTGGTTTTCGGCGGACGGATATAAATCTGCACATGGGTATGGTGTTGCCCTTTTATCTCCTTGACCTCGAATGACTTCGTCATGTTCTTTCCGTCGCAGACGGAGAGGATGACCGAATGACATTCTTCGGGCAGCGCGTCAATCATACGGACGCAGAAGTTGCCCAAGGTGGGGTCGTCGGGCGTGGGGAACCAACTTAGCAGGTGCAGGATGTTCATCAGTTGTTCAGTTATCAGTTGTCAATTGTAGGGCTGTCACACCGTGGCAGCCGAGTTATTCAATTCCATGTGTTTTAATGTCAATCTCAAAGTATTTGTGAGGTTTTTCGTAAGGCACGAGTTTGTGGGTAGGGAAGTCTTCGGGAAGATAGACGGCGCACAAGGTGTTGGAAACGTGGTAGATATGCTTGCGTTTTTCGGCGGGCGCACCGTCCAAGATGGCTGCCATCACGTCCCAGCGGATGGTTTCGGGGTCGAGGGCGTAGTCGTGCCAAACGATGATGCTGCGCTCGTTTTTCAGGAGTTTGAAAGCGGTTTCGGTGTCCTTTTTCACGCTTTCGTAATGGTGGTCGCCATCGATGAAAACCATATCATACTTGCCGAAATGCAGCGCAAAGTCGAAGGTTTGGGAATCGCCGTAAAGTTGCTCCACGTTGGACAAATCCTTGCTGAAGAAACTATGCAAGTCAGCATATAACTGATTGTTTGTCAGTTTGATGATGTTCTCTTTCTGTAGGTTGAAGGTGACGCAATGTTCGGCAACATCGGCCAAATTGGCCACACTCTCACCGCGCCAAGTGCCGATTTCAAAGTAGTCTTGCACCTCGTATTTTTTGGCCAAAGCCCGCAACAAGGCAATGTCGATGGGCATAGTGGCTCCCGAAAGATAAGCGTAAGGCTTGGCAATTTCGTGGAAGTTGGGAAACAACTCGTTGATTTCCAGCAAGGGAAGTCCGTCTTTGAGGCCGTGTTTTCGGATGACATCCTCCTTGTTGCTACCTTCGTCTTGCAAAACGAGGTTGAGCAAATAAGGATGCCTGATGATGCGCCCAATGGCTTTGGTGAATTTTTGTATCTTATTCATTTTCTGTGTTTTGTTTCAATAAATGTTGCTTGAGTTCGACGATATAGTTCCGTATCTCGCCCTTTGTCAAGAGGAAATCGCGCCCCTTGAACCGCGACTCCTTGACGAAGAACACGAACAGGAAAATGGCGTTCACGGTGTATGAAATCGCCGAGGTGATGGCCGCGCCGGTTACGTTGTATTTTGGTATCAAGGTGAATCCGCATACGAAGGTGGCAACTAATCCGCAAGTGGCGGCAAAAGTGTTCATTTGATAACGCCCGATGCCCGAATAATAGTGTCCGAGGATGAGGAAAATGCAGTAAAGCAGGATGCCCGGCGCGAGGATGCGGATGAGATGGGCCATCTCGCCGAAGTCCTTGCCGAAGACGAAAACGTAAAACTCGGCGGGCAGCAGGCATAGCACTGCAACGCCCACCGCAGAAATGAGCAGGCAGATTTTGCTCAAATCCAAGGTGAGTTTTTGCGCGTAGGCGCGGTCGTCGGCATTGGCGATTCGGGCGTATTGCACCAAGGCAATGCTGTTGCTGATGACCCAGATGGCCTCGGCCAACGAAACCGAGCGAGAAAAGATCCCCACCTGACCTCTTCCGATATAACTGTCTAATAAATAATAACTTAAACGAAGGTTGAAAAACTGCACAAAATGCCCCGTCTGGTTGAGGAAGCCGTATTTGAACAGGTCTTTTAATGCCGATTTGTAATCTTTGTCCTTGTCGTTGGGCAGGTTTGCGTATTCCTTTCGCAACATCCACACACCCAACAGGAAAGTGCCCCCGTAGGCGGCGTAAAGCCCGATGATGTAGCCGTAGATGTCGGACTTTTTCAGTGCAATGTAATACGCTGCCAATGTGATGGTTAGCAGGACGGGCTGGAGTAGCGTGTTGTAGTTGGCTTTCTGGATTTCCTCCTTGCCGACCAAGAAGCGGAAATTGATGTTGCTGAGCGAGGAGATGAACGATAGAATAGCCACGTGAACGACCAAATCAGGCTCCAACTTCGGATAGAAAAGCCTGATACTGAAGCCCATAATCACAGCGATTAAAGCGGACCAAACCACCGATGCGACTAATATCTTCTTGAACGAATGGCGTGGGGCAAGGTAAATAATGCTGGCACCGCATACGATTTCGGAGAAGATGAGGATGAACGTGATGGAGGCCAGCACTAACGACTGCGTCCCCGACCCCGTATCGCCCAAGGTTTGCGAGATGATAATGGCGATGACGAAGTTGAGCGCGGCGGCCAACATCTTCGTTCCAAAGGTATTTAGGATTTTTTTGAACACAGGGCGATGGGATTTGTTTGTGCAAAAGTAGGGAAAATTTCAATTCTTCAAGCATCCAATAGGCACCACCATCACGCCGTCCTTGCGCTGGTAGGCATAGCTGCCAAGGCCGGTCAGCACCATAAGGAACGATGGCACTTTCATTCGGACGGTGTCAATCTTGCCAGCCAATTCTTTCAAGGTCTTGGCCCCTTCTTCCTCCAACTTGCTTCCGCCAAGCTTGATTTCCACCAAACCATAGCTGCCGTTGTGCAAATGAATCACGGCGTCACATTCGAGGCCGTTTTTGTCGCGGTAGTGGAACACATCTCCGTCGAGAGCTTCCGCATATACGCGCAAATCGCGCACCGCCATCGTCTCAAACATCAGGCCGAAAGTGTTCAGGTCGTTTTCCAAGTCTTTTGGCCCCATGCCCAGTGCCGCCGTCGCCACGGAGGAATCAACGAAATATCGTGTTTCTGAGGTGCGGATGGCCGTTTTGGAACGCAGGTTGGGGCTCCACGCGGGCATGTCTTCCACGACGAAGATTTTCTTCAATGCCGTGATGTATGAGGAGATGGTCTCTTCGCTCATCGAGCCTTCCTTGCTCGAAGCGAGGTCGGCATAAATGGTGCTGATGGGCACTTGCGCGCCTTGGTGTCGGGCGTATGAGCGAAGCAGGCGACGGGCAAAGGTGGCATCGCGCACGGTATTGTCCACGCGAGAAATGTCGCTTTCGCACACGGCGTTCACATAGTTTTGGGCTTGCCGCAACGCTGCCGCGCGTTTCATGTTCAGCGAACTGGGCCATCCGCCACGGCAAACCATGAAGCTCAAGTCGCTCAAGGAATGGTCGGGCGCAATGGTTACATCACGCTGCCCCGCAAACAGACGGAGCAAACTGACTTTGCCATTCGACTCCCCCGACTCCCAAAGGCTCATAGGCCGCATGGTGAGCCATGCAAAACGCCCTGTCCCTGTATGGTGGATTTTGCTTTTGTCGGCGGGCACGGCAGAACCGGTAAAGATGAATTGTCCGGGCTTTCCACGGCGGTCGACCGTGAACCGTGCCGCGTCCCACAATTGCGGAGCCAACTGCCATTCGTCAATCAAACGTGGCACATCGCCTTCAAGCAATGCCTCTGGGTTTTCTTCCGCAAGAAAAAGATTCCGTTCCAACTCCCGTGGCCAATCCATATACAATACACTTTTGGCGGCTTGGGCTGCCGTTGTGGTCTTTCCGCACCATTTGGGTCCTTGTATCAGCACTGCGCCGGCAGCTTCCAATTGTTCCAAAAGTAATTGGTCTGCAATCCTCAATTTGTACATCGAATTTTCGTCCATAATTTGGCTGCTTTTAATCCGCTGCAAAAATACTACTTTTTTATTGATTTACAAAGTTTTTTGTATTTTTCATTCCGTCAGTTGGCTGGTTTTCATTCCGTCAGTTGGCCGGTTTTCATTC
>CAMVCZ010000009.1 GCA_947166105.1 uncultured Bacteroidales bacterium
AGTCCTTGCCCATCCCCACAAACTGGGCTCCTTGACCGGGGAAAACGTATGCTTTAATCATATTTCTATTTGAGATTTAATTTTCAACAATTTACAACTTTCAACTTAGTTTTGTTCCTATCAATTGGAAGAACTCCTCGCGTGTGGATTCGCGCTCGAAAGCTCCAATGAAGTCGCTCGTCGTGGTCACCGCGCTTTGCTTTTGCACGCCGCGCATCGACATGCACAAATGCCGCGCCTCGATAACGACCGCCACACCCAACGGATGCAAGGCATCGTTGATGGCGTTCTTGATTTGGGTGGTCAGCCGCTCCTGCACCTGAAGGCGGCGCGAATAGGCCTCCACCACGCGGGCAATCTTGCTCAGACCAGTGATATAGCCATTAGGAATATAACCGACATGCGCCTTACCAATAAAGGGGATGAGGTGATGCTCGCACAGCGAATACACCTCTATATCCTTGACAATCACCATTTGGCGGTAGTCCTCCTTGAATTTGGCCGACAACAGGATTTCCATCGGGTCCTGTTCATACCCTTGCGTAAGGAATTGCATCGACTTGGCTACGCGCAAAGGCGTTTTCTGAAGGCCCTCGCGCTGGGGGTCTTCGCCCAAAATTTCGAGGATGGCTGCATAGTGCTCCTGAAGTTTGGCCAGCCTTTCCGTGTCATACTGCTCAATGGCTTCGTAGCCGAAATGCTTTTTAAGCCTTTCGTTCATCATCAGCCAATTTTTTGCTTGGGCATAGCCACTGTAGACTGCTGCCCCATGACACACTTGCCCGTGAATTGGGCACCCACTTCGATGAGCAGTTGCTTCGTGTTCAGGTCGACTTCCACCTTCGAGGTCGACTTCAAAGCGGTCAGTTCTTCCGTGTTGATGTTGCCTTTCACGACGCCTGAGATTTCGGCTTGTTTGCAGGTCAAGTCGCCTTCGATGATACCAGTTTGTCCAACGGAAATCTTGCCATTCGATTTCACTGAGCCAATCAACCGGCCATCGATGCGGATGTCGCCATTCGACTCAATGTCGCCTTTAAAGACGGTGCCGTTACCAATGAGGTTGCGTGCGGATGATTCCATTATAGCCATAATACTACTTGTTTGTTTGATTTAGGAACTGTATGTATTCGTCCAAATCCTTGGACTGATAAAAGACGGGATAATTCTTGATGGAAATAGGTTTGATGGTATATTTTGAAGCGTCGATGCCGCCAAAGACATAATCGCTGAGGAACATAGAGGTGATGTAGTCGGTGGCCTGTTGCTCGCCGTTGAAGTTGCCGATGGTCACAAGGGTGCGTGCATCGTCGAGAACGACATCCTTAATCGTGAAGTTTCTCGTGCGGTGTTCCTTCTTGTTGAAGTCGCTGATGCGCACTTTCAACGGCTCCACGCGCACGGTCTTGGTGTCGCAGACAATCATCACAAAATACTCTGCATTAGGCTCATAGGTGTAGGGCGAGGCTTTCTTCACTTCAGGTTGGTCGCCAGCCTCCTTGTTGTCGATTTCGGTCAACACCAAGCCGAGGTCATATTCCACGTTGATGTTTTCCAACACATCGCGGGCGTAGGGCGTAATCGCGCTGTTGGGATAGGTGCGCACCAAATTGTACAAAGCGAAAGCCATCGTGTCAATGGAAACCATGCGGCCTTGGGCAACGGCATGAAGGAAGGCGAAACGCGGCATGAAGGCCGTGTCGGTTTCATAAAGTCGCATGGCACGCTCGCAGTTCATCTTCACGCGGTAGAATTGCCCCTGCTCGAAGGCTTCGTAAGTCTTGGAATAGAAATCGGAGGCCTCGCGCTCTTGGGCTTGCAGTTTCTCGAAATAGCTCGGGTCGTTGATGAACTCGGCGTAACTCGAAGTGGGATATTTGTCGAAAATCTTGCCTTTGTAAACCAGCGACTGTTCCTCGTGGTTGAGGTCTTTGTGCATCTTGTAGAGCGCGTACCAAGTGGGCTGTTCTTTCTCGTTGCCCGGATAGCGGGTGTCCAGTTTCTCGTAGGATTCGATGGAGCGCGGCAGGTCGTTGAGTCGGTCCATATAAAGGAATCCCAAATGATACAGCCCGTCGGCGATGAGCGAGTCGCATACCTCTTTTTGCTCCATCGTGAAAGGCAGGTCTTGCAGGTAATAGCCTCGGTCGTGGGTGGTGTAGGTGGCGTTCAGCGAGTCTTGTTTGGCTTTGGCGTTCTTTTCTGCGGTTATGCCTTCGTCGTCCTCCTCGCCCGACAAGGCTGCCGCCATGCTGCGCTTGTCGCTGATGCGCCAGTTGTCCTCATTCTTTCTCATGCCCCATTTGCGGGTGAACTCGGTGACACCTTTGGAAACAGAAGTCGGATTATAGAAATACCATGATGAAGTGACGTTGCTTGTCGGCTCGGAGGTGGGTTTTTCTTCTCCACCGCCCACGGCTGAACCCATCAGTGCCAATTGTTCTTCGTATTCGCGCTGGGCTTTTTCCATTTCCTCTTGCTCAATGACTTGGGCGATAATCCTGTCGATGAGGATGTTGCGACTGACGGAATCCATAGCGGCCACACGAAGCAAACTGTCTTGGTCGCGGACAACGCTGGCATACATCACTAATTCGTTGAGCGTTTGTGAAATGTTCATAATGCTGTCGTAGCCTTCTTGTTCGCGGTTCATGCTCGTTACAGCGGTGTCGTAATAAGCCTGCGCCAATTCGTATTCGTTGCGGTCGAAGAGCATGGTGGCCACCTTCAGCGACGACTGCGCCCTTTGGATTTGGTTGTCCTTGTAGGCCTCCACCGACTTGCGCAAATAGTTGATAGCCTTGTTTTCGTCGCCTTCGCGGAGGGCTAATTCAGCCATAGCGTAATAGATACGGTCGCGATAGTCTTCGTTGTTCGGGTCGCGGAGCATCTTGCGCATCATCTTGTAGAGGGCCTCGGCATTGTCGGCGGTGCCCACCTTGGCGATGTTCATTCTTGATTCAAAGACCATCTCATATTCAGGATTGCGCTTGATGACCTTCTTGAATTGCGCCGTGGCACGTTCCGAGTCGCCTTGGTGCATGTAAATCTGCCCCATGATGAACATGGCGCGGGTGCGCAGGTCGCGGTCTTTGTTGAGCAAAATGCCGTTTTTCAGGAAAGGGATGGCCTTGTTGTAGTCCTTCACGGCAATATAGTAGTCGGCGATGGTGAAGTCCATGTTGCGCATCAGTTCCTTGGGGAGTTTGCTTAGTCCCGACGTTCTCGCCTGCAACTGCTCAATCATGGCCACGGCCTTGGGATATTCCTCGGTTTGGATGTAGGTCTTGATGAGCCACATGTTGGCGACGTAAGCGATGTCGTTGTAGCTGTATTCGGTGGCCACAAAGTCGAAAGTGCGCTTGGCCGGGATGTAGTCGTGCTTGTAGAAATGCGCCTTGCCCATCACGAGATAGGCATCGTCAATCCAGCGCACACGCTCGCGGCTGCCGAATTTCATCGAGTGCTTTTGCACGCAAATGGAGGTTTTTTCCAAGGCGCGGTCCATGGTGGCGTTCAAGCTCATGCCATTTTGTTGGGTGCCGTAGTTGTAGACGCGCAGCACCTTCAAATAGTCGTCCTTCACCGAGGTACGGAGTTGCTTGTCGCCATCCTTGAGGCTCGCTTCCCCGTTGAAATAGACATTGTAGTGGCTGGTCAGGTTGTGGAACATGCGGCGGGTAAGCGTGTTTTTCTTGGTGGAGCAGCCGCTCAACAGCAGCAGCCCCATCACGCAGCCCATCATCACGATTATGTTGGTTTTTCTTTGCACTTCGTTGTAGGTTTATTCTTCAATAACTCCGTTTCGTCGAAATTATTTCGTCAGTTCGTACCATTTGCCTGCCTCGATGAGGAGTTGGTCGTCAGTAGGATCCACGAGAGCCGAGCGCATTTTCACGGCAAGGCTGTCGTTGGTCGACTTGAACTCGCTGAGCAACAGTTGCTCGAAGTCGGCCTCGCGGCTTCTCTCTATGCCAACGCGCTGGCGTTCCATGACTTGCAACGCCTTGGCCTTGTATTCGTCGATGGCAAGATAAGGCATCAAGCCTTCCACCAAACGCAAACTGTCTTCCGACCAGTCCACCGCAATGGGTTCGTTGATCGACTGCATGGCATATTTCTCGCAAAGCTCGGGCAACTCGCCTTGGATTTTCTCTAATTCGCGGTTGAACTCAACGACACGCCTCTCTGCCCTTTCCTTCTCCACATTGGCCCTGATTTTCGGCACATAGATGATGGCCAAAGCCGCAACGATGGCCGCCACAACCACCAAAATGATGATTTTCACGAAGGAATGACCTTTCGAAATAGCCGAGCGCACATCACTTATAGTGTCGAAACGCTGTTCTTTCGAGAATTGCGTGCAGTGCGTGGCAGCGGCATGGAATTGCTTGGAAATGTTGCGCTCGCCGATGAATTCCATGATTTTGCCGATGGAATAGATGTCGGCCCGCGAGTCGAAGTCCTCGCCCTTGATGATTTCGGGCGCGACAAACTCCATCTCCTTGATGAGCAGTTCGCGGTCGGCATCTTGCTTGGTTTCAGGCACACCGATGTCGATGAGTTTCACATGGCCGTCGTTGGCCGACACCATGACATTCTCAGGATTCAAATTGCAGTGTACCAATCCGTTGCGATGCAGGAAATTCAAGCCGTCGCACACCTCGGTCAGGATGCTTTTCACCTGCTTTTCGGAGAGCGTACCCACGCGCACATGCTCCGCCAGCGACTTCCCGTCGACATATTCAAAAACGATGCATTCGCCCAAGCCTTCAATGTTGGTGAAATCGAGGGCCTTGCGGATGTATTTGTTGTCGAGCATGGAGGTGGTTTCATACTCCTGACGCAGCGAGGCCTTGCAAGCGGCATCGTTGGCACACTCTGCCTTCAGTGCCTTGACAATGACCTTCTTGCCGTGGTTGTTTGCCGTAAAAATCCTGCTGTTGCCATAGCGCGAGGCATAAAGCGGGCGCAGGTCGGCATATTCGTTTGAGTTGATGTTTTCAGACATTCTTCATTATATTTGGGCGCAAATATAGTTCATTTTTCCGAACCTACTGCAAAAGTGGCCGGGAAAAAGATTTTTTGATGAAAAAGCCTGATAAATCACTCCGTTTCGTGGAGCGATTTCGTCAGCGGAATGTCGTCGTTGATGAGATACACCTCGGCCCCTGAGCCTGTCGAAGGGCCGAACCGCTTCAGATTCCTGTAAACCGTCTTGATTTCAGAACGAGATTTCTCACATTGCACCGCATCGTAGCCGTTGATTTCGCGGAAGCCGAAGAGCATGGGCATCAAGGTGTTGCAGCCCGTGAAGGTCAGCAGAAGCCCAAACAACAAAATCCATCTGCATTTTTTCATGGCTCAAGCATTTTCATCTTCCCGATATTCCAAAATATCCCCCGGCGTGCATTGCAATTCGCGGCAGATGGCATCGAGGGTGCTGAGGCGGATAGCCTTAGCCTTGCCTGTTTTCAATATGGAGAGGTTGGCTTGGGTGAGGCCTATTCTTTGGGCCAAATCGTTGGAGCGCACCTTGCGCTTGGCCAGCATTACGTCTAAGTTTAGGATAATCATAACGTTTTGTTTTTCATCACAAAACCATCAAAACAAGGCAAAACTTCAAATAACTGAAGTGGCGGCTGCACAACCGTGCGCCGCTGGAAGCCAGCCGGTTGGCAGGCTTCCCTATACCAAACAAATGGTTTTGCAAGTTTTGTAGGTTTTGTGACATAATCAGACGGTTAAATTGTTTTCCTCCACCGCATCGGCGGCCACTTTGTACATGAAGGCGAAGAAGAGCAACAGAAATGGTAAGATGAGATTGCCACCCACAAAACCAAAAACAAATCCATTTTGATGCAACAAGGGTTGGTTAATCCAACATAGCATATAAATAAAATCTGCCAACGCCAGCCAAAACATCGGTTTGACATTGCTTTTTGGAAATGCGACATGCTCGCGCATCCCTTTGAGTATGTTGAAAACAATCTTAAAGCACAAGCCTATCAACGCAACTGTACTGAGTAAGTATAGAGCCAAAAAGACCGCTTTGATCGTGCCATTGCACGACCAGTCCACTTTCTCGGACACACCTCCTCTACCCGTGAGAAGGCCAATAAACACAAAAGCCTTAAAAACAGCCCAAAGAATGCACAGGACAAGGGCGGCAATACTACACGCATAAATGCTTTTCTTAGTTTTTTCTGTCATAATATTATAGATTTATTGTTGTTCAATGATGCAAAAGTAACAAAAAAAAGTTATCAAAACTAGAAGGATGCCAACTTCTGTCAGCATCCTTGTGATTTTGAAAACGAACTGAATTATTTCCTGGTAGAATAATCCACAGCTACTGCGACATATCTTCCCTCGTCTTCATCATAATAGGCCATATAAACGCCTTCTTGGATGACGATGGAATCGTTTTGGATTTCAATAGCTGCCCCTATTGCCAAATAGCCATCATCAGTAAAACCGTTCTCCTCCGTAGTTGGGATGATGACAAATTTGCCGTCCACAAAATAGCCTCTGGCGTTTGACTGGGAAGAATTTGACTCTTTCTTAATTCCAAAACAAAGTCCATCATATTGACTAATACAGTCCGTTGCCGGTGTTGCCCAATGCCAACCGAAAATATAGTTTGGAGATGACGAGTCTTTCTCAGCAAACTCACAATCATTCAGCATCATCTCACACACAGCGGTGTAATCCTTGACAGGTTGGTTCTCGAAGAAGGCCTTGCCGTCTTCCCAACTTATGGCCTCAGCCATTTCGGCGAGGGTGTAGTCATTTGGATTTTGGGGTTGTTGTTCGGTTGTTGTTTCATTTTGTGCTGTTTTTTCCTTGCTGCAGGCAATGATGGCTACAGCGGCCATTGCGAGAGCCGTGGCTCCCATGATAAATTTGAATCTGTTCATTTTGAGTTTATTCTTAATCATTAGTTTAGTTACTTGTTAGGGAGGCTTTTTCGCTCACATATTTGGCGTTATGACAAAAGCCCTGAGGCTGGCTTAAGCCAACCTCGTTGGCTTATTTCGTCACGACCATCTTACCGTTTATCACATGCTCCCCGCAGCGGATGGCATAGCCGTAAACGCCGGCGGCCAGTCGGCGCATGTCAAGCACCTTTTGTCCTTGGTTGCCGTTCAAATCAACCGTCAAGACAGCCACCCCGAGGGCGTTGGTGATGGTGAGCGTCGCCTTGGTTGCGCCTGCCGGAAGGGTGTAGTCGACGGCGGCCCAAGTGGTGGCGGGGTTGGGGGTGAGGCTTGCGCTGAAGCCCAAGGCCTTGTTGAGCAGAGCCGGGTCTGGTGTTGCGGCACTGTCGCGTCCGCCGTTTGCCTCTGGCATTGTCGGACAGTAGGACGCGGGGACGCGTCCGTCCGATAGGCTTTGAAGCAGTGCCTCCGCCATCGCTCTCGACGCGCCTCGCCCGTCGTTGGCGATGCCTTCCACCATGGCCGCCTCTGTTTCGGTCAGTTGGCTTGTGTTGCGGCCTTCGGCATCCAGTGTCCCGTATAGTCCGAGCAGCAGCATGTAGTCCTCGTGGTCGTCCAGTCCGCTGCCTTGCAGCCCGTAGAGTTCGGGGAGCGATTCTGCAAGGGCCAACGCGCTGCCGAAGTCGCCCTGCTGCACGAATGAGGCCACGGCCAGGTGGTCGGCGGCGAGGTTGTCGAGGCTGCCGAGCCAGGCGCGGAGTTCGACGTGGTCGGCGAGAGTGTCGTTGAGGTTGCTGCGCACAATGTCGCCTGCTGCGAGGTCGCGCTCGTGGGCGTAGTGCCCCATCTGCGCGAGGAGGGCGGTGCGGGCTGTGGTGCCGGAGGCCATCTGCCGGAGCAGGTCGGTCATGTATTGCGGCAGGGGGCTTTCCTTTTGTTCCATGTAGCGTACGAGCGTGTCTTTCTTCAGTTCATCGGGGTTGGCGGCAAGGATTTCGAAGAGGACGGACTCGGGGAACACGTCGTGGCGGTCGGCGGCGGCGGTGAGCGCCTCTTGCGAGAGGTATGGCGAGTGTCCGAGCAGCTTGGTGCGGAGTCTCCAAAGGTCGGACGGCGTAGCGGTGTTGATGTCGGCTGTTTCGGCCGGTGTGCTGCCGCCGTCAATGCGATTGGCGTAGATGCGGGCGAGACTTTCATTGGCGGTACTTGCAAAGGCGTAAACCCCTGCCAAGGCCGCCTTTTCATCCGCCGATTTTACTACGCTTCCGCCTCCGTAGTGCGAAGGACAGGTGTTGGTGTTGCCGGTGGCCACAGTGGCCACGTTGTAGAGCTTTGCGGGGTCAGGGGCTTGGTTAGGGTCAGTGCTGTTGTAGTAGTATGTAATTTGGTAGTCTCCGTCGTTGTGCAGGTGCCAGCGTCCATCGCTGAAGGTGTTGCCTGCGGGCAACGCCGACGAGCCTTGCTGCGGCATGATGCCCGAGAAGGAACCGTCGTCGATGATGCAGAAGTCGGTTTGGTTGCCCGAGTTGTCGTTGCAGGTGTAGGTGAGTCCCCCAAAGCTCGTCCGTTCATGCAAGCTGCCAGTGGCTTGGCTGTTGTTTCCCACGGCCACGTTGCCGCACAGCAGGCCGTTGAAGGTGTTGCGGTAGATGTCGTTTCCACCCTCCGAGTCGGCGATGAGGATGCCGTAGGGCTCGCCGGTGCCAGGGTGCTTCGGACGGAAGGAGTTCTCCTCAATGCAGAATCCTGTGACGTGGTCGGCGTAGATGCCGAAATCGCAGTCGGAGTCCCAGCCCACGGTGAAGTCGCAGCCTATGACGGTGGCGAACCCCGTGTTGAGGGCATAGACGCCGCAGGTGTTGTTGTTGAACACGGCGCTGTGCACGCTGAAAGTGCGGGCCGCACTGCCGTCGTTGGAGGCATGGATGCCACGGTGGAAACCCGTGAAGGAGCAGCCTTTCATGTTCTCTTCGGGGCAGGGATAGACGGCGGAGTTGCCGTTGCCGTTGTCGCAGTAGGCCGTGGCGAAGAAGCCCGACTGGTAGGCAGCGATGCCCATGCAGGAAGGCGAAACGCCCTCGACGTTGCGGTCGGCGCTGAAGTCGCAGCCGATGAAGCTGATGCCGTCCACGTTGGCCAGGTCGATGTGCTTGTGGAAGGTCTCGGTGCCGAGGTAGCCCTCGCCGATGGTGAATGTGCAGTTTCGGAAGCGGCTGTTGTAGTGGGTTTCTTTTCCGCTGGCGGGGTGGTGGTTGGTGTAGTGCAGTGCGTGGACGGCCTTGGCACAGTTGCGGAAGGTGGCGTCTTCGGCGTGGACGATGCCTCCTGTGGCGCTCCAGTGGTTGGGCCGCCACAAGGCCAGGGCGCACTCGGCGTTCTCTATCACTGCGCCGTTCTTCAGCTCCACATAGCCTTGGGCGTAGTGCCCGTTGGCATCGGGATATTGGTGGGCGGCGCTGTTGCCCCAGACTTCGATGCCGGGCCACATGTTGCCGCACAATCCTGTCAATACTGCGCGATAGTCAAGAATCAGTTTGCCACCGGGCTTGACGATGATTTTGGTGGATTCGCCCATATACATCGTGTTTTTCACCGTCAGCACACCTCCGTTTTCGACTACTACATCGTGGTCAAGGTATTTTTCGCTGCCCCAAATTATCGGAGTTGTAATATATTCAGGAATTGGCGCGTACACATAATTGTCGCATAAAACCACGCTCTCGTATTTTTCATTGTAGGGGCCAATCAAAGGTGACGAATCGTCGCTGTCTTCTTCGTCAGGGCAATTGGGGCAATGGGCGGGTTTGGGTCCGATTCCCCAATTGTAATAGCCGTCGCCGTCGTTGTCGGCACAATCGATGTCGCTGTCATCATATAACATACTTGCAATAGGTGTATCAATGGAATAACATTGTATGTAATATGGATGATTTGCATCAATTATAATATTGAAAAGTGTGAATTATCATATCCATAAGTAGCATAACTTTGTTTGAAAATGTAATATGGTTTACCAATATCAGGAGAGTCTTCCTCAACAACAAAATCATTGTCTGTCCCAGCATTGAAATTGCCATACAAAATAGGATCTCCTGCTTTAACAATGCCAAAACCGACCATACTCATCGCGTGACTCCACGGCCATAGCTGTGCTACAAGAGGACCTTTTGTAATCAAGTTTGTTTTTACATTAATTTCTCCGGAAAACGTGTGGGATCTTCCATTAATAAAAACTCTTTCTGTCGGGTTTTCACACATATCCTCACAAGGCCTAATATACCAACTCCTATATCCTAAACAATTATCATCAACAATTCCGTTAGTAATTGCATAATCTAAAGCTTTATGAGGAAAATAACCATTATTCCACTCTACACCGTCAATGCATGAAATTAGATTTTGAACCGACAATTCATCATTTATTTGCCTATTAAAATACAGATTAACAATAGATTCAACAGAATATAAAACGGAAAAAGCCCAACACTCATTGGCACCTTGACCATATCTCCATCGAGGTATCCATCCCGAACCATCAGGATTATAATAATATGAACCTGAATTTTGCGATCCATGTCGCGTACGCCAATCAAATTCCTTTACTATGTTGTCGCTCGCTTGGGGTGTGTCGTCGTTTAATGGAGAATAATAGCCGTATGCATAATAATCCCATCCTTGCAAGTTAGGCAACTCATTCCCAAACATAGCTTTCTTGTCGCGATACTTTAAATTGGAGAGAAAAGTAGTATCAGCACGCCAAGCCTTCTTATGAGCAGAGAGTTTTGCGTTGATTCTATCCACAATTTGAAGGTTTTTTTCGAGGAAAACAGCGTTTGAAATAGCGGACACCTGATGGCTGTCGATGGAGGTTCGATTGTTCTTGATTCTCGAAAGACAGAACGTTGCATCACAAAGTGTAACGATGATGGAACTTGGTGTGATATTATTCAAAGCAGCAGTTTCAAAAGCTGCATCTTGAAATTGATGACTTTCTTCGGTCGCATAAAGGCTGTTGCGTTCATAAATCAGCCATTCGTTGTCATTGTTATCAACCAGCACTACCCTAATGAAAGCACTATCCGAAAGGAGCTGGCCTTCGCCGTCAATGCTAATGCCGTAACTGCGGATGTTACTAGAAAAAGGTCTAACTGTATCGGTACAATTTATGTTTCTGTTGATGCTGTAGGTAACTATTTGTGCTCTTGTTTGCAGGCACATCAAACAAAATAAAACAATTGCTGATTTTTTCATTTTTTCACTATTTTACGGTTAATTAATTGTGAGTTCATTGTGACTTGAACCAAATATAAGCCTTTGGGGTTGTCGGCAAAACTGATGTCTAATGTATTTTCTATGGTTTTGTGTGTGCTAACGATTTTTCCCATTACATCAACGATAATAACAAGTTTTAAACCATGAAAGTCTTCTGAGAACTCAATCTGCAACATATTATCAACCAATGTGTTCATGTTTACAAACGCCTCCTCTCCATATTCATCAATGGCCACAACTTCATAGTCACATTCCGTTTCGCTCCATGTTATCAAAGGAACGCCTGCCTCAGAATAACAACGCAAAGGACCCTCCACACAAGGGGTACCCACCATTGTACGGTCAAACGGGAACAAGGAATAATCCATACCAACTCCTTCTATGATATTATAAAAATACCAATCCCCATTAGATGGTTGTGTTTCCAAAACTTTTCTGACGGAACCATCATTCAGAGTTATATAGCTTACATTTAGAACCGTAATCGTATCATCATATTTTGGGGCATACCAACTTTCTCCGACCTCTTTACTGAAATCGTAGAGTATATAACGTTGCCCTTCTTCAACCTCATAAACTTGGTCGCCTTCTTGGGTGATGTAGCGGATCTCCGTGTAAGGATTGATAACACCGTGGCAATCGAGATGCTGGTACAATTCTATCTCCTTACATTCCCAACCGTTGATTTCGACGGTTCTCAAAGACCGGAATCTGTCGTTGGCAATGCCATGAGGCGCTTGCCCAATTCGATAAAAGCGTGTGTAATACCACTCCGCCCCAACAGGAGCGAACTCATGGCTTTGTGCCTTCACCGCTCCCGCCGCCATCAGCAGCAAGAGGAGAAGGGCTTTTTGTTTCAGTTTGTGTAATGTTTTCATTGTTGTTGTGTTATTTTGTTTATTGTTTATTATGACTTTGTTTTAGCCAGTCACGGTCGCTGCCACCATTGCGAGAGCTAAAGCTCCCATCAAGATTCTGAACTTTTTCATCTTTTAGTTCCTTTCTTTTTTAATTGATTGATAATTAGTTGATTTTACTTTGTTTTCGGGCTTTTCAGCCCGCTTTTTGGGTGTCATGACGCTGCAAAATTACAAATAATTATCGAATGACAATAAGTTTTTGATGAATTTTTTGAAATAATTTCCAAAATTCGCATATTAAACTCAAAAAAAATACCAAATTGCTTCACAAAACACATCCGAAATCGTCCAATTCAGAATAAATGTGTATTTTTGCACCATAAATTAACCATTGGGAGAAAAACAATGACCGAACTTACATTGAAAGTGACCGACGAGAGTCGGTCAAAATATAACCTATTCAAAAACAATCCATCAATCTTTCAAGCACCCAATAGGTACCACGAGCACTCCATCATCGGGGCGCTTGTAAGCATATTCGCCTATTCCCGTTAGCACCATCAGGAAAGACGGCTTCTTCATCTTGGTCGTGTCGAGCTTGCCTGCCAATTCAAGCAAAGTGGCAGCCCCTTCCCTCACCAACTGCGCACCGCCAAGCTTGATCTCCACAAGGCCGTATGAACCGTTTTCAAGATGCACCACTGCGTCACACTCCAAGTTGCTCTTGTCGCGGTAATGGTAAACCGTACCGTCTATGGCATCGGCATAAACGCGCAAGTCGCGCACGGCAAGCGTCTCAAACATCAGCCCGAAAGTGTTGAGGTCGTTAATCAAGTCTTTCGGCCCGATGCCCAAAGCAGCCGTGGCAATGGACGGGTCGGTGAAATAGCGCGTGTCGGAAGTGCGGATGGCGGTTTTGCTCCTGAGATTCGGATTCCAAGCCGATGAATCCTCTATGACAAAAATCTTTTTCAAGGCATTGATATAGGAATAAATGGTGTACTCCGTCAGCGTGTCGGCTTCGTTGTTTTTCAAATCTGCGAGCAACGTCCCCAACGTGGCCTGCGAGCCTTGGTTGCGTGCGTAGGAGCGCATCAACCGCTTGGCCAATTCTTCATTGCGTTCCACACCATCAACCCTCGAAATGTCCAATCCAACAACCGTTTTGTAATACTGCTTTGCCTGCATCAAGGCTGCCTTGGGATTCTCTTTCAGCGTAGCCTTTGGCCATCCGCCCCGGCAAACCAAAAAAGCGAGTTCGTCAAGGTCGATATGGCTTGTTCCTTCTACTTTCTCGGCATCCTCGAAAAGTGACGACAAACTCACATCCCCCGTTGATTCGCCCGACTCATAAAGGCTCATCGTCCGAAGTTTCAGGCGTGATATTCTTCCCGTTCCCGTGTGGAAAATCTTTTCTTCTTCAGTGGTCGGACGCGGAGGAACGGCCGAACCGGTCAAGATGAATTGCCCGTCTGCATTCCGTCGGTCAACCTCGTTCCTGACGGCATCCCAAAACTGGGGAGCCAGTTGCCATTCGTCAATCAAACGCGGCGTTTCTCCTTCCAACAATTTCCTGATATTCGTCCTCGCCAATGAAAGGTTCTGCTCTATATGATCAGGGTCGGACATAAGCAAAACGCTATTGGCCTGTTGGATTGCCATCGTAGTCTTACCACAATATTTAGGGCCTTCTATCAATACGGCACCCATTGCATCCAAATGGTCGGCAAGATTCTGTTCTGCAACACGCTTTTTGTAGTCACTCATAGATTCAAATTTTTCACGCTGCAAAAATAGTAATTTCTTTTTGATTATGAACAACTTTTGAAAAATTTATCGAGGCACTTGGCGAGTTTTTATCGAGGCACTTGGCCGATTTTCATCGAGGCACTTGGCGAGTTTTTATCGAGGCACTTGGCAAAATCAAAAACCTCTAATCAAAAGTCTTTCATATTTTCCGCGTGACATTTTGTCAGAATTTCGTATTTTTGCCGCTCAATAAAAATCTACGACAATGAAGATTTCCTATAACTGGTTGAAACAATACGTCAACTGCGATTATTCGGCTGAGAAAGTCAGCGAGATATTGACCTCCACGGGACTCGAAGTGGAAGACTTGGAGCGTTTTGAGTCGGTGAAAGGCGCGCTGAAAGGTGTCGTCGTGGGCAAGGTGCTCACCTGCATCGACCATCCTAATTCCGACCACCTGCACATCACCACCGTCGATGTGGGCGGCGAGGAACCGCTGCACATCGTGTGCGGCGCGCCCAACGTGGCTGCCGGACAAAAGGTGCTCGTGGCCACCATCAACACCGAACTCTGGATTGGCGACGAACACATCACCATCAAGAAGGGCAAGATTCGCGGCGAGGTGAGCGAAGGCATGATTTGCGCCGAGGACGAACTGCAACTTGGCACCTCGCACGAAGGAATTATGGTGTTGCCTGATGATTACGAAGTGGGCAAGCCCGCATCGTTCTATTTCCCTGTAGAAGAGGACTATACGATCGAAATCGGCCTTACCGCCAACCGCAGCGATGCCACCTCGCACATTGGCTCGGCCCGCGACCTTGTGGCCGCCCTCAACCAGCGCGAGAACACCACGAAATACCACCTCATCCGCCCCTCTGTCGAAGACTTCAAGGTGGAAAACCACGACTTGGACATCGAAGTGGTCGTTGAAGACACGCAGGCCTGCCCGCGCTATTCGGGCGTGACCATCAGCGGCGTGAAAGTCGGCGAGTCGCCGGCTTGGCTCAAGAACCGCCTTGCCGCCGTGGGCATCCGCAGCATCAACAACATCGTCGATATTACCAACTTCGTGCTGATGGAAGTCGGGCAACCGCTTCATGCCTTCGATGCCGATAAAGTCACGGGCAAAAAGGTCGTGGTGAAATGCCTGCCCGAAGGCACGCCTTTCGTCACCTTGGACGGCGTGGAGCGCAAGCTCAACAGCCGTAACCTGATGATTTGCAACGCTGAAGAACCCATGTGCATCGCGGGCGTGTTTGGCGGACAGAAGTCGGGCGTGACGATGGAAACCACCAATATTTTCCTTGAAAGCGCCTACTTCAATCCCACCAGCATCCGCAAGACGGCCAAATATCACGGACTGCAAACCGATGCTTCGTTCCGCTACGAGCGCGGTGCCGACCCGAACATCACCCTCTACGCCCTGAAACGCGCCGCCTTATTAATAAAGGAGTTGGCCGGCGGAACGATTTCCTCTGAAATCAAGGACGTGAAAAACGGCGACTTCGCCCCTGCCCGCGTGGATTTGAAGTTCGACTATTTGAACAAACTGGCTGGCAAAGTCATCGACCCGACCCAAGCCGTCAATATACTAAAAAGCCTTGAATGTCAAATTGTTGAACAAGACGACAAGCACGTTGTGGTGGATGTACACACCAGCAAGGTCGATGTAACCCGTCCCGCCGATGTGATCGAGGAAATCCTGCGCATTTACGGCTACGACAATATCGAAATCCCGAGCCGCGTTCATGCCTCCATCAGTCGCGCCGCCAAACCCGATGCCGACAAGATGCAGCAGAAAATCAGCGACATGCTCGTCGCCAACGGCTTCTACGAAATTATGAACAACTCGCTTACCAAGGCCGCCTACAGCGAGGTCTTCCCCGCCTTTGAGCCAGAGAACAACGTCAAGATTCTCAATCCTTTGAGCAGCGACCTCAATGTCATGCGCCAAACCCTAATGTGGGGCGGCTTGGAGAGTATCGCCTTCAACCAAAACCGCAAGGTCAGCGACATGAAGTTCTTCGAGTTCGGCAATGTCTATTTCTTTGACGGAACGAAAGTTGGCGACGAAAAACAGCCGTTGAAACCCTACACCGAGCACACCTGCCTCGACCTTTTCCTCACCGGCAACAAACAGGCCGAGTTGTGGAACGCACCAGCCAAGGCCATCGATTACTTCGACCTGAAAGAATACGTCATGGGCGTGCTCAACCATTTCAAGTTCGATTTCAATGCACTCGAAGCCAAGGAAGCCAACCTGCCACATTTCGACTACGCGACCACCTATTGCGTTGGTGGACAAGAGATTGTCACGCTTGGCAAACTCAGCAAAAAGACCTTGAAGCACTTCGACTTGAAGAAAGACGTGTTCTACGCCACCTTCAACTGGACGCTGATGATGCAATGTTTGGCCAAGGCCAAGGAAGTGCATTTCGAGCCGCTGTCGAAGTTCCCCGCCGTGCGCCGCGACCTCGCCATGATTTTCGACAAGAACGTCACCTTCGACGCGGTGAAGAAAGTCGCCATGAGCGCGGAAAACAAAATCCTGCAATCGATGAGCCTGTTCGACGTTTACGAAGGTGAGAAGATTCCGGCAGGCAAGAAACAATACGCCATGAGCTTCGTGCTGATGTCGCCCACCACCACCCTCACCGACAAGGTGATCGAGAAGACGATGGGGAAAATCCAAGGCGCGATGGAGAAAGAGTTGGGAGGAATATTGAGATAAATAGCTGGGCTTTGCCAACAACGGGGCATGTCCCGTTGTCGCTACCGCGATATGGCAAGCCCTGCTGATAGAAAACACGACATGGACGTACAAGCAATAAAACGCACCTTCGGCATCATCGGCACCGACCCCGAATTGGACCGCGCCATTGGCATAGCCGCCCAAGTGGCCGCTACCGACCTCACCGTGCTCATCACGGGCGAGAGCGGCACGGGTAAGGACGTTTTCCCGAAGATCATCCACCAAAACAGCACCCGCAAGCATGGCCAATATTTTGCCGTGAACTGCGGAGCCATCCCCGAGGGAACCATTGATTCTGAGCTGTTTGGACACGAAAAAGGTTCCTTCACGGGTGCGGTAAACGAGCGCAAGGGCTACTTTGAGATTGCCGACAAAGGCACCTTGTTTTTGGACGAAGTCGGCGAGTTGCCGCTTTCCACCCAAGCCCGACTTTTGCGTGTGCTCGAAAACGGTGAGTTCATCCGCGTCGGCGGCAACAAGGTGATGAAAACCGATGTCAGAATCGTGGCCGCCACCAATGTCGATTTGCCCGTAGCCATCGAGCGTGGGCGTTTCCGCGAAGACCTTTATTATAGGTTGAACACCATCCCTATCCATATTCCCGCCTTGCGCGAAAGGAAAGCCGACATCCCGCTGTTGTTCAGGAAGTTTGCCGCCGACTTTGCCGAGCGCAACCACATCCCTGCCATCACTTTGACACCCGAGGCCGTGAAAATGCTGGAAAATTACCGTTGGGACGGCAACGTGCGCCAACTGAAAAACGTCACGGAGCAGATTTCCATCATGGAAACCGACCGCAACATCACGACTGAGACCTTGGCTAAGTATCTGCCTAATAGGGTCGTAAGCAATCTACCCGTCCTGTTGCCTCGCGAGGACACGCCCGAGGGCATGTCGGAGCGCGATCTGCTTTATCGCGTACTGTTCGATATGAAGAAAGACATCGCCGAATTGCGCGCGCAAGTCAATAATATGAGCGGCAGTCGCCCGATGGAGCCGACTTACGTGCAACCCAATTCGGTTACACAAATCGGCGACACTGTAGTTACGCGGGTAAGCCACGATGAGCCAGAGGTCAGTGAGCAGGAATATGCCGAGTTCATTCCCACCGAGGAAACTTCGCACTATGGGGTCATTTCGACAAGCTCAATGACCAATAGCTCAACGCCCGAAACGCTTTCCCTCGAACACCATGAGAAAGAAATGATTATCAAGGCTTTGGAAGCCCATCGCGGTAAGCGAAAGGACGCGGCCAAGGCTTTGGGCATTAGTGAGCGCACACTTTACCGCAAAATCAACGAATACGGCATAGATTTATGAAAATCAAGGCGTTAATAGTGGTTGTTGTTTTGGCTCTTATGAGCCATAGTTGCGGCTTTTATTCCTTCTCGGGCGCATCGATTCCCGCCGAAGCCAAAACCGTTTCCGTGGACTATTTCCCGAACCATGCCCAACTCGTCAACCCGATGTTGAGCAACATCTTCACCAACGCTTTGCGCGACGCCATGACCAACCAAACCACATTAGACATGGTGGAATCGGGCGGCGACATCGCCTTTGAAGGCGAAATCACCGACTACAAGACCATGCCTGTGGCCATCACCTCGGGGCAGACCGCCGCCATGAACCGACTCACCATCACGGTCAACGTGCGTTTTAGCAACCGCATCGACGAAACGAAGGACTTTGAGCAAAGTTTCTCGCGATACGAAGACTACCCCAGCGACCAAGACCTGAACGCGGTGCAAGAGGCACTCACGACAACCATCACTGAGCAATTGGTGGAAGACATTTTCAATAAAGCATTGGTAAATTGGTGATTATGGACAGCAAGCAACTGATAGGATACATGACAATGCCTGAGCGCATGAAGGGCAATGACGTGGACGAAGTGGAACAAATGGTGAAGGCCTTCCCTTATTTCTCCATCGCCCAAGCACTTCTTTCCATAGCATACCAGAACATCGGCAGCCCCAACTACGACAGCCAACTGAAACGCGCCGCTGCCACCATGCCCAATCGCGACAAGTTGCGCTTGCTCAGCATGATAGCCAAGCATCGTCTCGAAAGCAAACCCGAAATTCCAGCCCTTCCCGATGAGTTTGAACCCAAAGACAATGTCTTCTCCTCCATCGAATCCATCGACACGAAGGAAGAACAAAACGGTAGCATCATCCGCGAAAAAGTCTTCATCATCCCCGAAATCGACCTCAGCGGCAGCCACGAGGAACTTTCCGCCGAAATGGCCCTGTTGGAAGAAAAGCGCAAGTCGATCGACGAGCTGAAAGCCATCATCGCCAACCGCCTGAAGGAAATCGAGGAAGAAAAACAACGCAAGGAGGCAGGCAAGCCCGCACCAAAGAAACTCTCACGCAAGGAACTGATAGACAAATTCATAACCGAGAATCCAAGCATCTCGCGACCCAAGGCCGAGTTCTACAACCCCATCTCCGTGGCCCAAAACAGCATCATCGACCAAGAGAACATCGTGAGCGAAACTTTGGCAAAAATATACGAGCAACAAAACTATTTTGAGAAGGCAATTTCAATTTATAAAAAATTAGGCTTGAAATATCCAGAAAAAAGTCGTTATTTTGCAGCCCAAATTGAACGGCTTCAAGAAAGTCAAAAAAGTCAAACATTAAATAATTAAACATGTACACATTAGTAGTAATTTTAATCCTGATTGTCAGCGTGTTATTAGGATTGATTGTTCTGGTTCAGAACTCAAAAGGCGGTGGTTTGGTTTCCAACTTCGGTGGTGCCAACCAAATGATGGGCGTGCGCCAGACGACCGATTTCCTCGAAAAAGCCACTTGGTGGATGGGCGGTATTCTGGTTGGATTGTGCCTCTTGTCGAGCATCACGCTCCCAAAAAACAGCAAGGAAGGCACCCTGAAGAGCGAAGTCAGTTCGCAAATCGAGAACATGATGCCCAACATCCCCGCCACCGAAGCCCCTGCCGCAACGACCGAGGCTCCTGCCGGGCAAGAATAAGGCTCTTATAAGATGCCATCAGAAAAGCCGAGGTGGAAACGCCTTGGCTTTTTTGGACTGAAAAGCACCGAATTGACAACTTATCAAAAATAAAATGCACAAAATATTTTTACCTATTTACCGCTTCTTCCGCAACCATAAGGCCTTGATGTACATTATCATGGTGGCCTCTGTTGCGGTTTTCCTATTCTTCGGACTTCAACTGCACTACGAGGAAGACATCTCGAAACTGCTCCCCGAATCGAGCGTGGAAAGCCAATTGGCGTTCAGTTCCATCCAATTGAAGGACAAAATCTACATTCAGGTGACCTCTGCCAACGAGCCGCTTCCACCCCAAACATTGTGCGAGCGGACGGATGAGTTTGTCGATTTGCTTTTCGAGAAGGACTCGACAAGCCACTTCATTTCCAATGTCTTATACCGCATGGAACCTGAAATGGCGCTGAATGCCCTCGACTTCGTCATCGAGCACATCCCATCCTTCATCGACACCTCGGCCTACCGAGGATTTGCGAAAGCGCTTGAACCCGAAGCCATTGAAAAGCAGATGTGGGTCAACTACGAGCAGATGATGGAAGACGAAACGGGCGAGCTCACCCAAGCCATCGCCTACGACCCGCTCAACTTGCGTGGTGTGGTGCTTGGTGAGGTGCTGCAAAGCGTTTCCACGGGCTACAACATCATCGATGGACACCTTTTCTGCCCCGATAGCACCGTGGCCCTCGCCTACCTCGCGCCGGCGTTCAAGTCGTTGGATTCCAAGGCTTCCACCGAGTTTAGCCGTATGCTATCGAAGGCGCAAATGGAATTTGAAGCCGAGCATCCCGATGTAAAAGTACACGCTCATGGCGACCCCATCGGAAGCGTTTCAAACGCTGGCCGCATCCGTTCCGACCTTGTCCTGACGGTAGGCATCTCGCTCGTCCTGATTCTTATCCTTATCTGGCTGTGCTTCAGGAGTTTATCGTTCATTTGGGAACTACTGCTGCCCATCATTTACGGCACGGCGTTCTCTATGGCCTGCATCTTTTGGATCAAAGGCGGAATGTCGCTCATGGCTCTTGGCTTGGGGGCGATAGTGCTGGGTGTGGCCATCAGTTATTGCCTGCATGTGCTGATTCACCATTTCTTTGTCGGTGACCCAGAAAGGCTCCTTTCCGACGAATCGACGCCCGTGTTTTTGGGCTGCATCACCACGGTTGGCGCGTTTTGCAGTCTACTCTTCACCGAGAGCGACCTGCTCCGCGATTTCGGCATGTTCGCCTCGTTTGCGCTGTTGGGAAGCACCATGTTCGCACTCATCTTCTTGCCGCATTTCCTGCCTAAACGTCACACCAACACCGACAGCAAGACCTTCAGAACCATCTCGCGCCTCAACAACCTGCCCTTCGACCGCAATAAATGGTTCCTTGTTCTCATTGTTGTGCTCGTGGTTATCGGTATCGTTTTCTCACCCAAAGTGAAGTTTGACAGCGACTTGCGCAACCTCGACTACAACTCGCCTGCCGAAGTGGAAGCCGAAAGCCTCTTCAATGAAAAGAACAACGACGGCTTCTTCCACCTCTATTTTGCCACCGTCAGCACCGACATCGACGAGGCTTTGGAGGCCGACAAGTCGCTGATGGTGATACTTGACACTTTGCATAAAAATAACATTGTACACAACTATACGAGTTTCATTCCCAAACTGTTTGTGACAATGGCCGACCAAGAACAGCGCATTGCCGCGTGGAACGAGTTTTGGACCGACGAGCGCAAAGCCTTCGCCATCGCGCAAGTCGACAAGGGCGCACATAACTTTGGCCTCGACCCCATGATGTTCTACGACTTCAAGGAGATGCTGAACGCTGACTATGAGCCTGCCTCGCTGATGGAAAGCGGTGTGGTGCCCGACAACCTTTTGGGCAACTTCATCGAATGCAACGCCGACAACCAATATATGGTATTCACCGACGTTTCCATGCGTTTTGACGAGAAAGACATCGCCACCGACGCGCTCGTCACCAACCCCAAGACCTTCGTTTTGGAGCCGTTCTACTATTGCAAGAGCATGGTTGAAATCATCCACGACGACTTCAACATCGCCGTGTGGATTTCGTCGCTCTTCGTGCTGATTATCTTGCTGGTTTCGTTCCGCAACATCATCACGGCACTCCTTTCCTTCCTCCCGATGGTGCTCAGTTGGTTCATGGTGCAGGGCTACATGGTCTTGCTCGGCTTGGAGTTCAACCTCATCAACATCGTCATTGCCACCTTCATCTTTGGCGTGGGCGTTGACTACAGCATCTTCATCACGGAAGGCCTACTTGCCGAGGTGCGAACCGGCAGCCACGACATTCTGACTTGGCACAAAGTGGCCATCTTCTTCTCGGCGATCATCCTCGTCATCGTGACCGCTTCGTTGCTCTTTGCCGTGCATCCCGCCATCCGTTCCATCGGCCTGATCACCCTTATCGGCATGGCCTCGACCATCATGATTTCCTACGCGCTCCAGCCGTTTGTGTTCCGGCAGTTGCTGAAGTGGTCGTGGTATCGGAAGAGTGTGATGAAAAAGAAAAACAATGCAAATCAATGAATTAGACAGCCCAACCTTCGCCATTATGCTCCGCCAAGGCGCGGTGCAGTTGGGGCGCGACAAAAAGGTCGTCAACGACCTGAACGTGTTCCCCATCCCCGACGGCGACACGGGCGACAACATGCTGATGACCCTTAAGGCGGGCTGCAATGCCTTGAAAGACAATATGGGAACGCTGTCGGAATTGGCTTCTGCGGCCTCATCAGGCATGTTGCTCGGCGCGAGAGGCAACTCCGGCGTGATTCTTTCGCGCATTTTCTCAGGCTTGGCAAAAGGCCTGAAAGACATGGTGGAAGCCGACGCAAAAACCTTCGCAAAAGCCATGCAAGCGGCTGTGGACGAGGCTTATAAGTCGGTTCCTGTTCCCGTAGAGGGCACCATCATCACCGTGTTGCGCGAAGGCGCGGCAGGCGCGGATGCCGACAGCGACCTCAACCATTATTTTGAAACCCTATTGGAGGCCATGCAAGTTTCCCTCGACCACACGCCCGAACTGCTCCCGGTGCTGAAAGACGCTGGCGTGGTGGACAGTGGTGGCGCGGGCTTGTTGAGCATTTTCCGTGGCATGAACGATGCGCTGAACGGCAACATCTCCGACGAGGAAATCGCCCCAACGACGGCCTCGACACCTACAGTTGAACTCGACAAATTCACCGAAAACAGCACGCTCGAATTCGGCTATTGCACGGAGTTTCTGCTCCGTCTGATGCGCTCCAAAGTCGATTTGGACACTTTCGACGAGAAGGTGATTTTCGACTACCTGAACCGCGTGGGCGAGTCGGTGGTGGCCTTCCGCGAAGGCACTATCATTAAGGTGCATGTACACACCTTCACGCCGGGCGCGATTCTCAACGAAATGCAGAAATACGGCGAGTTCCTGACCCTCAAAATCGAAAACATGGCACTGCAACACCATCAATCGACCAACCAAGACAACGCCTCGTTCAAGGTGCCACCGAAGAAATACGGCGTGGTGACCGTGGCCTCGGGCGAGGGACTCATCAACGCCTTCCGCGAAATCGGGGCCGACGAGGTGATTGCCGGTGGCCAGACCATGAACCCCTCTACGCAGGACTTTTTGGATGCTTTCGCACGTATCAACGCGCAACACATCCTCGTGTTCCCGAACAACAAGAACATCAAAATGGCCGCCGACCAAGCCGCCGAACTTTATAAAGGTGCTGACATTCATGTGCTTCCATCGGCCACCATTGGCGAAGGCTACTACGGCATCGGCTCCATCGACCGCGACAATGTCAATGTCAAGGAAGTCATCACGAGCGTCACGGAAATCATGCAAAGCGTGGTGACGGGCATGGTCAGCACCGCCATCCGCGATGCCGAGGGCGACCAAGTGAGCGTCCGCAAGGGCGATTATGTCGGTTACAGCGGCAAGCAACTCCTTTCCGACAGCCTCAATCGCGTTGAGACCGCCAAAGTCCTTGTTGAACGCCTTGGCGCAGCCTCCCGCGATGTGATGCTCATCTTTTTCGGAGAGCAAGTCCCTAAAAATGAAGCAGAAAGCCTCGTCGCCGACCTGCAAACCCAATACAAGAACCTTGAAATTATGTTGAACAACGGCCAACAACCGATTTATGATTATATTTTTGTTTTATGCTGACATTTTTTAGCGACACCGATTGCGACATCACTCCCAAGGAGTGCGCCGCATACAACATCAAACTCATCTCGATGCCTTACACCGTGGGCGAACAGGTGATTTATCCCTACATCGACTTCGACGAATTCGATTCCCACAAATTTTATGACATGCTCCGCGCCGGCACCATGCCGACCACGAGTGCCATGAGCGAAGAGGCTTATACCCAATACTTTGAGCCTGAATTTGCCGCAGGAAACGACATCCTTTATGTGCATTTCTCATCGGGCACTTCCAACACCTTCACCATCATGCATCAGGCGTTGGAGAAACTGAAGGCGAAGTATCCCAAGCGCAAGTTCTATGAGGTTGATACACTGGGAATCAGTGCGTTATGTTATAACATTGTCCTCGAAGTGGCCGACCTGCTGAACGCGGGCAAGACCGCTGAGGAAATCGTGGAATGGGCCAAGGTGGAAGTGCCGAAGTTCCCGATGTATTTCTTCGCCGACGACCTGAAGTTCTTCCGCCGCAGCGGTCGCGTGAGCGGCTTGGCCGCCACAATGGGCGGTTTCATCGGCATACGGCCCATCATCCACCTCAACGACGAGGGCAAGATGGTGAGCATCGGCAAGGAAACCGGTCGCGCCAAGGCCATCGCGCGTTTGGTGCAATATGTCGAAGACCTCGGCGAGGACGTGAAGGCCCACCGTGTAGTCATCGGCCACTCTGACTGCCCCGACATCGCCGCCGAAGCCGAAAGACAACTGAAAGAGAAGTTCGGCCAAGACCTGAACGTCATCACCACCGTCGTCAATCCCACCATCGGCAGCCACTGCGGGCCTAATGGCTTGGGCATTTGCTTCCATGCGAAGCATCGGTGAACAAACCGTGGGACGTAGGACAAAGCCCCATAGGGGCGACATATCAATAAGCAGGCGACGTGAGTCCCTGCAATAAAACGAAAACAATAATGATAGTTATAGAAGAAGTCAAAACCAAAAAACAGCAAAAGGAGTTCATCGACTTCCCGCTGAAACTCTACAAGGGCAACCCCTACTACACGCCGCCCTTGTACATGGACGAGAAGAAAATCTTCCGTAAAGACTTTGTTTACAACGACATGTGCGAATCCATCCATTTCAATGCTTACAAGGATGGCAAGATGGCAGGCCGCATTTCGGGCATCCTGCAACGCGCCGCCAACGGAAAAACGGGCAAGAAACAGGTGCGCTTTTCGCATTTCGATGTCATTGAGGATGAGGAAGTTGCTCACGAACTGCTGAAAACCGTCGAAGACTGGGCAAAGCAAATCGGCATGAACGAGGTAATAGGTCCCTTGGGCTATTCCGACCTCGAGCGCGAAGGCTTGCTCATCGAGGGTTTCGACTATCCCGCCACTTTCGAGGAAAGTTACAACTATCCTTATTATCAACGCTTTATCGAGAACTACGACTACCAAAAAGACGTGGACTGGACGGGCAGTCGCTTACGTATTCCCAAAGATTATGACGGCGAGGTCGATAAGTTGGCCGCCTTCGTGATGAAACGATACAACCTGCACCTCGGAACGGCACGCAACACCAACGACTTCATCAAGAAATACGCCGACGGCATCTTCGAATTGCTCGACAAGTCCTACGAGCTGCTATACGGCACCGTGCCCTTCACCAAAGGCATGAAAAAGATGATGATCGACAACTTCAAGCTCGTCATCGACGTGAAATACGCAGCCGTCATCCTCGACGAAAACGACAAGATGATTTGCTTTGGGCTGGCTTTCCCCGCCATCGCCGATGCAGTGCGACCTTCGGGCGGGCAACTTACACCTCTTACATTAATAAGGTTACTCAAGGCCTTGAAAAAGCCCAACGTCATCGACCTCTGCCTCATCGGTGTGGACCCAGAATGGCTCAACCGAGGCGTGAGTGTCATCATTTCCGCCGAGATGATGAAGATGCTCAAACGTATCGATTATGCCGAAACCAACGCCAACTTGGAGGAGAATTACGCGATACAAAACCAGTGGAAACGGTTTGACGAAGAGAAGATTAAACGGCGTAGGTGCTACGTTAAGGTGTTGAGAGTTTAGGGTTTAGAGTTTAGAGTCAGTTGAAAGTTTATAGTTGAAAGTTTGAAGTTAGACCCTGCCCTGAAAGGGCAAAGCAAATACAGCCCGACGCGAAACGTCGGGAAATTGGCGGATGCCAACCCCGTAGGGGTGACAGAATAATAGGCAGGCGGTGTAAACCCCTGCCGACAAAAAACGAAACCCAATCCAAAACCCCGTAGGGGTGACAGCAAAACAAAGACACAAAAATGATCAAAATAATAATCGATTGTTTCGGCGGCGATCACAGCCCCGAGGCCAATGTGGACGGAGCATTAGCAGCAATGGCCAAAATGCCCGACCTGCATCTCATCCTGACTGGCGACGAAGCCACCTTGCAGAACTACTTGAAAACCAAAACCTACGACGCTTCGCGCCTCAAAATCGTCCACGCGCCAGAGGTCATCGGCTGCGAGGAACGCCCCATCGATGCTATCCGACTGAAACGCGAAAGTTCGATGATCAAGGCCGTGCGCCTCTTGCGCGACCGCGACGACATCAACGCTATGGTCAGCACGGGTTCCACTGGAGCCTTGGTCGCTGCCGCCTTGACCCGCATCGGGCGCGTGAAAGGCGTGATTCGCCCCGCCTTCTGCCCCATCCTGCCCACCATGGACGGCGGCATCGTAGGAATCTGCGATAGCGGCGCGAATGTGGAGGTCACACCAGAACATTTGCGGCAATTCGCCATCATGGCAAGTCTTTACATGGAAAAAGTCTATAACATTGAAAAACCGCGAGTTGCGTTGCTCAATGTAGGAAAAGAAGCAGAAAAAGGGGACGAAATCCGACAAAAGGCACACTTTTTGCTGAGTGAAACGCCCGAAATCCATTTTGTGGGCAACATGGAGAGCCGCGACCTGCTTTCGGGCAACTACGACGTGGTGGTCTGTGACGGTTTTTCGGGCAATGTGTTGGTGAAAACCACCGAAGGCACGGCCTTGGAACTGTTGAAAAAGCTGAAGAAGGACATCTATTCGAGGCCAATTTACAAGTTGGGTGCGTTGCTGATGAAGCGGATGTTCATGGAAGAAAAGGAGTTTATGAACTACCAGAACTACGGCGGCAGCGTCCTTCTTGGCACGGAGAAAACAGTGGTGAAAGGCCACGGCTCCAGCAAGGCCACGGCAGTGGAGAAGTGCATCGAGCAGGCCTACAAGATGGAAATCAGCTCGCTTTCGGCGACGATGGAAGAGATTATTATGAAGTATGAGCACTATGAGTATTGAACATGGAATGATGAATGTGGAATGCGGAATGCGGAATTTTGAAATCCTGAAATCTTGAAATTTGAAATCTTGAAATTTGAAATCCAGAAATACAAAACATTATGTACGAAGAAGTAAAAACCATCCTTGCGCGTCAGTTGCGCATTTCGCCCGAAAGGGTCACGCTCGATGCCCAAATCAAGAAAGACCTTGGTGCCGATTCTGTTGACATTCTGCAACTTCTGATGCGATTGGAAGACGACTACGGCATCGTCATCCCCGATCAGGAATTGGCCAAATTTGAAACCGTAAACGATGTAGTCACCTTTTTAAATAATTTACCGAAATGAAACACATTACACTGATTATCATTGCGATGCTGCTTTCCGTAGCCGCGATTGCACAACAAACCTACGACACCGACTTCACGCAAGTCAAACTGATGAAAGTCTCAGGCAAAACCACCGACAAGGCCGGTCATATTACCTTTGACGGAAACGATCAACTCACCATGACTTACACCCAGCCCGAAGGCGAGTATTTCATCATCGAGGGTAACATGGTGAAAATCAACATGGACGGCAAGAAAGCCGAACTCGATGCCGAAAAAGTGAAAATGGTGGGACTGCAACGCGCCACATTACTAAACTGTCTTTCAGGTAATTGGGAACAGGCAGCCGAAGACAACAACGCCGACCTCACCATAACCGAGGAAGGCGGTCTCAAAACGGTTTCCATCGTGGCCAAAGGCAAAGTGCCGAGAGGCGGTTACAACTCCGTCGAACTCACCTATCGCCTTTCCGACGGCATGATGACCAAGATGGTTTTGGTGGAAGCCATTGGTATTCAGAACACTTACGAGATGAAGTGAGTTTCAGAACAGGGAACAACACTTTTTCATGGAAAGCAAACCCATGACTTTTTGACATATATTTCCCTTAATTCATGGAAAATCCCTACCTTTGCACGAATTTTGCGCAAAGGCAAATTTCATTCATATAATTAACTGATAACTATCAACTGCAAACTGCAAACTGAATATGGGATTTCTAAAGAAACTCTTTGGCGACAAGGCCTCGCGCGACAACAAGGCCCTGCAGCCCATACTCCAAAAGACACTCAAGGCCTACGAGCAAATCGTGAAACTCGACATCGACAGCCTGAGACATAAGACCGTAGAATTCAAGGAATACATCAAGAACAAGACCGCCGCCGAGGTGGCCGAAATCGCCGAGCTGAAAGCCAAGGCCGAAGCCAACTTCGACATGGACCCCGACGAGAAGGAGAAACTCTACAACCAAATCGACAAACTTGAGAAACAGGAACTTGACCACATCGAGGAGGCACTGAACGAGATCCTCCCCGAAGCATTCTCCGTGGTGAAGGCCGCTGCCAAATACTTCTGCGAGCACGAAGTGGTGGAAGTGACCGCCACCGACCTCGACCGTGAACTGGCCGCAAAATACGACCACGTCACCATCGAAGGCGACAAGGCCTACTTCAAGAACAGCTGGATGGCAGGCGGCAACATGGTGACTTGGGACATGGTACACTACGACTGCCAAATCATCGGCGGCATCGTGCTTCACCAAGGCAAGATCGCTGAGATGGCCACTGGTGAAGGTAAGACCCTTGTGGCTACCTTGCCCGTCTACCTCAATGCCTTGGCAGGCAAGGGTGTGCATGTGGTCACCGTGAACGACTACCTGGCCAAACGTGACTCCGAATGGATGGGCGCGATGTATGAGTTCCTCGGCCTCACCGTCGATTGCATCGACAAGCACGAGCCCAACTCGGCTGCACGTCGCCGCGCCTACAACTGCGACATCACCTACGGCACCAACAACGAGTTCGGTTTCGATTACCTGCGTGACAACATGACAGGCAACCCCGAAGAACTGGTGCAACGCAAACATCACTACGCCATCGTCGACGAGGTCGACTCGGTGTTGATCGACGATGCCCGTACACCTCTAATCATCAGCGGTCCAACCCCGCGTGGCGACCAACAGGAATTCGACCAACTGAAACCCGATGTAGTGAAGTTGTACGAAGCCCAAAAACGCTATGTGACAGGCATTTTGGCCGAGGCCAAGAAAATCCTCACCGACCCCAACGCCACCGAGGACGAAAAGAAGCACGGCGCCGACCAGCTCTTCCGTGCCTATCGAGGTCTGCCGAAAAACAACGCCCTCATCAAGTTCCTCAGCGAGGAAGGCATGAAGAGCCTGATGCAGAAGACCGAAGGCTTCTACATGCAAAACCGCAACGAAAATATGCACATCATCGACGACGAACTTTATTTCGTCATCGACGAGAAACTGAATACCGTGACCCTCACCGACAAGGGCAGCGAGCAATTGGCGCAGGCATACAACGACCCCGCGTTCTTCATCATTCCCGATGTGGGTGCCGAGATTGCCGATTTGGAGCACTCCGGCCTCAGCAACGACGAAAAGGTGTTGCGCAAGGCCGAGTTGATGCGTAATTTCGCCGAGAAATCGGATCGTTTGCACACTGTTCAGCAACTTTTGAAGGCCTACACCTTGTTTGAAAAAGATGTCGATTACGTCATCATCGACAACAAGGTCAAGATTGTGGACGAGCAAACTGGCCGTATCATGGAAGGCCGCCGTTGGAGCGATGGCCTGCACCAAGCCGTGGAAGCCAAGGAAAACGTGAAGGTGGAAGCCGCCACGCAGACCTACGCCACCATCACCTTGCAGAATTACTTCCGCATGTACCACAAATTGGCCGGTATGACCGGTACCGCCGAAACCGAGGCGGGCGAGTTCTGGGACATCTACAAACTCGATGTGGTCGTCATCCCGACGAACAGACCGATTGCCCGTATCGACCAAGAGGACATGATTTACAAGACCAAGCGCGAGAAATACAACGCCGTCATTGACGAAATCCAAAGCCTTGTAAACCAGGGTCGTCCCGTGTTGGTGGGTACCACTTCGGTGGAAATCTCCGAGTTGCTCAGCCGTATGCTGACCCGCAAGGGCATCCCGCACAATGTGTTGAACGCCAAGTTGCACTTCAAAGAGGCCCAAATCGTCAAGGAAGCCGGTCAGGCAGGCACCGTGACCATCGCCACCAATATGGCGGGTCGTGGTACCGACATCAAGTTAGGCCCCGGCGTGAAGGAAGCCGGCGGTTTGGCCATCATCGGCACCGAGCGCCACGAGTCGCGTCGTGTTGACCGCCAGTTGCGCGGTCGTTCAGGCCGTCAAGGCGACCCGGGCAGTTCGCAGTTCTACGTCTCTTTGGAAGACAACCTGATGCGTATGTTCGGCTCCGAGCGCATCGCGGGCATCATGGACCGCATGGGCTTGCAAGAAGGCGAAGTCATTCAGCATCCGATGATTACGAAGCAAATCGAGAAGGCTCAGAAGAAGGTCGAAGAGAACCATTTCGGCGTGCGTAAGCACCTGTTGGAATACGACGACGTGATGAACTCGCAACGTGAGGTCATCTACAAGAAACGCCGTCACGCCCTGTTTGGCGAGCGTCTTTCCATCGACATCAACAACATGATGATGGACTTCGGCGAGAAACTCATCGAGGAATATCAGGAAGCCAAGGATTACGAGGGCTTCAAGATGGAACTGCTTTCGAGCATGGGCATTGATGCGCCCTTCAGCGAGGAGGAATTCGACCGCCTGAAGACCAAGGAATTGGCCGAAAAACTCTTCAACGCCGCCTCGGAGCATTACAAGGAAAAGGCCCGCATCATCGGCGAGAAGACTTTGCCCGTCATCAAGAACGTGTATGAGAACCAGACGCATTTCGAGAACATCGCCATCCCGATTACCGACGGCAAACGCGGTATGAACGTCATCGTAAACCTGAAGAAGGCTGTCGAAAACGGTGCCCGCGAGGTGAACCTCTGCATCGAGAAGAGCATCACCCTCGGCCTCATCGACAACGCCTGGAAGGAACACCTCCGTGAGCTCGACGACCTGAAGGAATCGGTGCAAAACGCCACCTACGAGCAGAAAGACCCGTTGGTCATCTACAAGTTGGAATCGTTCAACCTGTTCAGGACCATGTTGGAGAAGATCAACGAAGACGTCATCTCCTTCCTGATGCGTGCCGACATCCCGACACAAGATCCGAACACTGTGCGCGAGTCGCGCGGTCCCCAAGGCATCGACAAGTCGAAGATCCGCGAGCAACGCCAAGACCTGCTGGCGCAGTCGCATAGCGACACGCAGCAGAAGCAAGTCACCCAGCCCATCCGCAAAGAGGTGAAAGTGGGCCGCAACGATCCCTGCCCTTGCGGTAGCGGCAAGAAGTACAAGCAATGCCACGGACGATTTGAGAACGCTATGGAATAAGCGACATCCAACCTAATGAAAACCGAGCGGAATCTTGTTGGGTTCCGCTCGGTTTTTTGTTTTTGTCATCCAAATTGGCAACTGTTGGCTATTTCCCTATTATGGAAAGAATGTGTTTCCCTTGGGTGGTTAGACGATATCTCTGAAGTTTGCTCGTAGGCTTGTCAGGAATGGTCATTTCGAGCCAACCTATGGAGATAAGGGGTTTGATGTATTTCAAGGCAAAACGGCGCTTGTTGGTTTCTCCCACTGTTTCTTGCA
This sequence comes from uncultured Bacteroidales bacterium, assembly GCA_947166105.1. Classification (GTDB taxonomy): domain Bacteria; phylum Bacteroidota; class Bacteroidia; order Bacteroidales; family F082; genus Limimorpha. Next base: position 31,675 of record CAMVCZ010000009.1, read on the forward strand.
GCTGTCGCATTTCGGATGGTTCGGCTGCAAGTTTGAGAATCGACCATACTTGCTTCGTGGAATTTGTGTTGAGCCAATCCGCCAAAATCTTTTCGTCATCTTGAGACACATCTTGGGACACATCTTGGGACACATCTTGGGACAAAATTTGTAATCTACTGAAATCCAAATCGGTATCTTGGGACACATCTTGGGACAACACTTCTGACAAAGAAGCCAAAAAACGATGCAAGGCAGAAGGCTCGGCAGGTTGGTTTTCGTTGGCAAGGATGACTTTGCCGACAAAATCCTTATGGCAAGGAATCTCAATCATAAAATAGGTACGGTTCTCGTCTGTTTCAATGGAAGCACGAGGAGAGCCGTTATTTTTCAATTGCCGTTGGATGGTTGGAATGCCAGTGGCACGACCTTCGGTCAGTTCCAACTCTTTGAAGAACTCACCCAAGTGTCGGTTGCGGTAGCGGCGCGACTTCAAGGAATCGGCTTGGCGTATAGCATCCATTGGGATGGAACGGTCGGGGCCTGAAAAACTCAAAATGGTAATCATGTCAGGCTCGATGGTGATTTCAACGGGTTCGTGCACTTGGTAGTCGCGGTGGTACATGGCATTGACAGCGGCTTCTTCCAAGGTTTGGTACGGATAGTTGAAATAGCGGATGGAATGTTCGTCATTAGCGGGCTTCACGATGCGTTCCTTGATGACATTGGTTCGCAAATAGGAAAGCGTGTCGGAAATCACTTTGGTGATGGGACCAATGAACGGAGGAACTTCTATCATACTGTCAGGGTTTTGGATGCGTCCTTCGGGAAAGATGACCACCTCCACTTGGCTATATGGGAAGAACTGTTGCGGGTTTTCGGAGAACATCATGGCTGCCACATTGCGAATCATCCGATTTTCGTCAATGGATGCCGATCGTACTGATTTCATATTCTTCGCGTTCCGTATCAAAAGCCTTCAACAAATCTTTATACCTAAGCAAGGACTGACGGTAGGTCTTCCCATCATCGCCAAAGCCATAGAGCCATTTTTCTTCAAACCATATTTTATTGATCTTCATCGTCTTCTGGTTTAAAGATTTCATACCAACGATTGATGATAATGTCGTCGTTTTCATGAATGGCACGCTCAATACGTTTTAAGTCGTTAGCTTTGATGTTACTATTACTATCCAATAGAAATCTCTATCCTTTCAAAACAAATTTGGCATTGGCATTATTACCCTTTACATGTATGTGTATAGGCAAATGCTCATTAGAATAGAAAAAGAAATTAAAACCGTGCTATTTGAATATGGTCATAAACAATTTATTATCACGATGCAAAGATAAACATATTTTTTGATTCCCGCAATGGTTTTAGCAAAACGCTTTCAAAACAAACTCATTGCGAAGTGAGTAAATTATATATTCAAGGTGCCGTTGTCGTATTCGATAGGGCAGTCGTAAGAATATAATTTCCTCCAATATTGTTTTCCACAATTTTATCCAAGTTTGTCTTATCAGCCAAAATCATACAGCAATGATGTATTCCCAAAACCAAATCTTGTATGTTTTGGTCTCTTTCGAGTTCCTCTATAACCAACCCAACCTTACTACATTCTTCTCTATCAATATGCCGATTATGTATTTTGGTATCATCATTTTGAGAGAATTTCGTTTTTATGTCTTCAATTGTGTTTTGGGATAATCCTTTTCCTGACAAAATCTTATCTGCTAGTTTATCTACAAGTTCATTGGCTTGTTGGCAACGCGTTAAAAATGTAGGTGTTAATCTGGAAAACATAACCTGCCATAGCCCCAAACTTGCAGGATTATTCATCACCTCTTTAACTGCGTAGTTATACTCTCTCAACATTGACTGACAGGCAATACCTCCTAATTGGGGGTCAAATGGACCGATACATGACTGTCTTCCCATCATAATTGACTTGCATGAAACCGCAATCATAGACCCCGCAGACATCGCCATTTGAGGAACTATGGCACGTATGTCTTCACCATAATAAGACTTAAGGTATGAAATTATCTGTTCTGTTGCCCCAATCTCACCACCCGGAGTATGCAATATCAAATCCAATCCTTTATTCTTATCAGTGCCTCTGATGGTTTCCATGAAAGCATTAATATCTTTATCATTGATATCTGTATTAATGGTACTCTTTCCCTGATTCAAAAACGCTGAAAAGTATAGGATAGTATTCCTTCCAGTTAAAGCTGACAAATCCTGAATAAACTGGCTTTTTCTCTGCAAAATATGATTGTATCCAGACTTTTCACTGCCACCACTGACAACCGCCTGATTGTATTCATTATTTAATTCACTCCAACTATTCATAACCTTGCAGAAAAAGTTTCATTTGTTTCGGCCACGCTTCGTCCCATGTCAGAATACAGCGAAAACTGAACATAGTGTCCATCACGCATTTCCCATGTGTTTTCAAACATTCTTTCGTAGGGCAATTCCCCAAACCCTTTCATGAATTCAGAGAACGATTTACCAATGTCATTGGAATTATTATTTTGTATTGCTCCCATAATTAAATTCTCATTTGTAATTTCGTTTGTAATTGCATTTGTAATAGCGCAGCAAAATTACACATTATTTTCGATTCGCAAAACGAAACGCAAATTTTATTCTTACTTGGGACAATTTGGTGCTTTAGAGTTATTAAATCGCACATTTACAATAAATCAATGATGCTCAAAAGTTTAAAGACCGTCAAATAGAACTTTGCCTCAATTTCTCATTCCCCCGTCACCCGTATTTCCTGCTTCTCTTTGTCAATCTTATTCTTTCCCACAAACCTCAAAGCCTTAATGAAATACTCTAATTTCTAATTCTGTAGTTTTTAATATAATATGTGCTCCCAGACCACACATTTATAACTTTGACTTTAGATGGCAGTTTTGGATATGTCTCAGTAAAAGTTCGTTCTGCTGTGCCTATCGTTTCTTCAGGAGCCATAGCGACAGAACTTTCAACCAAATAGTATTTCTCATGCGTTTCTGCATCTTCAATAAACTCAGAATAATAGCTTTGCACAAAATACGGCCTCCCTATATGTTTAGGAACGCATCTTTTAACTAAAACTGTATTTTGGGCATTCATGTCAATTCCAACTAATTCAAATCTCAATGCATCATTTTCAAGAAACACATCGGAAAATTCTATTGATTTAATATCTTCATTATGACCATTTTCAATACTATTATAACTTCGTGTCGTTTGTGAATACGAATTGTAGTTATTACTTGTTGAGCACTCAATCATAAAAACAAAGTTTTTCACAGCTTTTACCTTGCTCGTCAGTGCCGGTCCCGATATAGTGTTGTTGGCAGGAATTATCGAAGAAGAGACAGCGCTTTCTACTAAATTCTTCAAATAAGATGTTTTTATGGCATACCCAACACCTTCAGCACCCGTATGCTTAGCGCTTACAATGCCTATCAGATTTCCATTGCCATCAAACATAGGGCCTCCACTGTTGCCAGGTTGAACTGGGGCCGACATTTGATACATGGAGACATCCCCTTGAAATCCTGTTTTGGAACTGATAACACCCGTAGTTAGTTTTATTTCGTCACCCATCGTACTTGTTAATGGATAACCAAGCACAAAAATCTCTTCGCCGACTTCTGAAGTACTAGTTTTCACTTTATAAGGGATTGGCTCGAATCCACTAAATCGACTGTCTTTAATCTTCAACAAAGCCAAATCATTGTACTTGTCCGTTGCCACAACTTCTGCATTATATGCTGTATAAAAACCACCGTTTACGCCTTTTACCTTTATGCTTCTTGCATTCTCCACAACATGATAATTTGTGACTAGGTAACCGCTGTTGAGAGCAAAACCTGATCCCGACCACTCTGATTGAGTATTAGAAGACGCAGGAGCATTTGACGACGCAGTAGGATACATTTTTAAATAAAAGTCTTCTTCTGTTCCTGAATTAGCGTATGTGTCATCTAAACTTATTATTGTCTTCATACTCATGCCATCGAAAAAAACATGTACATTACTTTCAATCCCTTTATCCGCCATATACCAATCGGCTTTATAAACCCCATTTGTTGCGCTAGGCCTTAATATGGCTTTTACATCACCTGTTTGCCACCAAGACATTCGTTCTTTACTGCCGAGATATAACAACTTATACTCTCCATTTTCTTTAACGCATCCGAGTTTATAACCATTCCCATTTGCGCTTACATCTTCGTAAATCCCACAGATCCCATCATTATTGTTATTACAATATATTTTTACGGAAGTTTCTGTCCAAAAAGTTCCACCTATTCTGGGATTATTAAGGGTATAGTTACTCCACCCATACCCATGAGAACCATTATAATCGCCTTTGTCAACCAAAGTGAATTTTGTAATTCCAGGTGGTATTCTCCCGTAAAACACCATAGTGTAGTAATACTTCTGGTCTTTTTTCACATGATCCCATCCCCATGTTCCAGAAAATGGTGATGTGTCGATAACATCTTCTCCATTTACTTTACGTTGAAAGCCCAAAATAGGTAATTTGTGATTGTCATCTATGACAATATAGGTGTTCCTACTTGTCCAATAATTCATCCTACTTCGATTCCTTGTTGGTATTAATTCAACGGTAACCCTGGTGTTATTTTTATAAATCTCCACGGAATATAACGCAGCGGTTTCCCCTTTTGATTCTATTTTATCACGACCATAAAAGTATGTAGTAACTTGGGCATCAAGATACCCCATGAGAAAGAGACAAAAAAATGTAATAAGCGATTTGGTTTTCATGATTTTAGATTTCGTTTGCAGTTTTATTATTCGTTCTTTTCCACTATTCTGTATGTAATTTCGTTAATTTTCACCACCGAAATTGGCACAAGTCTATAAGCTAGCCCCATTTTGAGCATCAATTGAATTTTAATTGCATCAGCAAATACAGACTTCCCTATTGTTGCAAGAAAAACAAGTACTTTGGTTTGGTTACAAGTGCTTTTATAGCAGATATGAATCTCATAAGGAGAATCTGAAACGACCTGTTGTCTTTCACAGATGTCTTTGAAAAAATGCATTCCCAACGTGATACTTTTCAATGCTTGTATGGGATACTTAAACTTTCTATCGTGGTCACCAAACTGGTTTAGTTCCTCGGCATGCTTCCCGAACGTCTTCATATCAAAACCTAAAGGGTTTTGTATTAACAACCTCCATTCATTTTCATCATTCCAACAATCTTGCTTGACAGTAGTTTGGATAAGAATCATGGTCTGTACATCATAATCAATTGAAGAAACTTCCCGAATATCTTCAGCTTTAGCATAGTGAATAGGGAAAGGACCTTTGCAAGCAAAAGGGAAATGCTTGATGTCCCATTCAACACAAAAACCTGTATTTTCGGCATATAAAGCCCACATTCTTAAATTCTCACATGTTTCCGTTAATGATAGTACACCTTGTTTCCTGAAAACTAAAGCAGAGAAACATTCTGTTGACAATTTGAACAATGATTGTTTGTCATCACCACATAGCCGTTTTATACTATCGAACTCGTTTTCCCACAATGCCTTTGCATTACCGTCATCTTCAATTTTAGCCAAATTCATATCACAATCGAAGGGGTCGTTCAGCTGCGCTGGATGTGATGCATAAACATACATATTGGTTAATGCATCTACAGAATAATCTGTTAATGCATAATACTTGAAAAACGTATCCGGTTTTGGCTTGAATTCTTTAGGTATCACGTCAAAAACTATTGTTTCACCATCTTTATGCCAACCATATTTCCAGCCTAAATAATCTTGCACTCCAATCTTTTTCAGTTTCCAGCCCCTAAAGCTCTGGAGAATCCTTTGTTCCCCTTTTGATTGACACAAAAGAAGCGTGGAACTGAATACCAATCTTTAAGTGAAGGTCGTGAGAATTACCCTGTAGGAAGATATAGTAAATAGCCCACGCTAATGCGTGAACCATTACACTTTCTTGCCTACGAAAATTTCTCACGTTTTCACTTACAAGACAAGCATAACGCTTCTATATGACGGACTTGGCTCGCCAAATCCATCGGCAAAAATAAGAAAAAGGTATGAAACGGAAGGGAAAAATGAAGTTTTTTTGTTCGCAAGTTCGAAATCGAAACTTTGTTTTTCTCAGAAATGTGTCCACGAAACATAATTTTTAGGCTTTCGTGGACACTTTTCGACTAAAAAATATATCTACGAAAATGATAAAAAGTCATTTCGTGGACACATTAATCCTCTTTAAAAAGGTCATCCATCGTCATAACCGACTGAAAACGAGTGGAATATTTGCCTCTGACAAGGCCGTATGTGGTCACCAATGACAAATGAACTGATTTCTTGCAGGAAGTGTCTTCGATAAAACGTTCCACTTTGCGGCGAAGCTCGGCATCATAATCCTTGTCGATGGAAAACTCGTCGGCTACGAACTTCATTTCGCAAAGATTAACCACGCGGTCGCTGCGGTCAAAAAGCAAGTCCACCTGCGAAGTGCCTTCCTTGCTGCGCCACGGTGCAACCACCGCATCAACCGCGCCAAAGCCCAACGCCTTCTTGATTTGTGCCTCATGCTGTAGACACACTTCCTCGAAAGCCAAGCCGCGCCACGTGTTCAATTCGGGCGTGCGGATGTTTTTCGTCCAAAAACCTTGGCGGATGGGTTTCTTCCCGTCAAGGAAGGCCAAATGGAACAGCGAAAGCCTGTCCACCAACTTGTAATAGACATTTCGCAGACTACCGCCAAAATAGGTGTAACTGACCACAAAATCACTCTTTTCCAACGATTGCAGCATCTTGGAAAGACGTCCGTTGTAGGCTATGGTGGTCTTTTCGGCGATTTCCTTTCGCGTGAATCCGCCTCGCTTGGTGGCTAATAGCCGCACAATCTCAACGTATTTTTCCGAATTGGAATACAAGGAATCGTAAAGACGGTCAAACTCTTTTTGCAAGCGACTGTTTTTTGCAAAAAACAGATTGTCAATGTTTTCTGCAAGACTATATTCCGGCTTGAGGTAGTTGAGATAATATGGGATTCCGCCAAAAACCATGTAGCTTTGCACTTGGTCGTAACGGTCCATGCTGATGCCACGCGACTCGTAAAACTGCTCACATTCCGCCAACGAGAACGGCGAGAGGTGCATTTCATAAGTGAGGCGTCCATAGAGTCCACCCGTGTTGTTGATGATTTTGTCGTTCATCCACGAGGCCGCCGAGCCACAAACGATGAGCATCAAGTCGGTGCGCCCTGCGCCCCAGCCGTTCCAGAAATGCTCGAGTGCCGACACAAACCCCGACCGACCCGAATCCATCCAAGGCAACTCATCTATGAAAACCACCTTGCGCCCCAAATCACCCCGATGTTCTAACAACGAGCGAAGACAAGCGAAAGCCTCAAACCAATCAGTAGGCATCGTGTCCCAATCGCCGCCAAATTGCTGAATGCTTGAACAAAAGGCCCGTAGTTGTTCGTTTTTCAAATCCTTTTTCCTGCCTTGATAGTCGGCGGGCGAAATGGCCGTATGATAGAATGAAAAACGGCCCGAGAAATGTTCGCGGACGAGGAATGTCTTTCCCACGCGCCGCCGGCCATAAACCGCCACAAACTCTGGCCGCCCCGATTCATAAAGCCGTTCCAGCTCTTTTCTTTCTGGTTTTCTACCAATAATGTCTTGCATAATATTGAGTTTTATGCCGCAAAAATACACATTTATTTATTTCATAGACACAAAACACGCAAAAAAGTGTCCACGAAATACAATTTTTATGCTTTCGTGGACAACTTTTAAATAAAAAAGTGTCCACGAAAACAGTTTTTAGGCTCTTCGTGGACACTTTTTTACAAAATCAAAGATTATTCTGTAGCAATCTATAAAATCCGTATTTTTGTAGTCTCTTACAAATCACGAATCTTGAATTTTAAATCTTAAATTTCGAATCTCAAATGAAATACAACAGAGTACTCCTGAAACTCAGCGGCGAAGCCCTCATGGGCAGCCAGCAATACGGCATCGACCCGCAACGCCTCAACGAATATGCCGACGAAATCATCGAAGCAGCACAAGCGGGTGTTCAAATCGGCATCGTCATCGGCGGCGGCAACATCTACCGTGGCCTGCAAGGTGCCTCGAAGGGCATGGACCGCATCCAAGGCGACTATATGGGTATGCTCGCCACCGTCATCAACTCGATGGCCATGCAATCCACTTTGCAGAGCAAAGGACAGAAAGCCACGCTTTTGGCAGGCCTTTACATCGACCGCATCGCCGACACGATGAGCAGCGCGAAGGCCATCCGCTTGCTTGAGGAAGGCCACATCGTGGTGATGGGTGCCGGCACGGGCAATCCCTTCTTCACCACCGACACAGGCTCCGCCCTCCGCGCCGTCGAAATCAAGGCCGACATCATCCTGAAAGGCACCCGCGTGGACGGCATCTACACCGCCGACCCTGAAAAAGACCCGACCGCGACCAAGTTCGACCACATCACCTACGACGAGGCCTACCAACGCAACCTGAAGGTGATGGATATGACCGCTTTCACGATGTGCAAGGAAAACGACATGCCGATGTACGTCTTCGACATGAACACGCGCGGCAATCTCTTGAAGGTCTTGCGCGGCGAGAATATTGGCACCCTTGTGACAAAATGAGCGAGCGGAAGCACCACCTCAGAAAAGTCCACAACCGTTCCAACAAAACCATAGACCTTGCAATTCTATCGGTCATTATGGTCGTGACTATTGCGTTGCGTTTGTGGAAATTGGACAATGTGCCTCTCGCCCTGATTGGAACCTGCTCCGTTTACCTCATTTATGAGATCGGGCGGCAGTGGTTCAACCGCAAAGTAGGCTTGTTTTCCAGTGCATTTTTTGCCGTTAGCCAGTTTGCTGTGAACCATGCTGCGTTGCCCCATACTACAGGTTTGTTTTTCGTCCTCCTGACAGCTTGGTTTTGGTCAAAGATTGTTTTCTCGACGAAAAAAACCAATGCGGGCATTTATGTTGGTATGGCACTTTCCATCTTGGCTTGTTCGGCAACTCAGTTTTTCGCCCTTGCCCAAGCCTTACTTGTTTTTCTCACAGGCTTGTTTTTCCTTCCCAAGGAGCGACGCAAATCATACTGTATCAGCGGAATACCATCTCTAACTCTCTCCGTCCCCACACTATTGTATGTTTCCCCAATGCTTTTTCCAGTTGGTGGCAATAGTACAAGTCTTAGCGTACCGACAGCCACATTCCTCACCGATTTCATCCAATTCACGATGAACGATTCCTCATTGTTCATGTTTTCCGTGGGCATCATCATCCTTCTGCCTCTCATTCTCGGCAAGCGCAACAAGAGCCGCAATCCTCTCCGCTGGGTGGGTATCGCATGGTTTGTCATCATCTTTGGTGCCGCCTTAGCCTATTCCCTGCTTCGAGAACCAATTTTACAGTATAACATACTGATTTTCAACTATCCATTTCTAATCATGGCGGCATTTTCGCTGTTCAAGAACCGCACTTTGTCACCTTGGCAAAACGCCTTGGTGGTGGCTGTAATTCTTTTCGTCGGCACGAGTTCGCTCATCTTCAACCCCAACAAACTAATCGAAACGACCGAAAAAACAGCCACAATTCAACAAACAGATTTCCCAACATCAAAAAATTGTTTATTTTTGCGTCCAAATTCAATAGACTTATGACTGAAGATTCTCAATTTGTATTAGACGAGGCCACTGAAAGCATGGACAACACCATCAAGCACTTGGAGCATGAATTTCAGGGCATTAGGGCTGGAAAAGCAAGTCCGGCCATGCTGAACGGTGTTATGGTTGAATATTACGGCACCGTGGTGCCCATCGAGCAGACGGCCAACATCGGCTGCACCGACGCCCGCATGATTGTGGTGCAACCCTTCGACAAGAGCGCACTCAACAACATCGCCAAGGCCATCCTGAACGCCAATTTGGGCTTCAACCCCATCAACAACGGCGAAATCCTGCGTATTGCAGTTCCCGCCTTGACCGAGGAACGCCGTAAAGAGCTGGTGAAACGCACCAAGAATGCCGCCGAGGAAGCCAAGGTCGGCATCCGTGGCATTCGCCGCAACGCCAACGACGATGCCAAGAAACTCGAAAAAGACGTGATTTCTGAGGATGAATCGAAACTCTTACAGGAAGAGATTCAGAAACTTACGGACAAGTACATCAAGAAAATCGACGATTTGACCGAGTTGAAGTCGAAGGATATTTTGACGGTGTAATCCAAGTCAAATCGAAAACAACGAATTGGTGTTTGCTGAAACAGCATTCACCAATTCATTATATGGAATCTGCAAGATTTCCGCAATTTTCTGGGCCGTATGAACCAGAAAAGCGGGTTCGTTGCGCTTGCCACGACAAGGAACAGGTGCGAGATAAGGCGCATCTGTTTCCAAAACAATCCTATCAAGCGGCAGACGAGGCAAGAAATCCTTCACACTACAGTTTTTGTAAGTCGTAACGCCACCCAAACCGAGGTGGAAGCCCAATTCAAGGTAGATTTTAGCCTCTTCCTCTGTACCTGTGAAGCAGTGCATGATGCCGCGCAAGCCGCCATCTTGCTTCTTTTCAAGGATTTTAGTCATCTTATCAAAGGCATTGCGGCAATGGATGGAAAGCGGAAGATAGAGTTGTTTCGCCCAGTCCAATTGGGTCTCAAAAGCGTCCAATTGCTGCTTCTCGAATGTCGTGTCCCAATAGAAATCGAGGCCGACCTCACCCACTCCGCAGTAAATGCCACGTTCAAGTTCCTTTTCCATTTTGGAAAGAACCTCCTTATAATCCTCTTTCACTTCCTCTGGCTGCAAGCCCATCATCACACGGGTGCAATCGGGGAATTGCTCGTGTAGTTCAAGCATTGGCGCGATGGTGGAGGCATCCACATTGGGCAGGAGCATCATCCCTACGCCTGCCTCCAAAGCCCTTTGGACGGTCTCGTTTCGGTCGAGGCTGAATTGGTGGTCGTAGATGTGGGTGTGGGTGTCGATGAGGTTCATCTATGGTTTAGAGTTTAGAGATTAGAGTTTAGCGTTTAGGGTTTAGAGTTGAGGGGATATTTAATATAGGAAATTATCATACGGATAGCGAATGGCGTGCATATCGCGAATTTCCTTGTAGAGCAAATTACGGAATTCCTGATAGTTGTCGCGGTTTTTGGCGGAGATGAAGATGCAGTTTTCGTTCATTTTGGCCATCCAAGTCTTTTTCAGTTCCTCGTACGATACGTTTCGTTTTGTGGGCGGCGTCAGGTCGTCGGGGTCTTTCTCCTCCCAAGTGTAGGCATCGGTCTTGTTGAACACGACGATGGTTTTCTTGTCGGCGCAGCCCAACTCGGCCAAGGTCTGGTTCACAACCTCCATCTGTGCCTCGAAGTCGGGATGCGAGATGTCAACCACGTGGAGCAGAATGTCAGATTCTCTTACCTCGTCCAAGGTCGACTTGAACGACTCCACCAAATGGTGCGGCAGCTTTCGGATAAATCCCACAGTGTCAGACAAAAGGAACGGCAAATTTTCCACCACCACCTTGCGCACGGTCGTGTCCAAAGTGGCGAAAAGTTTGTTCTCGGTGTAGACCTCCGACTTGCTCAGCAGGTTCATGATAGTCGACTTTCCTACATTAGTATAGCCCACCAAAGCCACGCGCACCAGCTTGCCGCGATTCTTGCGCTGCACGGTCTTCTGCATGTCGATTTCCTTGAGTTTCTCCTTCAGCAATGCAATTCTGTCGAGAATCAGTCGGCGGTCGGTCTCGATTTGGGTTTCACCGGGGCCACGCATACCGATACCGCCGCGCTGGCGTTCCAAGTGGGTCCACATTCGGGTCAGGCGAGGCAGAAGGTATTGGTATTGCGCCAGTTCCACCTGTGCTTTGGCGTGTGCCGTGTGGGCATTGGAAGCGAAGATGTCGAGGATGAGGCTCGTGCGGTCGAGCACTCGGCACTCCAAGGCCTGCTCCATATTGCGGGCTTGGGTCGCGCTCAGTTCGTCGTCGATGACGGCCAATTTGATGTCTTCCGCCTTGATGTATTGGTGGATTTCCTCTAATTTACCTGAGCCTAAATAAGTTACGCTACTCGGATGGTCCATAGCCTGCACGAAACGCGCCACTGGCACACCGCCAGCCGTTTCGAGCAAGAATGACAGTTCGTCCAAATATTCCTCCGTGCGCTCGCGGCCTTGCTTCTTCGAGGCCACGGCTATCAGTACTGCCCTTTCGGGGATTTTTTCGTATGTTATGAAGTCGCCCATTAATACTGCCTAAATCCAATAATCTTCCTAACCTCGTTCAAAGTCTTCGCTGCGCTTTCGCGGGCCTTTTCGGCACCCATTCGGGCGATGCGGTCGAGGCGTTCCGTGTCGGACGAGAACTCGATGATGCGCTCGCGGATGGGCGCGACGGTCTTTTCCAAGTCCTCAGCCAACTGTTTCTTCATGTCGCCGTAGCGGATGGAGCAGTCGTTCCATTTCTCATCGAAGTATTTCACCGTTTCCGGCTCGCTGACGATGTTCATCATCGTGAAGAGGTTTTGGATGACTTCGGGCTTGGGGCTGTTAGGCTCGGTGGGGCCGCTGTCGGTGACGGCGCGCATCACTTTCTTGCGCATCGTCTTTTCGTCCTCGAAGAGGTAGATGCAGTTGCCGTCGCTCTTGCCCATCTTGCCGCTGCCGTCGAGGCCGGGCACTTTGATGGCGTCGCCGCCGAAATAATAGTTTTGCGGCTCGGGGAAGAACTCGATGCCGTAGATGTTGTTGAAACGGCGGGCACATTTGCGGGCCATCTCCATATTCTGCTCTTGGTCTTTGCCCACGGGCACCCATTTGGCGCGGTGCTGGAGGATGTCGGCGGCCATCAAGGTCGGGTAGGTGAACAGGCCTGCGTTCACGTTGTCGGGCTGTTGGCGGGCCTTTTCCTTGAAGGTGGTCACGCGACCCAACTCGCCGATGTAGGCGTTCATGTTGAAATAGAGGTACAACTCGATGGTCTCTGGCACATCACTTTGGATATATATGGTGGCCTTTTCGGGGTCAATGCCGCAGGCCAAATATTCTGCCAAGATGGTGCGAGCCGATTTCTGTATGTTTTCGGGCTTGGGGTGCGTGGTCAGCGAGTGCCAGTCGGCGATGAAGAAATAACAGTTGTAGTCTTCCTGCATTTTCACGAAGCTGCGCACGGCACCGTAATAATTGCCGAGGTGAAGGTTTCCGGTGGGGCGGATGCCGCTCAAAACGATGTCCTTATTCATTGTTTAATTGTTGACTGTTGAAGGGTTGAATTGTTGTTTGAGGGTGCAAAAATAGGAAAAAAAACGAAGTCAGAACAAAAAAGCCCGTCCCATTGCGAGACAGGCTTTCTTGGTTCGGTTTTAAACCACGATTAACGCACCACAAATTTCCGCGTCGCTTCGCCTACGGTAATGAAATACATGCCTTGAGGCAACGATGAAACATCAATCTGTTGGTTTTCAGCGTTAATATTGCCAGAAAGGACGGTTTGGCCCATGAGGTTGGCAATTTGGAATTCGGAATGATGAATGCGGAATGCGGAATGATGAACGGTAAGAACGCCGTTTGTAGGATTAGGATAAACCGTAAGGGTCCCTGAGCTTGTCGAAGGGCCATCTTCTTCCACACCGTGTACCTCAGAATAAATCGCGTCGCAGTCCTCGTCGCCGGGTTTGAAGACCAGTTCGTTCTCAATCCAATAGCAGCGCAAGCCTTCCACACGGATGCCGTCACCGTTGTCCATCAGCCTTTCGGGGAAGAAACTGGTGAGATGGCCGATGCCGCTCACTATGTAGCCGCTGAAGATGTCGTCAGGGTCGCTGACATGCAGCATCGGATAGTTTCTGCCCTCGTGTTCAATGTAATCCACGCCATCCACATGCATGGTAAGGATTTCCGTGCCGACAAAAATGTTCCAACTGTCGCCCACTTCGGCTCCAAAGTCGTACAGCACGGTAAACTCTTCCAAAGTCTTGTTCCACCAATATACCTTGCCGTCGCGCATATAGACATACTCGCGTGTCACATCCTCTCGCAATCCCTTGTCATAAAGCGTGTTGATTTTCACAAGGATATGCGAAGGCTCATCGCCGACAACGGTGTCGCCTGCCTGATACATGTATTGGTAGGTGATGCTGCCATTGTCGTTTTGGATTTCGTAGTACCATTCGGGGCTTAAAGGGAAACCCATAAGACCCTGATCAATGGTGACGAAAGACCTGAAATCGCCTATCGAAGTGTGATAGATAAGATAAGTGTCTGCGCCCCAATCTCTTGTTCTTCTTCCATTGAAACTAACCGTACATCTCATATAGTCGTTATAGTTCTGCAAAGTGTAGGGAAGCGGATATTGTGGCGTGATTTCCAAATAGTTTGTGTTCTCCTCTTCGATGCCATAGATGGTTATCGGGCGCGAAATCTCTGCGTTGATGAGCGAGAAGGTCTGTGATGGCTCGTTGAGATAAAGCTCGGCCATGTAGGGAACGACGACCAGTCCAAAATTAACCAGATTTTCATTAATCATCAGCGTCACGATTCTATCGCCTTCAGTAGTGGAGATGTTTACGTATGAAATGATTTGGTCGCGTTGTTTCGCGGGAGGGATAATCATCGGTTCCAATCTGACGACGACTTGTGTGCTTTGGTTGGGCTGCAATTCAATTGGCAGTATGTCCTCGATAGGTAGATACTCGGTGCCGTCATGATAAAGGACATGGATGAACTCTTCGTCATCGTTGGTGATGCTTGTGATGGTGACGGTATTTGAGATTTCATTGTGTATGACAAACACTTGATCATCAGGGAAATAATCTGTATACCACAGCGTATCAGGCGTAATCGTTAATTCGCCGCTGCTGGGTGTTAGGCCTCCGACAATATGAACATACGGGTTACTTCCTTGACCCAAGGAACTACTGCTATAAATGTTGACATTAGTGGTGTTTTCAGGAAAATCGACCAAGGTAACGACTATATGAAGTGACTCGTGGGGCGGAATTACGTATGGAAGACTATGCGAGGGCACCAGTTCAAGATAGTCAGTGCCGTCTTCATAAAGCTCATAGATTGTGATACTATCCAAGGCATTGGTGTTATACAAGTAGAAGTCCTGGGTCAAAGGGGAGTTTTCGTCGAAAGTAAGTCCCTGCATAGGCATCCACAACAATCCCTCGTCCCACGCTTCCTCGTTGACCCTGACAGTGACTTGTCTGTAGCCAATCGAGGTCGCCACATTGACGTAGTAGGTGAGATAACCTTTGTATCCAATTCCGTTCACATACACTTCCACGTTCATGGTTTCATTGGGCTGCAAAGTGCGGGGCAGACCTTGACCAGAGAGAAGCACCACATTGTCATCAGGTTCCACATTGATGGATGAAATGGTGACAGCCGCGTCGGTTTGGTTGCTGATGGTGAAAGTCTGTGGCACCCAAGGCTCTTCAAAAGTCAGTATATCGGGTGAAATGACCAAACCGTCTTGCTGTATAGTCCCTTCAATTTGGATGTCATCAATGCAAATGGCAGATTGTCCAGAACAATAGTGGTGACGAATAGCAACATAGACCTCCTGACCAGTATAAGCGGAAAGGTCAACGGTATAGTTGTACCAGTTGCCCTGACGGTTTCCCGCATCTTTGGCGGCTATGGTCCATTCCGACAAGAGCGTGAAAGCCAACGGGTCATTGTTGACTGTAGTTGAGATGGATACCCCAAAATGCTCGGCAGGGTAGATTTCATCCAAAGCACAAGCATAGAAACGGATAACGGGCCAGTCTTCACTCAAAACCAATCGTGGAGAAACAAGATACTCATTTGGTGTAAGAGGTTCGCCCGTGGCATAGTCCTTGGAATAAGCCATCACCATCCCGTTGGAATTGTGGCCCATACCGCCAATAGAAGGTTCCCAACAATGGCCGTCGCCATCGCCATCGAGTGTGGTCCAGCCTTGAAGGGTGCCGTCTTCAAAGTCGTAATGGAGGCTTTGCGCCACGCCACCAAGAGTGAAAGTGGCAAAAATCGCTAAAGTTAATGCTAATCTTTTCATAGTTGTATGTTTTTGATTGTTATCTTTTACCACGATTATCGCACCACAAATTTCCGCGTCTCGCCTGCAAAGGTAATGAAATACATACCTTGAGGCAATGATGAAACGTCAATCTGTTGGTTTTCATCCGTGATTTTACCCGTCAATAGGGTTTGGCCCATTACGTTGGTGATACGATACGTTTGGTCGTGTAGAGACGTTGCGCGCAACGTCTGTACAAATAAGGTACCGTCAGTCGGATTAGGATAAATCACCAATTCCGTCAAAGGAGTCGAAGGGCCATCTTCTTCCACACCGTGTACCTCTGAATAAATCGCGTCGCAGTCCTCGTCGCCGGGTTTGAACACCAATTCGTCCTCAATCCAGTAGCAGCGCAGGCCTTCCACACGCAAGCCGTCGCCGTTGTCCATCAGCCTTTCGGGGAAGAAACTCGTCAGATGGCCGATGCCGCACACGATGTCGCCGCTGAAGTAGTCGTCCGCGTCGCTGACGTGCAGCACCCTATAGGTTTTGCCTTCGTATTCAATGTTCTCTACCGCATCCACATGCATCACAAGGCTTTCGTTGCCAACCTTGATTTCCCACTCGTCGCCTTCATGGGCACCAAAGTCGTACAGCACGGTAAACTCTTCCAAGGTCTTGTTCCACCAATACACCTTGCCGTCGCGCATATAGACATACTCGCGTGTCACATCCTCTCGCACTCCCTTGTCGTAAAGCGTGTTGATTTTCACAAGGATATGCGAAGGCTCATCGCCGACAACGGTGTCGCCTGCCTGATACATGTATTGGTAGGTGATGCTGCCGTTCTCGTTCTCGATTTCGTAGTACCATTCCGAAGGGAAAGCAATCACATTGGGAATGTCGTTGGCATTGGGGATGCTTTTCCAGTATTGGCTGTTGCCATAGAAATACAGATGATTGTCATAGCCTTTGGAGAGAAAACCGTCTTCGCCGCCGGGAATAGGCTCCTCAACGGGAAGGTTCTCTATGGTGTTGTAGAAATGCTCGCCGTGGTCCAAGGAATAGGCCAAAACCGCGTTGTTATACATGCTCATTGCGGTCTTGTAAACAATGCCGTTGTCGGCAATGGCCACACGATTTGCCCATAAGGCATAGAACCCTGGCACATGCTCGAAACCCGAAAAATCGCCTCCGAAATTAACGCCGCAAACTATGTTGCCCTCGGGGTCAAACGCCATGTCTTTCACGCCAATATTCTCAAAGGCAGCAATTTCCCAGTTCTGCATATCGGAGAGGGTGGAATGATACACGCCGATGTTAGGCCCGATGTAGTACCAAACACTGACATACACATCGCCGTTTTCGCTGACGAGGAGATCGCTGATTTCTTGGTGTTCTTCCATGAATTCAAGGCCTGAAAAGCCCCAAGTCTCACCACCGTCAAGCGTCCAAAAGATTTCCCTGTTTTGAGTCCATCCCACAACGATGTCATTGGTTGCAGCATACAGACCTGCTACACTTATCAAACCACACGAGGATATTTGGTTGGTTTGTTGCCATGTGTCGCCGTTGTCATCAGAATACATGACCGTCATCGTATTATTATTGAAAACAAAAATCCTTCCTTCATTGCTGATGGTAAAACTTCCAACACTGCCGTCAAACACAGTTTCCCATGTCTCGCCATCGTCTTGCGAACGAACCAATGTGGAAGGATAGACCTCTGTATTTCTACAGAACAGGTCTCCTTGTGCGTTTGCACCTAAAAGTATTCCAGGGAGGTTGAGGGGCTTCCAAAGGCTATGCGCCACATTGCCGCCGTTTGAAAGGCCTCCGGCGATAAAGAAGAAATAGCCGCTTCCTTCGCCTTCGGAACTGCGACAATAGGCATGTGTCACGACTTGCTCTTCAGGGAAATTGACCAAAGTGACCGCCACCTCAAGAAAGCCACCCGCCGGAATTTCGTAAGGCAGGCTGTGCGCAGGCAGCATTTCAAGATAGTTGGTGCCGTATTCGCGAATCTCATAAACCGTGATGCTTTGCAGGGCATTGGTGTTTTGCAGGTAGAAGGATTGCGTCAAAGGGGTGTTTTCATCGAAAGTAATCCCTTGCATAGGTATATATTGCAGACCTTCGTCCCAGATTTCTTCGTTAACCTTGACGATGACATGCCTGTTGCCAATCGAAGTGGCTATGGTGACGTTGTAATTGTTATAGCCTTTGTATCCGATAGTGTTCACTTCCACTGTCACATTCATGGTTTCGTTGGGCTGCAAAGTGCGGGGCAGACCTTCAAAGGAGAGTAGCACCACATTGTCGTCAGGTTGCACGTTGATGGATGAAATGGTAACGGCATTGTTGGTTTGGTTGCTAATCGTGAAAACTTGCGGCACGGCAGGCTCGTTAAAAGTCAGCACGGTAGGTGTAACTACCAAATCGTTCTGTTGCCCTGTATTCACGATATAGCACTCATTATACCCTGGAGTGGTATTCTGCCAAATCAGGTCACCGTCCTCGTAATAGCAAAGAAGGTCGGTCGAACCCCCATCCAAAAACCGCGAACCCGAATCGATTATCCCGTAAAGGCTACCAATACCTTCAATCCATACTTCCTGTTCACCCCATGGATATTCCAACACAATTTGTTGTCTCGGCTCGCCATTAACGAGGATCTCATTGGTTTCGATGACAAACATCCAGTTGGGATAAAACCCATTGCCGCTCATGATAATGGTATCTCCGACTTCCATTGAGAAATCATAAAGAATCTCATAGTAAGCAGAGCCGTCTCTACGATAGAGAACTTGTTTGTCTTCGGTTTCTCTGATAACGCCACAAACGCTCCAACCTGTAAGGTTTTCATTTCTTGTGGTGTACATCACTTTGTACGACATGCCATCCACCAGCGTATCACCCTCGATTTTGTAGATGTCGGTGTACTTGTGCTGTGGCTCCGGCGGACTCCAGGGATAAGAGAACAACACATTCCATTGTTTTCCGTCCTCGACGATAGGATGATAGTCTTGTGCTTTCATTGTCATCCCGCCCATCATCATCAGGGCAATCACTGCAATAAATCTAATGTTTTTCATAGCTGTAAGTATTTAATTGTTAATTAATTGATTTCGTTTTTTTAACTACGGATTTTACGGATTATACAAATTCCATTTTGATGAATATTTCCGTCAAATCCGTGTAATCCTTAGTTTCTCATACAGCATTCACGATTTCCTCAAAGGTGCGGTTATCATCCCCGAGGTCCATCTTCATTTGTTTTATTCGGGTTTTGCGTTTGTAGTAAGAGTCGGTCTGCGTGTCCAACAGGATGGAAATCACTTGGTTGGAGAAGCCGTTTTTCGAGAGGCAGCAGATGCGCACGTCCCACTTGCCGAGTTTGGGGTAGAGTTGCAACAGCCGCTGCGAGAAGCCGTCGAAGACCAAGTCGGTGAGGCTGATGAAGTCGTTCCAGTCGTTGTCGGTCAGCTCGAAGTTGAGCGAGTCGTTGTTCACTTCTTCCGTGAGGGCTTGCGCAGTGGTCATAATCTTGTTTCGCGTCAGGATTTTCTGGATCGACATCAAATCCTTCGGCGGGAGGGTCTGCTGCTGACGGCGTAGTTCATCGTTGGTGCGGATAAGGTTCTCCATGTCGCTCACCAACTCGTGGATGCGGTTTTGGTCGCGCTCCACCTGCCGCCCGAAGTGCTCCATCTCCAACTTGTGGTCGCTGATTTTCTTCCTCACAATCAAGAGGATGACGAGCAAGGCAATCACCGCCAAGGCGATAATCAAATAGAGTTTCAGGTCGCGGGTGCGATGCAGGCTCTCCAACTCGCTTTGCTGCGCCTTCAATTCATATTCCGACTTGATTCTTTGGATGTTCTCGTTGGAATGTTCAGCGTCGGCTTGTATCATGCTCGCGGCAAACTGCTCGTGGTATTTCACCGCCTGTTGGTAGTTGCCTTCGCTGTAGGCAATGGCATAAAGCGTTTGATAGACAGACATTTTCAGTCCGGCGCGCTCGCTGCGTAACGCCTTGTCAAGAAACGACTTCGCCTTTTCGTTTTCGCGTGTGTAATAATAGAGGATGCCCAAGGTCATGTTGGCGATGTCGGTATCGTTGTCGCCGAGGCCGATTTCCAAGGCTTGGTTGACGCTTTCGATGCCTTTGGCGAAGTTGCCCGTTTCCATGTAGTAGTCGCGGCCCATTTCGAGATAGAGGTCAGCGAGCATAGCTTGGTCATTGATGAAGGTGGCAACACGGAAAGCCGAGTCGTAGTATTGCTTGGCTTGGGTGTATTGCTCCTGCGCCCTCACCGCCCGACCGCTGTTGCGGTAGGCGTTCATCATGCCCGTGGAGTCGGCGACTTGCTTAAAGCAATTCAAAGCCTGCTGGTGTTGCTTGAAGGCCTCCTCGAAAAGGCCGTGCTTGAGGTACATGGCGCCGAGGTTGTCGCAAAGTTGGCCTTCCAATTGGACGGTTTCGGCAGTCTTGTCGGAACGCTGCACGAGTGCCAGTCCTTGCAGAAACTTCTCGGCGGCCTCTTCGGAGCGGCGTTGCTCACGCAGTTCTACACCTTCTTTATAGAGAGCTTGCGCTTGTTCCATGCGCTTCGTCGGGCTGTCGCAAGCGGTCAGCGCGAAGGCTGCCGTGATTAGGATGAGTGATTTTAAATGCGTCTTCATGACATTTTCGTTTTTGACTTCGCAAAAATATACAGAAAAAACGCTTGTCAAGAGGCGCGAAGTCCTACACAGGGCCATGTCCATACTTTTTTGGAATGTCCTTATAGGATTTTGTTGAAAATCAACGATATATAAATCTTTTGAAAACGGGCTTGTCCCTACTTTTTTTGGTGAAAAAGTGCTAAAAAGCAGCGTTTTTTTATTCATAGTTGAAACAAGTTTTCAGGTTTTTTGCCTAATTTTGCGGCACTATGAGCAATCACCAAAACAGAAACGGAAAGATTGAAGGCAAAAAAAGAGTCCTTTGGCGACAGTTGGAGCAATCGGGTTGCCTGTGGTCGTATGCCAAAAATCCGGACAGCATAGATGACAGTTTGCTCATCGAAAAATCCTTGCTTTATCTTGAGTTTGAAGATCTGCACAAACTCTGCGAACTCTATCCCATGCGGCAGATACAACAAGTGTGGCGTGAGCGTTTGGTTTCGCAAGGCGACTACTACGGCATTATCAACTGGCTTTTGGCAGCCATGTTTTTCGACATCAAGAAACCCGACAAATACCTGAAACGATATGGAAAGCCAAGACTGGAAATTAGGGCTTAGGCAAGAAACGATACCCGTTTTTGAGGCTGTTTCGCAAATGGAGGCCATCAAAAACCTTTACCTTTGCGGTGGCACGGCCCAATCGCTGCAAATGAAACACCGAAAAAGCGAAGACCTTGACTTTGAACTGCTTGGAACGAGAAAAGAACGCCCAATGCTTGACTTTTCGGCCATTTCCAATGAAGTTTCAAGTGTCTTCCCCGATTGCAAAAAAGAATTCCTCTCGAAAAACCAACTTCAAATTTTCGTGAACGGGAATGTGAAATTGTCGTTTTTCAGGCCTGAGAACTCGGTACCGGAATTAGGCAAAGGCTTCGTTTACAACAACATCGTCACTCCTTCATTACAGGAGCTGTTGGGCATGAAACTATTCACCATTGCCGTGCGCAGCGCCTTCCGCGACTACTACGACATCTATGCCCTACTGAAAGAAGGCTACGATTTGGCCAAAGGCGTGGAATATGCAGGCAAATTCTCCCGTCATACGATACATTCCAAGTTCATCTACAGCATTCTCCTGAACGAGAACTACTTCAGCAAGCCCAAAGACTTTTCTCTCCTCGAACCGAAATACGACATCTCGACGGAAGAAATCGCGGCCTTCATCAGGCAATACATTGAAAAAAGAGGAATCAAGATAAAGAAATAGCAAGAAAAAGCCCGCCCCATTGCGAGGCAGGCTTTTCAAGTTTTTTTGCAGCAGCAAACTTCAGATTTTGATGTCGTCGCCGTTGGCGTTCTGGAAGTTGTACTGCAGCGCGTGGAATTCGGGCATCGATTGCACAGTGAATTTCTTGCCGTATTTCTTCATCCATTTGCGGCGAATCGAAAACAGTCCGTTGATGCAAAGGTAGGAATAGATGAACGGATGCACCTGCAAGACAAGGTTCTTCTCGTTTTGGTCGACGAGGAGGTACTTGAGGTGGTTTTCGATTTCATCGATGAAGAGGATGGCGGGGCGGATTTTGCCTTCTCCGTCGCAAACGGGGCATTTCTCCTGCACCTGCACCTCTGTTTCGGGGCGCACACGGTGGCGCGTGATTTGGATGAGGCCGAACTTGGTGGCGGGAAGCACGGTGTGCTTGGCGCGGTCGGGCTTCATGGCTTCCACAAGGGCTTCGTAGAGTTGCTTGCGGTGCTTGGCTTCGTGCAAGTCGATGAAATCCACGATGATGATGCCGCCCATGTCGCGCAGGCGCAGTTGTCGCGCGATTTCCTTGGCGGCTTCGAGGTTGACTTGGAGGGCGTTTTCTTCCGGCGAGTTTTCCTTGTTGAGCCTATGGCCGCTGTTCACGTCGATGACGTGCATGGCCTCGGTGTGCTCGATGACGAGATAAACGCCGTTCTTGATGGTGACAATCTTCCCGAAAAAGCCTTTGATTTGCTTGGCAACATTGTAGTAGTCAAAGATAGGCTCCTTGCCTGAGTAAAGTTGCACGATTCCGGCCTTTTGCGGGGCGAAAGTCTGGATGTAACCCTGAATTTCTTCAAAGAGTTTCTCGTCGTTCACACGGATGTTGTTGAACGACTCGTTCAGCAAATCGCGCAGCATGACACTGGTTTGGTCCATTTCACTGACCATCTTTCCGAAATTGGTCATTTTCTTCATCTCGATGGTGCATTGCTCCCATTTGGCGATGAGTGCCTTGAGGTCGGCGTCGAGTTCGGCCACCTTTTTGCCTTCGGCGACGGTGCGGATGATGACGCCATAGTTGTTGGGCTTGATGCTTTGGATGAGACGACGGAGGCGGTTGCGCTCCTCGTTGCTGCGGATTTTTGTTGAAACCGAAATGCGATTGGAGAAGGGGACGAGGACGATGTAACGTCCTGCAAATGAGATTTCTGCCGTGATTCTCGGGCCTTTGGTGTGGATAGGCTCTTTGGCGATTTGCACCGGAATCAGGTCGCCCACGTTGATGATGTCGGCGATTTTGCCGTTTTTCGGCAAGTCGGGGTCAAGTTTGAACTTGTCCAACGAAACGTCTTCGCCTGCCACTACCATTTTCTTGAACTTGAGCAGCGAATGGGCCTGAAAGCCCAAGTCGAGGTAGTGCAGGAAGGCTTCTTTGGGGTAGCCCACGTCGACGAAAGCCGCGTTGAGGCCTGGCAGCAGTTTCTTCACCCGGCCCAAATAAACATCTCCGACCGCAAACTGGTTGTTGGTCTTCTCTCTGTGAAGTTCGACAAGAATGTTGTCCTCCAACAGGGCAATGTCAACCTCCGAAGCGTGCGAGTTGATGACCAAGTCGCGCTCCACCGTCTTTTCCTCTGCCGCTGCCGGAATGGCTTCGGCAACTTGTTTCTCTTCTTCAGACATAGTGTTTTGCTTTTGGGGTTAACGATTTGATTTTGAATAACAAAACAATAACACAACAATGGGGTTGCCAATGCTGTGTTATTGTCTCCTTTAGGCGCAAGAAGCGCTTATTTCTTCTTGTGTCTGTCCTTTCTCAAGCGTTTTTTGCGCTTGTGAGTCGACATCTTGTGTCTTTTGTGTTTCTTACCGTTTGGCATAATATTGGGATTTTAGATGTTGTTCTTACTTAACAGCGGTCATGAAGGTCTTGGCGGGCTTGAAAGCCGGAATCTTGTGGGCCGGGATGGTGATGGCGATATTCTTGCCGATGTTACGGCCGGTCTTTTCGGCTCTGGTCTTGATGATGAAACTACCGAAGCCTCTCAGATACACGTTTTCACCCTTGGCCATCGAGTTCTTCACAACTTCCATGAAGTTTTCAACAACATTCTGGACAGCACCTTTTTCAATGCCGGTCTTGCTGGCGATTTCAGCAACGATTTCTGCTTTAGTCATTTTTTTCCTTATTTTATGATTAGTTATTGTGTTTGTTGTAAATTTGCGGCAAAGGTACGAACATTTTC
This sequence comes from uncultured Bacteroidales bacterium, assembly GCA_947166105.1. Lineage (GTDB taxonomy): Bacteria > Bacteroidota > Bacteroidia > Bacteroidales > F082 > Limimorpha. The sequence continues at coordinate 55,884 of CAMVCZ010000009.1, forward strand.
AATACGGAGACCCTATTAATGCAATTTTTTTCTTCTAATGAGTTATAAATAAAGAATTTCGCAACGCAACAACGATGGATTTCATACATGACACCTTAATTAATTGGTTTGCCGAAAACCGCCGCGACCTGCCTTGGCGGCACAACCCCACCCCCTATCAGGTGTGGCTTTCGGAGATTATCCTGCAACAAACGCGCGTCAACCAAGGCTGGGACTACTATCTGCGCTTCGTCGAGAAGTGGCCCACGGTGAACGACCTTGCCAACGCCACTGAGGAAGAGGTGCTGAAGATGTGGCAAGGCTTGGGCTACTATTCACGCGCTCGCAACTTGCACCAATGCGCAAAGCAAATAGTGGAACAATATGGTGGCCAGTTTCCCGCTGATTTCGAGAAACTTAAGCAATTGAAAGGCATTGGCGACTACACTGCTGCCGCCATAGCTTCCATTGCCTTCGATTTGCCCCATGCCGTGGTGGATGGAAATGTTTACCGCGTGCTTTCAAGGCTTTTCGACATCGACACACCTATTAGTATTAATGAAGGGCAAACCGTTTTCGCCAAAATTGCCGACGATTTGCTCAACCGCAAACAGCCCGGACTCCACAACCAAGCCATGATGGAGTTTGGCGCACTGCAATGCACACCGAAAAACCCCAACTGCCTGCTTTGTCCGCTGCAAGCACAATGCCTCGCCTTCGCAAACCAAACCGTGATGCAACGCCCCGTGAAACTGCAAAAACTGAAAATCACGACGCGATATTTCAACTATTTGGTTTTCAGGATTGAAGGCAATGTTTACCTCCACAAGCGCAGCGGCAACGACATTTGGAAGAACCTCTACGACTTTCCCTGCATCGAAAGCGAAAACCCGATGACAGTCGAGGAAGTCATAGCATCCGAAAAGTTCCAGCAACTTATTGAAAACAAAAGTTTTACCATTATCAAGACTTCGCCAACTTTTACTCACAAACTCACCCACCGCACCATCATCGCCCAGTTCATCGAAATAAAACTTGAAGAAAAATTGTTGCGGATTGAAACAAATGATTTATTTTTGGCCCGTGAAACGGATTTGGGCAACTTTCCCATTCCTCGCTTAATCGACTTATACTTAAATAATTAAACCAACAACACTATGGCAAGTTTGAACAAAGTCATCCTCATAGGCCGGCTCGGGAAAGACCCCGAAATCACCACTTTCGACAATGGCAACCGCAAAATATCCGTCACTATGGCCACCTCGGAGCGTTATCGCGACCGCGACCAAAACTGGGTGGAACAAACCGACTGGCACAACATTGTGGTTTGGGGCAACTTGGCCAACGACATCGCCGAAGGCCGCCGCAACTACTCGAAAGGCGACCTGATGTATGTTGAAGGCAAACTCCGCACTCGCCAATACACTGACCAACAAAGCATTGTGCGCTATGTAACCGAGGTACACGCCGACAAGATGATGCAGATGGCTCCCGCACGACCCGTCCAACAATCCTCCTACGGCCAGCCTTACGCACCTGCGCCAGAACCCGCTCCTGGCTATACCCCACAAAACACCGCCGAAGAAGGCAACGATTTGCCATTTTGACGTAACTTGACGCGCATGTCAGAATTATTTTCTATTTTTGCCGCCTGAACTATAAATGATAAGATTTTGGAAACACCCGACCCTGACCCTCTCATAGGACTCCTGACCGTTGTTTCAAACAACTTTTTCACTGGATTTACCGCCAACGCCATCATCGGAATGGTTGTATTGTGCCTGCTCCTCATCGCTTCGGCCTTGATTTCGAGCAGCGAAACGGCGTTTTTCTCACTCCAACCCGCCGACATCGACGACCTCGAATCGCGCCCCGATGCAAAAAGCAAACTCGTGCTAAAACTCCGCGAGATACCCAAGACCTTGTTGGCTACCATCCTGATTGGCAACAACTTCGTCAATGTCACCATCACGCTTTTGTCGACCTACATCATGGCGCAACTGTTCGACATGGCGAACTATCCCGTGGCGGCCTTTCTCTTGGAAGTGGTGATTGTCACCTCATTAATCCTGATTGCGGGCGAAATCACGCCGAAGATTTATGCCGGCAAGCGTCCCGTCAAAGTGGCGCGTTTCATGGCAAGGCCGTTGCGCTTCCTCATCGGGCTTTTCAAGCCGTTGAGCAAGGCATTGGTCAACTCCACTTCGTTCATGGACAAGCACTTGGAGAAAAAGAAAGGCGAAATCTCGATGGAAGACCTTTCGACCGCCGTCGACATTGCCACCGAAGAATCCACACCGCTTGAGGAAAAACAGATGCTGAAAGGCATCGCCTCTTTCAGCGAAAAAGAGGTGAGTGGCGTGATGATTCCGCGCATCGACATCATCGGCGTGGAGCAAGGCATGGAGTTCACCGAAATGCTCGCCATCGTCATAAAGAGCGGATTTTCAAGGATTCCCGTTTATGACGAAACGATGGACAACGTGAGCGGCATCCTTTATGTGAAAGACCTCCTTCCCTACTTGGACGCGCAATCATACGAATGGCAGAAACTCATCCGACCCGCTTTTTTCGTGCCTGAGAACCGAAAAATTAATGACCTCTTCCAAGATTTCCGCGAGAAGAAAATCCATATCGCCATTGTCGTTGACGAATACGGAGGCACTTCGGGCCTGATTACGATGGAAGATGTCATCGAAGAGATTGTCGGAGAAATTAATGACGAGTTTGACGAAGCCAACTTGGAGGAACACTACAAGAAACTTGACGACAACACCTATCTCTTTAAGGCTCAGACAAGTATCGTCGATTTCTGCAAGGTGTTTGGCGTGGACGAAGGCTATTTTGAACCCATGCAGGGCGAGGCCGACACCCTTGCCGGACTCATCCTCGAAATAGAAGGGCGCATCCCTGAAATCGGGTTCAAGTTCAACTTTGAGAAGTTCCACATGGAAATCACCGATGCCGACACCAAGCGCATCAAGGAAGTGAAAGTTGTGTATGATGAAGAATAAACTGCCCATATTGCTTGTGGCCTTGGCCTTACTCGCCGTTGCTTTCTCGTGCGACCGCCAGCTAAACCCGCTGCCCAAGCCGCGCGGCTATTTCCGTATCGACCTGCCGGAAAAGGCTTACGTCAAAGTCGACACCATCGAAAAATACAGCTTCGAGTGCCCGCAATACGCTCTCATCACCCCCGACCCGTATTCGCCCGACGAGAAAAACTGGGTCAATGTGGAAATGCCCCAATTCAAAGGCTCCATCCACCTGACGCACAAGCCCGTAGATGGCAATTTGGGCGAATATCTTGAAGATGTCCATACGATGGTCACCAAGCATCTGCAAAAGGCCAATGGCGTGCGCGACAGCCTGATTTTCAACGAAGAACATAATGTTTACGGCCTCTTTATTGAAATGGACGGCAAAGGTGTAGCCACTCCGATGCAGTTCTACCTCACCGACAGCACCCGAAACTTCGTGCGTGGTGCGCTCTATTTCAATTTCAAGCCCGACAACGACTCGATGCAACCTGTCATCAACTTCATCCGCGAGGATATTGACCATTTGATAAAAACATTTGAATGGAAGTGAGCATAGTTTTCAGATTTTTTTTATCTTTGCTGCCTAAAAATCAAATTTTTATCAAAACTAACCTACAATGAAAAGAGGCTTATTATTCGCATTGGCATTGATGCTTTGTTTCAATGTCGTGGGACAGCAGTCCATTACGCTGCGTTCGGTCGACAAGGCCGAATGTGTCAGCAGTGATTTTCAACTTCTTAAGGCTTCCTTCTCCTTCTCAACCATTGAGGCGGAGAACGTGGACACCGAAAGAGGTCAATTCTCGTGGCTCTCGATGCCCAACACCGTCATCGGCGGCAATGAGGGCGACCCTCAGATTCCCGTCGTGAACCAACTCATCGCCGTTCCTTTCGGTGCTACACCCAGCATCCGAGTGACGAGCTATTCCTCAACCGACTACCGTCTCGAAGACTTTGGCATTCAAACCTTGGTGCCGCGTCAGCCTTCGTTGCGCAAGGACCAGAGACCGGAAGATGTGCCTTTCGTTATGAATGAGGCCGCTTACCAAACCCGTGGCTTCCGCAGCGAGCCTTTGGCCGTTGTCACTGTAGTGGGTACCATGCGTGGTGTGCAACTTGGCAAGATGACCATTGAGCCGGTGAGCTACGACCCCGTCAACAACACCTTGCGTGTGTTCAACGACATTGAAGTGGAAGTGGGCTTCGACGGCGCCGATGCCGTGGCCACCGAGAAGATGTTGGTTGACACCTACAGCCCTTATTTCGATGGCATATACGGTATGCTGTTCAACGGCAGAGCGGTTCGCGATGCTTATAGCGACCACCCCGACCTCTACACAACCCCTGTAAAGATGCTTGTGGTGACCACCTCGACTTACACCAACAGCACTCCCTTCCAAACTTGGCTGAATTGGAAAAAACAAAAAGGTATCGATGTGGATGTGCAGACCGTGACCAGCAGCACTTCATCCGCCGATGTCCGCTCCCTGATCCAAAGCAGATATAATGCCAACCATCCGACTTTCTTGGTCATTGTTGGCGACGAGACCGCTGTCAAGAATTACACTACCTATTCAGTAGTAGGATTGAATTACAACCCGTACATCAGCGACCTGCAATACGCTTCCATCGACAACGATGTCTATCACGACATGTTCATGAGCCGTATGTCGGTGTCGTCCACCACGGAACTCGGTTATCTGGTGGACAAAATCATGATGTATGAGCAATACACCATGCCTGATCCGAGCTATTTGAACAATGTGCTGCTTATCGCTGGTGCCGATGCCACTTGGGCTCCGAGAGTCGGCAGACCCACCATCAACTATGCTGCCGATAACTATTTCAACGCTGCACATGGCTTCAATAATATTTATAAATACGTAACCGACAATTACTCTGGTTGCTACAACTATTTGAGTTCAGGTGTCGGTTTTGCCAACTATACCGCCCACGGCGACATTCAGGAATGGTACAACCCCAACTTCACTAACACGAATGTCAACGCATTGACCAACACGAACAAGTATTTCTGGGCCATGGGCAACTGCTGCCTGACCGCCAACTGGGGCAACAGCAGTTATTACCCCTGCTTCGGCGAGGCCATGATTCGCGCCCAAAACAAGGGTGCTTTCGGCTACATTGGCTCCATCCCTGAATCCTACTGGTATGAAGACTATTACTTCGGTGTAGGTGCCACAAGCACGATGAGCCAGACTCCTTCTATGTCGCAAACCACAACCGGTGTTTACGACTTCATGTTTGACGACACGCAGATGAACACCTTGAATTCGGTTCCTTTTGCTGGCAACGTGGCCGTGACCTACGCCCATGCCAACAACTACACCAGCAGCGTTTCCGATGAATACTACTGGAGAGCCTACCAATGCCTCGGCGACGGCTCCGTGATGCCTTATCACGTCAATCCTTCGGCCAACAATGTGAGTCATGCCTCTGCTTTTGGCATGGGTCTGACTTCGTTCACGGTGAATGCCCTTCCCGGTTCCTACGTTTCCATCACGAAGGACAATGAAATCCTTGGTGTGGCCCAAGTCGGTTCAACGGGAATTGTCAATGTGCCTGTTACCCCTGTCAACACAGCAGGCGATGTGATGATTGTTGTCACCCGTCAGCAACGCCAGCCTTATATCCAAACCATTCCAGCTGTTGCCCTTGATGGTCCGTTCATCGGTGTTGACAACTACACGCCTAACACTGCCCTTATCGGCCAAAACACAGATTTGAGCATCACTTTCAAGAATCTTGGTAATGCGGCCACCACTGGTACGACTACGGTTACTTTGACTTCAAGCGACTCTAATGTTAGCATCATCGAGAATACCAAGACCTTTGGCGCTTTGGCTGCTAATGCCACCACCACAGTGAACGGATTCCGTTTCTGTCTCAATGAAGGTGTGACATTAGGCACCAATGTCACCTTGCACTATAGTGCCGTCAACGGTAGCGACACATGGGAAGGCAACATCACCATAACTCCCAACCAAATCTTCACAGTCACTGTCGCTTCAAATAACGCCGACTACGGCACCGTCAGCGGCGGTGGTCAATTCAACTATGACGAATCCTGCACCGTGACTGCCACACCTGCCGAAGGCTATATGTTCACAAGCTGGACAAATAACAATACTGTGGTTTCTACCGATGCTGAATACACATTCAATGTGACTAACAACATGGATTTGATGGCCAATTTCGCCGAAGGTGTCATGATTGGCAGCGGCACTAACACGAGCGATTATCTGCCGAGCTACAACTACTACAAATATGCCCTTTCCGAGCAAATCTACACTTCCGCTGAGTTAGGTGGCGCAGGTCTCATCACCAGCATCGCTTTCTATAACGGTGGTGCCACGAAGACCCGCAACTACGACTTTTACATGAAGGCAACGACGAAGAACACCTTCTCTGGCAATACTGACTGGATTGCTGTTACCGCTGCCGAAAAGGTGTTCAGCGGTAGCGTCACCATGACCGCCAACGAGTGGACAACCATCACCTTTAACACTCCGTTTGTTTATGACGGCACCTCCAATGTGGTTCTTGTTGCTGACGACAACACAGGTAGTTATACGAGTTCTCCTCACATGAGTTGCCGTGTGTTTGACGCAAATAACCAAGCTGTCTATGTGTATTCTGACGGCTCCAACTATAATCCTGCAAGTCCGTCATCTTACAACGGTACGCTGATGACACAGAAGAACCAGATTATCATCACCAAGGAAGCCATTTCCACTGAACCAGTCAACATCACGGTCAGCGTAAGCCCTGCACAGGCTGGTACGGTAAGCGGAGGTGGTGAATATCTGTTTGGCGAAACCTGCACGGTGAGTGTCACACCTAACGAGGGTTACACCTTTATGGGCTGGAACGAAAACGGAACTATAGTCTCTAACGACCTGTCATATAGCTTCATTGCTATCAATGATAGAAACCTTGTGGCCACATTCATCCAAGCCATAGAGATTGGCGAAGCCACAACAACCAACAATTACCTCCCCAGCTACAACTATTATAATTATTCCTTGACCCAGCAGATTTATACCGCTGCGGAAATCGGTACGGCAGGAACTATCAACAGCATTGCCTTCTTCAACGAGGGATCGGAAAAGACCCGCACCTACGACATCTACCTGAAACATACGACAAAGTCATCCTTCAGCAGCAAGACCGACTGGATTACGGTGGCAGCAGCCGACAAAGTGTTCAGCGGCAATGTCACTTTGACCGTTGGTGATTGGACTTTCATCATTTTCAGCACTCCGTTTGAATATGATGGCTCCTCCAATTTGGTTGTTGTTGTGGACGATAACAGCGGCGTTTATACCAGTCAGCCGCACATGGCCTGCTCAGCGTTTAACACAAGTAGCAGCCAGTCTATCTATGTGTATTCTGATGATACTAACTACAACCCGTTGGTACCTCCTACTGCCTCATCTTCTTATAATAATATACTCACACTGAAGAGCCACATTCTTCTTGGCATCGAAACAGGCAATCCTATCATTGAGCAAACCATCCAACTTGGAGCCGACTGGAACTGGTGGTCGCCGAATGTAGACATCACTTTGGGCGAACTGAAAGAAGCCTTGGGCAACCACGGCATGAGGATTGCAGCACAGGATGGCAAATTTGCCACCTACAATGCCAACAGCGGTACATGGACGGGTAACCTGCAAAGCATCGAATTGGGCAAGATGTACAAGATTAGGACCAACGAGGCTTGCACCATTACCTTCAGTAGCGAAGTGGTCGACCCAGCACTATATCCGATTACTCTTTCTTCAGGAAACAACTGGATTGGGTTCATCAGCACCCAAAGCATGAGCCTCAATGAAGCCTTTAGCAACTTCACTCCGACCGATAGGGATGTCATCAAGTCAGCCAACGGCAAAGCCACTTATTACCAAGGTTACGGTTGGCAAGGTTCTCTCAACACGCTTGAACCTGGCAAGGGCTACATCTACAAGTCGAATGCGACAGGAACACGCACTTTCACTTATCCGTCAGCGAAGTAAACTTGATTCATCGTTGGAAATATGAATAAGTTGAAATATTGCATATTGGTTCTTGCCCTCGTCATCGGAGGAAGCCTTTTCGCCCAAAGTCAAAGGGAACTACAACAACTCATGCGTGAGCGCAACGAGTATTATTTTGCGCTCACCGTTCAGGAACCCTCTGAAATTCAGGGCATCAGCAAACTTTGCTCCGTTGATGGCACTGATGGCAGAACCGTGGTTTGCTATGCCAACCAGCAGCAGTATGACGATCTGCTGCTGGCTGGCTATCAGCCTGAATTGCAGACGCCGCCTTCCTTGCTTTACGATGCCGTCATGTGGGACGGCAACGACCGTTCCTCGTATGAATGGGACAGCTATCCCACCTACGATGCCTACCAAAGCATGATGGAAGCCTTCCCGTCACAAGCCTTGAGCGACCGTTCTTGCACCCTGATTGACCTTGGCACCCTCAACAGCGGACGCAAATTGTTGGGTGTGCGCCTCAATAACGGCCAGCCTGACGGCAAGCCGAGATTCCTTTACAGTTCCACGATGCACGGCGATGAGGTCACAGGCATGATGCTCATGCTTCGCCTTATCGATGAGTTTTGCACCAGCACCGACTCGCGCATTGTCAACATCCTGAACAATGTGGATCTTTTCATTTTCCCCTTGACTAACCCTGACGGCACCTATTATGGCGGCAACAACACCATGAACGGCGCTCGTCGTTACAACAACAATGGGGTTGATTTGAATCGCAACTACAAGGATTATTTTAATGGCGACCATCCCGACGGCAAGGCATACGCCTTGGAGACCCAATGGACCATGCAATTGGCTCAAGATTACCTGTTCACTATGAGTGCCAACTATCACGGTGGTGCCGAAGTGGTAAACTATCCTTGGGACGCCGTTTATACCGACCACGCCGACAAGGATTGGTATGAGCTTATCGGTACGGAGTACGTCAGCAATGTGAGAACCTATTCTTCCTCTTACATGACTAATCCTTATTCTGATGGCGTCACCAATGGTGCCGATTGGTATGTGATTACGGGCAGCCGTCAGGATTATGAGAATGCATTCGGTGAATGTCGTGAAATCACCATTGAATGTTCCACCACCAAGAAGCCTAATGCCTCCACCATGCCGACCTATTGGAACTACAACCACACCGCCATGCTTGGGCTCATTGAGCAATGCCTGAACGGTATCCACGGTTATGTGTATGACGCTGAAACCAACCAGCCGATTGTCGGTGCCACCATCACGATGCAAGACCATGACGTCAACAATTCACAGGTGAGTACGCATAATATTGGCGACTTCCACCGTCCCATCAAGGGTGGAACATACACTTTGGCCATCTCCAAAAACGGCTACTGCCCACAAACCGTGGAAGTCACCGTAGCCGATAACCAAAGAGTGGATTTGGACACCATCTTTTTGACCGCAGGTTGTCCCACACCCGACATCATCAACATGCAGGATGGCACTTTTGAGACTTGCGATGCGCTGTTTTATGACTCAGGAGGCCCCGACAGCAACTATGGCAACAACCTTGATTACACCTTGACTTTCTATCCTGCAACCACTGGGGCGAAAGTCATTGTCAACTTCTCCGAGTTCAATGTTGAAGCGAACTACGATTACCTTTATATTTATGACGGCAATTCCACTTCCGCCACGCAAATTGGACAGTTTACTGGCACAACAAGCCCTGGAACCGTGACCGCCACCAACGACGAAGGAGCCTTGACTTTCAGGCTCACTTCGGATTATTCAGTGAACAAAACTGGTTGGGTTGCTACGGTGTCGTGCGAAATGCCTTCCGCTGTCCAGACTTTTGAGCTTGCTGCTGATTGGAACTGGTGGTCGCCCAATGTGGACATCACCTTGGCTCAACTCAAAGAGGCTTTGGGCAACCACGGCTTGAGAATTGCGGCACAAGATGGCAAATTTGCCACCTATAATGCCAATAATGGTTCATGGTCGGGCAACCTGCAAAGCATCGAATTAGGCAAGATGTACAAGATTAAAACCGATGAGGCTTGCTCCATTACGGTCGTTAGCGAAGTGGTCGACCCAGCGGATTATCCCATCAGCCTCTATTCCGGAAACAACTGGATCGGGTTCATCGGTAACGAGAGCCTAAGCCTCGATGAAGCCTTTGGCGATTTCACTCCGACTGATAGGGATGTCATCAAGTCTGCCAACGGCAAAGCCACTTATTACCAAGGTTACGGTTGGCAAGGTTCCCTCAACACGCTCGAACCCGGCAAGGGCTACATCTACAAGTCGAATGTGTCAGCAGTCAGAACCTTTACCTATCCAAATTCAACAAACAAGTAAATTTCAGTTTTAAATAAAATGAAAAAAGGATTTTTATTTCTTCTACTCTCGGCCCTCTGCATGACGGCCTTTGCACAGCTTCAAAATGCGCCAGAATGGAACAGCATCCTCAGCGACCAGCCCGAGACCTTCCGCACGCAACTCGTTTCCTCTTCGGAGGGAAGCATCAAGGTGAACGTACAAGTTCCCGGGTTTTACACAACGAATGTCACCACTCCAAGGGGCGAAGCCAAGATTGTTTCCATGCCCAAGGCCATCAGTACGGCCCAAGCAGGCGAACCTAACCTGCCCATGACGGGCATCCCCGCCATCATCGGCGACCACGCCCGTATGAGCGTCCGCATTGTGTTTGCCCAGTACAGGGATTTTGAGAACATCGAAGTGGCCCCCTCAAAAGGCGACTTCAGCCGCCAGATTGACCCCGCCACAGTGCCTTACACCTACGGCGAGTGCTACAATCAGGACACATTCTTCCCTGCCAACAATGTAGGTCTTTATGAACCTTACATCATCCGCGATTTTCGTGGACAGAACATGGTGGTTTATCCATACGCCTACAACCCCGTCACGAAAACCTTGCGCGTCTACTACGACATGACTATAGAAATGTACAAGGTGGACGACAACGGCGAAAACGTGATGGAAGCCCGCAAGAGCAACACTGTGAAGATGGATGCCGACTTCAAGAACATGTATCAACGTCACTTCATCAACTATGAAGCTGGCATGGCCAAATACACCCCCGTCGATGAGGAAGGCGACCTGCTTATTATCTGCTACGACAACTTCCTCAGTTCAATGACCGACTTCGTCAACTGGAAGAAAACCCGTGGCGTGAACACTACCATCGTGGGCACCAGCACGGTAGGCTCAACCGACTCGGCCATCAAGACATACATCCAGAACCAATACAACGCCAACAACAACCTTACGCATGTGCTGCTCGTTGGTGACGTGGCGCAGATTCCGGGTTATTCTTACACGGGTGGTGGTTCTTCATACGGCGGTCTGGGAGACAACCCCTACGGCCAAATTGTGGGTAACGACATCTACAACGATCTTTTCATTGGTCGTTTCTCGGCTCAAACTGCCGCCCAAGTGACCACTCAAGTCAACCGCACCATCACCTACGAGCGCGACCTCACCACATCTGCCACTTGGCTGCAAAATGGTGATGGCATTTCAAAACAAGAAGGTGGATCGGGCCACAACGGCGAGGATGACTACCAACACATAGACCATATTCGCACCGATTTGCTTAATTTCGGTTACAACACCGTGTATCAAGACTATTCAAACTTGAGTGGCTACACGGGAACAGCCACATCCATCAGCAACCACATCAATAGTGGTGTGGGTATTGTGAACTATTGCAACCACGGCAATAATCAGATGTGGGGCGTCGCAAGCTACAGCAATACGCAAGTCAACAACCTGACCAATAGCAACAAGTTGCCTTTCATTTGGTCGGTGGCTTGCCTCGTCGGAAAATACGATAACACCTCAACCTCGTATGGCGGCAACTATACTATCGGCCAAAGCAACGACTGCTTCGCCGAGGCTTGGATGCACGCCACTTACAGCAACTCCGACCTGACGCCTACGGGTGCTGTCGGTGCCTTGATGTCCTACATTAGCCAGCCTTGGGTTCCTCCAATGTGGGCACAAGACGAGTGCATAGATATTCTCGTGGAGAGTTACAACAATAACATCAAGCACACTTGGGGCGGCACTTCCATCAACGGAATCTTGGGCATCTTCGACCATTACAGCACCTCTGAAATCTCGGCAGTAGGCACCTACCAAGCTTGGATCCTTTACGGTGACCCGACCATGATGCTCCGCACCAAAACCCCGCAGGCTATGACCGTGACCCATCCCGGCACCATCAATTTGGCCGCTACCACCTACACGGTCAATGTGACCAATGGAAACGGAGCTTTGGCCACCATCACTGATGCCAACCACAATATTTTGGGTTCAGCCACGGTGAGCAACGGCTCAGCCAACATCACTTTGACAGCCCCAAACCAAATCCAAGACCTTACCCTTTGTGTCTTTGGCTATAACAAGGTGACTTACCTTGGCAGCATTTCCGTCGTTGGTGGAGCGCAATACAACATCACTTGCAACCAACCCGAACACGGTAGCATCAGTGCGCCTGAAATGGCCTACGGCTTCCAAACTGTCACCCTGACGGCCACGCCCGAAACGGGCTATTGCCTATCGTCATGGGAGGTCAGGGATGTCAACAACAACCTCATTCCTGTGACCAACAACACTTTCATCATGCCCGAAAGCAATGTCACGGTGAGCGCAACCTTTGTGGAAGGCCTTGCCATCACGATGGCCTCTGTGATGAACGGCACCATCAGTGCCGACCCAAATTACGCCCTCCAAGGCACCACCATCAACCTGACCGCCACGCCTGAAACGGGTTATGTTTTCAACAGTTGGATAGTCTACAAGACTGGCGACGTAAACACCACCGTCGCGGTAAGTGACAATAGCTTCACCATGCCGGACTACGATGTCACCGTGAGTGGCATTTTCCTCGTTCCGCAAGGCGGCGAGGTGAATGTGGGCAGTGGCAGCAACACCTCGGCATACCTACCTTCCAATGTGTGGTACAAATATTCCACCACGCAGCAGATTTACACCGCCGCCGAGGTGGGTGACGCAGGCACTATTACTGCCGTCAGCTTCAAATACAATGGCAACTCCACTTCGGGCGCGAGAACCATTGACATCTATATGTCACACACCACAAGTTCAACCATCACTTCTTGGGTAGCCGAGGCTTCCAGCCATCTGGTCTATTCCGGTACTCAAACATTCGTTAATAATGACTGGTACACTTTTACTCTGAACACCCCGTTCGAGTATGATGGCAATAACAACATCTTGATTACTTTTGATGATAACACAGGAAGTTACTCGGGAAGTAGTGGAAGAGCCTTCTACACATATTCCACTGGCGAAAGCAGATCCATTTACCAATACAATGACAATTACAACCAGACACCGTTAAATCCTCAGACTGGCGGCAGTTATAACGCTTACACCAGTACCAGCAACTGCCAAATCATTTTCACCAAGGAAATCCCCAGCACTGACGGTTATCTCTCCGTTTCGCCCGATGTCCTTTCCGATTTCACTTATGCCGAAGGCGAAGGCCCGTCGGAAGTGCAGAGCGTGGCCCTCATTGGTGCCAACTTGCAGGGCAATGTGACTGTCGCCATGCCAACGGGCTATGAGGTTAGCAACAATGGCAGCACTTACGCTTCCACCCTCAACCTGACACCTGCCAACGGCAACTTGCAACAGATGCTTTATGTGCGCCTGAGCGCCGACCTCAGCCAAGGCAATTACAACGGCACGATGACCCTCACTTCGGGCACCACTTCACAAAGCATTACTCTTAGTGGTGAAGTCACGGAAGGCAGCGGCTCCGGCATCCACGAACAAACCTCGACTTTGGCTGTCGGCTGGAACTGGTGGACGCCGAATGTCGATTTGGATGCCGCCACACTGTTGGCGCAACTCAAGCAAAGCTTGGGCACCAGCGGCGTCAGGATTGTTTCCCCAGAGGGCAAGTTCCTGTCGTATAACGCATCAACCAACACATGGTCGGGCAACCTGTTCGGAATCCAAGTCGGAAAGATGTACAAGATTGACATGAGCAGCAGTTGCGAAATCACCTTGACGGGACCTGTCATTGATGAAATCGACAATTCCATCATCATCTATCCCGGCAACAATTGGATTGGTTTCTTTGGCACAGAAAGCATGAGCGTCAACCAAGCCATGAGCAACTTCACGCCCACGCAAGGCGACAAGATCATTTTCAACAACAAGTTTTCCACTTTCAACGGTTCCTCTTGGGTGGGAACCCTTTCACAACTCGTTCCTGGAAATGGTTATATCTACAAGTCGAACGCAACCACATCGCAGACACTATTCTTCAATTTTTCAAAATAACGACGGTATCGAACAAAAAAAATAGTAATTTTACACGCAATTTTTAACAGGAAAAAAACTAAATGCATCATGACAAAAAGAATAATGTTGTTTATCGCTGCTCTCTTCATTTGCGGAGCAATGCAAGCACAAGACTATCACTGGAGTTATAATTACCATTACTACGAAAGCAACTTCCCCTTGATTGGCGAAGTGTATATCAATGGCGAAGCCGTAGTATCCAGCGACTTTGAAATTGCCGCTTTTGTTGGCGATCAGGTAAGGGCTACGGAGTTTCTTTTCGAAGCCGATCCCGACCATTTCCCTGGACATTTCTATGCTTGGCTGGGTGTTGCCTATAACAATTCTGGCGAAACCGTTACTTTCAAGCTTTATGACCATGCCACGGAAACTGAGTATGACAACTGCTCCACCACCGTGTTGACCAATGCCGATGGATACGGTGAGATATGGGCCCCTGTCATCATCGAGTTTACCGTGGATGCTCCCATCAGTTACGGTCCCGAATATCCTTGGATACCCGGAAACTATGAGAACTACATGTATCTCGAAACCCAAATCCAAATCAATGGAGTTCCTGTGACAAACACCAATTGGGAAGTGGGTGCCTTCTGCGGCGATGAGTGCCGTGGCCTTGGCGATGCTGACAATTGGTGGGTGTCACCCGTTGACCAAAGTGATATTCTGGGAATCGTCGTGGGCGGTGCCACAGGAGATACCATCAACTTCTATCTTTATGATGTGACCAACCAAGAAATATTTCCTGGCATTTGCTATTTAGCCCTCAATTGGATTGACGGCGACATTGGCGACATGTTCGAACCTCTCGTCATCAATTTTGTTACGATGCAAACCTTCACCAAGGAAATTGAAGGTTACGCAGAAGAAAGCATTGGCCATTACTATCTCATCGCTTCCCCCATCGGCGAAGTGAATCCTGAGAACGTGACCAACATGCTTGAAAACAGCTTCGACCTTTACTATTTCAACCAATCTTCAGATTTGGAATGGATTAACTACAAGGGGTCCGATGGCAACTACAATCTCCTTCCTGGCATAGGCTATCTTTATGCCAACAGTGATAGTGTTACGCTGACCTTCACGGGCTTCCCTTACGGAGGCGATGGCGAAGTCACTTTGACTTATGATGCAAGCGCCAATTTCCCAGGTTGGAACCTTGTGGGCAACCCCTTCACAGACACAGCTTACATCGACCGCGAGTTTTATGTCATGAATAATATCGGTACGGAAATCATTGCAGGCGAAGGCAATAGCGTTGCAGCTATGGAAGGTATCTTTGTCGTTGCTGAAACTGATGGCGAGACCATGACTTTCAGCACCGAAGAACCAAATAGAGGTGTTGCTTCTCTTACGATGAACATCACCCAAAACCGTGGTGCTGCCATCGACCGTGCCATTATCCGTTTCGGTGAAGAAAGCACCTTGCCCAAGTTCATGCTCAATGAAAACAACACCAAGGTCTATATCCCGCAGGACAATAAGGACTATGCCGTGGTTTCTGTCAACAGCGACATGGGCGAGATGCCGGTCAACTTCAAGGCTGCCAAAAATGGCACTTATACCCTCAGCTTCAGCAACGAGGAAGTCAGTTTCAGCTATCTCCACCTCATCGACAACCTGACGGGTGTTGATGTCGACTTGCTTGAAACCCCCAGCTACTCCTTCGATGCCAAGGCAACAGACTATGCTACCCGCTTCAAGTTGGTGTTTGCCACAGGCAACGCCACTGACGACAGCTTCGTCTTCTTCAGCAACGGCAACTGGGTCATCAACAACGACGGCAAGGCCATCGCGCAAGTCGTTGATGTGACTGGCCGCATCTTGAAGAGCGAAAAGATTGAAGGCTGCCATAGCATGAGCATCAATGCTACTCCTGGCGTTTACATGATCCGCCTTATCAGCGGCAACGACGTGAAGGTGCAAAAAGTGGTCGTCAAGTAAACCACAAACACAACCATTTCCAAAGGGTTCGGTCGGCAAAACAATGACCGAACCCTTATTATTTTCCGATTTCTGCAAGATTTGTTTCCGTTCTTTCAGAAAAAAACCTTATTTTCGCGGCGCGAAAAAACTATTGCGCCGATGTAAACTGAGTATTCACTTTAAAGAAAGGGGGAAGGCATAATGATTAACAGCCTGAAAATCGGGAACTTGACTTGGCGTCATCTCAACAACCCATCAGAGGAAGACTTTGAATTCCTGAAAGACCGATTCCATTTCCACCCTTTGGACATCGAAGACTGCAAGTCCGTCAACCAACGCCCGAAAATCGACATTTACGACGACTATTATTTCCTTATCCTGCATTTCCCCAACTTCGACCGTCAGAACAAGTTCGTGAAAATCAAGGAGGTGAAGATTTTCTGGGGCAAGGAATACATCATCTCCATAGAGAAAAGCCCTTGGGGCGTGTCGCAACTCTTTGAGGAATACGAGGAACGCATCCAAAACGGCGAAGAAATGAACTTCCGCAACTCCGACATCCTGCTCTACCGCATCCTCGAAAAACTGATGACCGAATCAGTGTACTTGCTTCGTAAAGTCGGCTTGGATGTGGAGTTAATCAACCGCGAACTGCTTCAGGAAAAGCAAGTGAAAATCATCGAGCGCATCAGTGTGACGCGCAAGAACCTCATCCTCATCAACACTATCTTCAAGCCGCAATTGCGACTTTTCCACCTGTTTGAAACGGGCAAAGTGACTGGCTTCACCGACGATGTGGAATACATGGAAGACTACTGGGGCAACATCCTCGACTACCTGCAAAAGGTGTGGGACATGACCGAGGACTACGAGGAATTGATTGAGGGCCTCTCAATGACCTTCGACTCGATGCAGACCAACAAGACCAACGAAACGATGAAAATCCTGACCCTCGTTTCGACCATCATCCTCCCTTTGACCTTCATCACCGGCCTCTACGGAATGAATGTCGCCCTACCCTTCCAAGAAGCGGCTTGGGCGTTTTGGGGCATCATGGGATTCATGGCTGTGGTAGCTACTGCTTTCTATATCTACTTCAGGCACAAGAAGATGATGTAATCATCATTTCTGGATAGCTTACCTATCGCGGTAGCGACAACAGGTCATGCCCCGTTGTTGGCAAAGCCCAGACATTATTTCACAAGAAGTTTCTCGTATTTCACCACCGAGCCATTACGCATCAATTTGACGATGTAACAGCCTTTCGCCAAATCGTTAGGCAAAGTCACAGCGAAGTCGCCAACGGCATTACCAGTGGCCTTGAGCAAAGTACGCCCACTCAAATCACAGATGGCCACCGCATCGAATGGGTTGGAATTGCCGCTCACATGAAGAACTTGTCCGGCCTCAATGGGATTGGGAAACAGGAACACCGCTTCTGAGGTTTCCTCAACAGCACTCCAAGTCGGGTCCCAAATCATGCGAGCGTATTCGGGATGGTCAATAAAAGGGTTACGGTTGTGCTGATAGTCGTTGTAAATGACCTCGTTACGCTCCTTTTCTTTCTCGCTCACAGGGTCTTGCTCGTTCCAACGCAGTAGCATATCAATCGCCCACTTCTTGATTTCCGACTTGTTGGTCATGTCGCTGCTGCTCCAACTGCCATCTTCCGAATAATAACGCACACTCATATACATCAAGGCGCGGGCAAAATCTCCTTTGTATTCATCGATAGGCTCGAACACCGTTCCCGAATAGCCAGGGGTTTTGCAAGTACCTAATTTTGAGCCGTTTTGGGAAGTCCATGTGGCTGAACGCACCTCGCCGAAAGGATAGTTGGCACGTTTTCCGTTCACGAAACCATCCGTCGGAAAGATGTGATGCAGGTCGGAACGGGGCACCGTTTGCTCATTGAACCAACTCTGCGGCCACGAGTGTTCGCGGTTGTAGCAGTCGCCCTCGCTGTTGTAGTTGCCGCATTGGTCTTGGCCGAGATAATAAGTATAGGGCGGATTGCCGTTGGGCCGGTCGGAATACATGTCCCAAACCACACCGTTGCCTTTGTTGTCGGTGCTCCAAAAGGCGTTCCAGAGTTGACTATAAGAGATAGACGAATGGCCCTTAATGATATTGTGCAAAGCCACCTTCAACTGATTGCCCGTCAAGCCGTTGGCGGAATTGTAGTAATTGGCTGGTTGCGCACTAACCAAGACGGACAGCGATAAACCTATAAAAAGAGCGAGGAGCTTTTTCATTATTCAGAGTTTTATATCTTAAATCTTTGAATCTTAAATCCTTAAACCAAATCCGTAAACAAATATAATATCGCGATGACCGCCATAAATACCGCCGCCGAGAACTCGATGAAACTCACTTTTTTAATCACACTTGGGTTAAATTCGATACGGACGGCAATGAAAGACCATAAAAAACTAACCACAACAACCAATGGCATAAACCATCGGCCCAAAGGTTCGAAATACGGCCCCATCAGCGACATAAGCAGTGTGTTCATGGCCGACATGAAAACGAGCAACATCAGTTCAGTGTCGTTGTTGACCGTGTAAAGCATTTTGCCTTTCAAAATCCTCATTGAATCGACAAGCATTTTTACGGCAATTATGAGCATCATCGCAAAGACCATATACTGAGCGATATAGGTGATGAGATGAGCAAACAATCCTCCCAAAAACTTACCGAACAAAGCGGCAACCCCATGATAGACACCGAACAATAACGGAATAAACCATTTCTGCGAAGGCTTGTCATCGGCCTTGATCAGGCCCACCGAGCGCGTGGCCACGGGAGCGGTCAGGCAGATGATGAAGAGGATACTGATGATTATTGAAGTGGTAGTCATAATGCCGCAAAATTATACAATTCAGGGGAATCTGCAAAGCAAATTCCCCCGAAAAAGTTCAAATCAGTACCTCAATCAGCCCAATCTCTTGAATTGGCAGGTGAAGTGGCGCATCAGCTCGGCTTCCCATGTGATTTCGAGGCCGCGCTTGATTTCGTTGCGACGGTCGTACACATTCTTCAGTGCAGCAGCAATCACGTCCATGTGGTTGTTGGTGTACACACGGCGCGGGATGCAGAGGCGCACGAAGTCGTTGCCACCGAAGCGGTTCTGGCGCGTAACGGGGTCACGGTCGGCAAGGACATAGCCGATTTCGCAGGCGCGAATGCCGGCTTCAAGATAGAGTTCGCAAGTCAAGGTTTGGGCGGGGAACTCTTCCTTCGGGATTTGGGTCAACACCTTGTCGGCATCGACGAAGATGGCGTGGCCACCAGCAGGACGCTGGTAAGGAATACCATACTCGTCGAGTTTGGCAGCGAGGTAATGCACCTGCTTGATGCGGGTTTCAACCATCTCGAACTCAATGTTTTCCTTCAGACCAACGGCCAAAGCGTCCATGTCGCGACCGTTCATGCCGCCGTAAGTCAGGAAGCCTTCGAAGGGAATGCAGAACAACTTGGCACCTTCGTACCAGTCTTTCTTGTTGGTGGCGATGAAGCCGCCCATGTTGACGAGGCCGTCCTTCTTGGCCGACATGGTCATCGAGTCAGCGTAGCTGAACATTTCTTTGCAGATTTCGCGCAGGGTTTTGTCGGCGTAGCCTTCCTCGCGGGTCTTGATGAAGTAGGCGTTCTCAATGAAACGGGCGCTGTCGATGTTGACCGGCACGCCGTATTTGTGGCACAATTCGCAAGTCTCGCGGATGTTCTTCATGCTCACGGGCTGGCCGCCAACGGTGTTGTTGGTAACGGTGAGGACCATAAACGGCACATTGCCTTGGTTCTCTTTCAGCACTTTCTCCAATTTCTCAAGGCTGACATTGCCCTTGAAAGGCACCTCAAGTTGGGTGTCGTAAGCCTCGGGCACGGTCACGTCGATGGCGAAGGCCTTGCGGCTCTCGATGTGGCCCTTGGTGGTGTCGAAGTGGGCATTGCCCGGAACGACTTGGCCCGGCTTCACGAGATAGGAGAACAGCACATTTTCGGCAGCACGGCCTTGGTGCGTCGGGATAACATACTCGAAACCAGTGATTTCAGTGATAGTATCCTTCATGTGGTAGAACGAGCGGGCACCGCCGTAGCTCTCATCGCCCATCATCATCGCGCTCCATTGGCGGTCGCTCATGGCGCCGGTGCCACTGTCGGTGAGCAGGTCGATGTAAACATAGTCGCTCTTCAGCATGAAGACATTTTGGTGGGCTTCGTTGAGCCACTTTTCGCGTTGTTCGCGGGTGGATTTCTTGATAGGTTCAACCATCTTGATTTTCCACGCTTCTGCAAATGGTAATTCCATGATTTATTTGTTTAATTGTTAGATGTTTAATTGTTGATTGTTGTTTTTTGACACGGCCTTTCGGCCTTTCGACAGGCTCAAGGCCCCGTGACAATGGTTTAACTGCAAGAAACGCCGATTTAGAAACGGTCGCGTTCCTTGATGTTCAAGTAAACACTATTGCCAAAGCAATGGAGCATATTATTATGGTGCCTTCAAAAAACGCCTCAAAGGTAGGGATTTTTCGGCAAATACAAGCAAATTTTGCAAGATTTCATTTCAACTTTCAAAAATAGCACACTTATTCCGTAATTTTGCCCGCGATAATACCGACAATAATCAAAAAAATGAGACGACACATCCTTTTCTTCATGGCTGCGGTCATACTATTGTTCGCAACGGGAAGCCGCATCACTGCACAAATTCCCAACGGATATTACAACAATGCCAATGGAAAAACCGGCGACTCATTGAAAGTGGCTTTGCACGACATCATCAAGGGACACACGACCATCTCCTACCAACAGATATGGAACGCCTTTTGGAGCACCGACAACAAAAGCAACGGCGTGGTGTGGGACATGTATTCCGACATTCCTAACGGAACTCCACCCTATACTTTTGCCATTGGCCAAAACCAATGCGGCGAATATGTGCAGGAAGGCGACTGCTATAATCGTGAGCACTCGTGGCCCCAGAGTTGGTTCAGCGGCGACGACCAAACCATTCCGAGCCGTGACTTGCACCACGTTTTTCCCACCGACGGATTTGTGAACTCCCAAAGGAGCAACTACCCTTTCGGCGAGGTGAACACCGCATCGTGGACTTCGCAAAACGGGTCGAAGTTAGGCTCTTGCAAATCCTCTTTGGGTTATAGCGGCACCGTTTTTGAACCTATTGACGAGTACAAAGGCGACTTCGCCCGTGCCCTTATGTATATGAGTGTGCGTTACTACGGCGAAGACTCCGATTGGAGCACGAGCGGCATGACCAACAAATCCAATATCAAGGAATGGGCCATTGCCATGTTGTTGAACTGGAATGACAATGACCCTGTCAGCCAGAAGGAAATCGAGCGCAACAATGTGATTTACAGCGACTACCAGCACAACCGCAACCCTTTCATCGACCATCCTGAATACGCCCGCATGATTTGGGATGAGAATTGGCATGGTGACATAGGCGGTTATGTGAAAGTGACAAGCTCTGACGAAATCACCGATGGCGATTATTTGATTGTTTGTGAAGAAAACAATGCCGCCTTCAATGGTGCCTTGACCACTTTGGATGCTGTTGGCAACAAGATTGTGGTCACGATTAGCGGGAACTCCATCGAGTCAAATGACGAAACCGATGCCGCAGCCTTCACGATTGCCGCCAAAACGGGCGGATATTCCATCAAAAGCGCAAACGGTTTTTATATCGGCAATACGAGCGATGCCAACGCATTGAAAACCAGCCCAACCGACGACTATGTCAACACGATTTCCATTACAGGCGGCCATGCTGACATTGTGAGCAGTTCAAGCCATCTGAGGTATAATGCGACCAATAACCAAACCCGTTTCCGATACTATAAGTCAAGTTCATACATTAATCAGCAAGCCATCCAACTTTACAAAAAAATAGAGGTCTACAGCATCTCTCTTGCCGATGTGGAACACGGTAGCATCAGCGCAGATGCAGAAGAAGCCGTGGAAGGTGCCATCGTCACCCTGACCGCCACTCCCGAAACGGGTTATGGACTCGACCATTGGATTGTCACCGATGCCCAAGGCGAACTTATTGAGGTGACGGAGAACCAGTTTGAGATGCCCGCCAGCAACGTCACGGTGAGTGCGGTTTTCGTTTACGTCGGCGTTTTCGAGCAAAAATACTACTTGGTGACGGATGTCAGCCAACTTGTTGCCGGAAGGACTTATTTGATTGTGAACATCGGTTTTGGCAAAGCTTTGGGGAGAACGCAAAACCCAAACAACCGCTCGGCAGCCTCAGTCGCCATCACAAACAACAGCATTTCCGTTTTGGGCGACGCTTGCGAACTCACTTTGGGAGGGCAAGCAGGCGCGTGGACTTTCTACGATGCCACCAACAACAGCGGATACCTGTATGCCGCAGGAGGTAGCGGAAACAACAACTATCTGAGAACACAAGCCACTTTGACCAACGCGGGGAAATGGACTATCTCTCTGAACGCGAACAATTTGGCAACAATAAAAACCATCGATTCCAACGTGAACAGGCATACCATCATGTATAACAACTCGGGTAATATATTCTCTTGCTATGCCTCTGGACAAAAAGAAGTTTGCCTTTTCATCCGCAGCGAGGAATACGAACATGATGAAAACACGACCTTGGCCTGCCTCAACACTTTCGACAAGCATACCGTTCATTCGGGAGTTGCGCTCACGGCAAACACCGTATTGGGCACAAGCATGTGCAACAACGCGGATTATCTTGTCATTGAGGAAGGTGCGCAATTCATCCACAATGTGGACGGCGTGATGGCCACAATGACGAAAAGCATCACCGCCTACACTGTAGAAGGCGGCTGGTACAGCATTGCCACCCCTTTTGTCGCCTTCGCTCCAACAGAAACGATGCTCGCCGACGATTACGACCTTTATGCCTTCAAAGAAGACACCATTTTGGAGTGGGTGAACTACAAGGCTTTCCCTAACGGCTTTGATTGGGAATCGGGCAAGGGCTATCTCTATGCGCACAATCCGGAAGTCACTTTGAGGATGAGCGGCACCTTGAACAACGGCAACCACACTCAAACTGTCGGGTTGAGTTATGGCAACAGCCACCAAAACATAAAAGGTTTCAACCTGCTCGGCAATCCCACGGCACACGACATCACCTTTACCAAAAGCATTCAGATTTCGGACGGCTATTTTTACCTCTCCAACAGCAGCAACTTGGAATACGAACCAGGCAACACCGTTCCCGTGGGGCGCGGTTTTTGGGTCAAAGCCAATGCCGATGGCCAAACTGTGACCCTCAATCCGCAAAGGAGAAGAGGCGAGAATGACGAAACGTCGCGGTATCTTTGCCTCAGCATTGGCGCGGGCAAGGTCTACGTCAAGTTGGACGAAGGCGTCAGTATGCCTATGCCCGACGTCATGGGCGAACATTCCAACCTGTATCTCACCCGCGACGGCAAGCCTTACACGATGCTCGTCCGCGATGGTGCCAACACCATCGACCTCAGTTTTAAGGTCAGGAGCGAAGGCAGGCACATCCTCAAGGCTGAAAATCAAGATCTTGCATTGGATTACCTTCACCTTATCGACCGCAAGACCGGCACCGACATCGACCTGCTTACCACGCCTGAATATGCTTTTGAGGCCCAGTTGGGCGATTATGCCTCGCGTTTCCAGTTGGTGTTTTCCATCATCCCTTCGACAAGCTCAGAGGGCCAATGACAAGATTGGCCAAAACTCTTCCCCTATAATTAATGATTGAAATCGGCAGAAAATCCCAAGTGTTGGGGATTTCACAGGTGGCAAAGCCGCCGTACTTTTGCAGCAGATTTTTGTCATAAGTTTTTAGAATGAATTTTGAGTTAGTTTTAATGTGCGGGACAGATTAACCTGTTCCGCACAGTTTTTTTGTACTTTTGCAAGCAAACAAAAAGTCGTAGTCGATATTGAACATTCAATGCGTTAGGATTGCAAATCAGGACGAATGGGAACTATCCTGCCGCGTTGGTTGCTGGAGTAATTGCGATGTCTTTACTTTGAAAAAATGTGTAATTTTGCATTATCAAACAGAGTCATAGACATGGACGAAAACGCCAAAACTTCAAAAGAAGAAAAGAAAGCCAAACGCAGCAACTTCTTGAACCAAATTGGGACTATTGTATTGGGTACCACCATCTCGTTGATTGTCACCATCGTGGCGGCACAAATCCTCGAACGGAACCATCGGGCCAAGGACCGCCGCCTTTCGGCATTGATGGTGATGAGCAACATCGAGAGCTACGCACGGATTCTCGAATCTGCCCATGAATATATGGAACGCGCCGACATCGTGTCAGCATGGCTGTTGAACCTTCCTCTGAACGCGGTCGATTCGTTTTCTCCGGTTGCAAGAAAGACACTCCAACTCCAACCCCAACTCCAGAACCGACCCCAACACCTACCACTACCACAGTTGTGTACAAGGTTGAGAAAGAGTTTGAAAATAGGGTTATGTCTGATTGCTTTAAACTGAATGTGACCTATACCAATGCCAAAGGCGAGTCGATCACCGAAACCGGCGTTGTGTTGCCATGGGAAAAGTCTTTCGAAGTCACCTCTCCTTTCACAGCCAAGATGGAAGGCGAATTAGTTTACAATGAAAATGAACTTCCAGGAGAAGTGATTTACGGAAAGCGCTATGGAATTGGATACTACAACAAGAGTACCTTAGTAATTGATATGGTAGGTGCATTCTCTAAGGACGATAAGGAAGACTTCCTCGAAGTTTTGCAAAACAATCCCAATCGCCTGAAATTCTCTGAAGAAAAAGCCTTTTGATTTCCATTCAATGTTTTAACTACTAAAAAAGTGTGCCGTAGCGGCACACTTTTTTTGTGAAGGTTATCAAGGTTTATTTTGCTTACATAAGCGCTCGGAATCATTTACAAATCTAATAACCATCTAAAAATGGAAATGATTTGCAGATAACGGTTGGGAATCACGAAGAAGAATGACCAAACTCACCATGTTTTTCATCCTCATTTATTATTAGGCAAGTTTTGCAAAAACCCCAATTTTTGGGGATAAAGCCGTTTTTCTGTATTTCGGATTTTTGCAATCGTATTTGATAAACAGAATCCATTATGAAACTGAAAACGATTGTAAAATGTGCCTTTGTAGGTTTGGCGTTGAGTGCCATACCTTTGCAAGCGCAAAACAAAGTCAATGATTCGACCAAACTATTCTCCCTGTCGCGCCTCACAGTGGGTGGTTACGGCGAGGCCGTTTATACTCGCAACTTCTACAGCGACAATATGTTCCGCTATTCGCACGCCGAGCGTTACAAAGACGCCAAAGGCCACGGTCGGGTGGACTTGCCGCATGTGGTCATCAATTTGGGCTACGACTTCGGCAAAGGCTGGACGATGGGCAGCGAAATCGAGTTTGAGCACGGCGGCAGCGAAGTGGCCGTGGAAATCGAGGCCGAGGAAACCGGAGAATTCGAGCACGAAATAGAGCGCGGCGGCGAGGTGGCCTTGGAGCAGTTCTGGATCCAGAAGTCGTTTGGCAAAGGCTTCAACATCCGTATGGGACACATCATCGTGCCCGTCGGTCAGACCAATAACGCCCACCTTCCCACCGAGTTTTTCACTTGCTATCGTCCCGAGGGCGAATTCAGCATTTTGCCCTGCACTTGGCACGAAACGGGCATCAGCCTTTGGGGAAAAGTAGGAAAGTGGCGCTATGAGGCCGTTCTCGTTCCCGCTTTGAATTCCAACATGTTCAACAACGCCAATTGGGTGAAGAACGGATCGGCTTCGGGCTATGAGTTCCGCGTGGCCAACAGCCTTGCGGGTGCCTTGCGCATCGACAACTACAGCATCAAGAACTTCCATTGGGGCGTGAGCGGCTACATCGGCAACACCTTTAATAATGACATCGTCACCAACGAGTTCAGCGAGTCAAGCCAATACAAGAACGTGAAAGGCACCGTCGTCATCGGCACGGCCGAGTTCGATTACAAAGGTCACGGTTTAGTGGTGCGCGGCAACTTCGATTACGGCTATCTCAGTGACGCCAACCTCATCTCGTCGTGGAACAAGAACCAGAACCACCAAAGTTTTTCGCCCTATCCGCGCTCGTTGGTCGGTGAGAAAGCCATCGCCTACGGGGGCGAGATTGCCTACGACATCTTCCACACGATGAAACGCACTGGCGACCAAAAGCTTTACCTTTTTGGCCGTTACGACTACTACGACAGCTACATCCCCACTTCCAACGCCCTCACCGATTACCAATGGACCGACCGCCATGTGATGACCCTTGGCGTGAACTATTATCCCATCAAGCAGGTCGTCGTCAAGGCGGAGTTCGCCAAGCGTTTCCTCAAGGAACAATACAATGATGAGCCGATGTTTTCGTTGGGCGTGGCTTATAGTGGATTCTTTACAAGATAAACAATTCTAAACACCAATAATAATGAAAAGATCATTCAAATCCGCAGCCATTGTCGCTGCATCCCTGCTGTTGGCAGTGAATTTCAGTTCCTGCAACAAAGATCCTCAACCCACAACCGAGGAAACCAACAAGGCCCAGAAAGAGGCCATCGTGAAACAGTATCTCAACCACACGGTGTATCCGACTTACGCCCAATTGGCCGAAAAGACCGCCGCTTTGGTCGGGAACCTTGAAACCCTGAAAGGCAGCATGACCCAAGCCAATGTGAATGCCGCCACCGCCACCTTCCTCGAAGCCCGCAAATGGTGGGAAATGAGCGAGGCCTTCCTCTTTGGCGCTGCCTCCGACTTCGGCATCGACCCGCACATCGACTCGTGGCCACTCGATGAGGATGCCTTCAACAACCTGATGGCCAGTCCTAACATGATTGCCATGCTTGCCAACGACGAAGATGGCATGGTGGCAGGCGAACAACTCGGCAACGCCCTGCTTGGCTTCCACGGCATCGAGTACATCCTCTTCCGTGAAGGCCAGCCCCGCAATGTGGCCGAAATCACCGACGACATGATGACCTACGCCGTGGCCGTCAGCCGCGACCTTCGCAACCGCTGCTTCCAACTCGAAGTGAGCTGGAACGCCAACGCGCCACAAGCCCACAAAGACCTGATGGAAGAATTGGAGTTGAACATCACAGTGAACGGCGGCAACAACACCTACGGCGAGAACATGCTGCAAGCAGGTCAGGCCGGCAGCACCTACGCCACCTTCACCAACGCCCTCGAAGCCATCGCCGACGGCTGCCTCGACATTTCGGATGAGGTAGGCACATCGAAAATCGGCAAGTGCCACACGGGCGAGGATGTGACATACGTTGAGTCACCTTACAGCCAAAAGTCCATCACCGACTTCTACGACAACATCATCAGCGTGAAGAACGCCTACATGGGCGGCATGGAAGGCCAGCGCGACGAAACCTTATCGCTGCACACCTACCTCAAGGACAACAACGCCGACCTCGACACCAAGGCCCTGAACGCCATCGAGAACGCCTTGACGAAAATCAATGCGATGAAGGCCCCGTTTGTCCTTTACTACAGCGATGCCTCCGCCGGCGAGGCCATGGAAGCCTGCCAAGACCTCTCCGACGTGATGAGCGAAGTGAAGGCCGAGTTCGCCAAAATCGACAGAAAGTAATCCATTAATCCCAAAATATCATGATGAACTACAAACATTTAAGCATCATTACCCTTGCAGGCCTCATGGCCTTGGCCTCCTGCAAGCAACCCGACCCCATCCCGACTGAAGTCAGCGAAGACACCTACGCCGGTGGCCAATTGGGCACCACGTTCAACACTTCGCAAAGTGCCTACGAAGACCCCACGCCCGCCGTGGAGCAAGCCGGTTTGGGCACCGCCTTCAAGTATGGCGAGTACTTCTTTGAGCGCACCTACACGCAAAACAACGAGCCTTTCAACGGCCTCGGGCCGCTCTACATCCGCAGCAGTTGCATCGCCTGCCATCCCGGCTATGGCCACGGTATGCGCATGAACCGCTATCGCGCCGACGACTGGGGCAACGGCTACCTGCTCGTCTTCACTGACCGCAACGACACCTACCTGAGCAGTTACACAGGAATGCCCCAAACCAAGGCCGTCGCGCCTTTCAAGGCACCCGTGGACGAGACCAAAATCCAAATCAATTGGCTGAGCTACACCGATGAATGGGGCAACCAATTCCCTGACGGAGAACGTTATAGCCTCACCTATCCAGAGGTTTACATTCCCGAAGACGCTTTCTATGTACCGCTTGAAGTGGGTGGCCAGCCCATCCCCTACAGCGATTTCGTCTGCCGCTTGGAATCCACCATCGGCATTTACGGCACTGGCCTGATTGACGCCATTCCCGACGACTCGCTGAGAGCGCAATACCAAAAGGAATACAACGACGGCTTCATGCCCAACGGACTCAATCCCGCAATGTGGGCCGGCTCCGACTTCGCCCCGACGGGCTATTACGGCAACACCACCCACCCCAAGAAGTACACCTACGCCTTGACGCGCGGCCCCTTGCAGGACGCTCCCGGCGCCAACGCCATTTGGAACATCACCAACGTGACGCACCGCACCAAAATGGGCCACTACATGACCGCCGCCTACGCCACCAAAGCCTCGCAAGACCCCGATGTGCAGGCCGAGTTCTACAACTATTTCCCGCAATACAACCTCACGGGCAATGTGGAAACCGACATCTACAACTACCTGATGATGAACGACCAAATCCCTGCCGAGATGAAACTGCCTGAGATGAAAGACGAGGACTATGTGAACTTCATGGTGTGGCACCGTGGCTTGGCTGTTCCCGCCGCCCGCAACATGGACGACCCTGACGTGCAACGCGGCAAGGAACTCTTCAACCAAATGGGTTGTGCCTACTGCCATCGTCCGTCGTGGCAGACCGGCGACGACATGTTCACCGACCCGGCTGGCTTCTTCGCCGACGGCGACCCGCGCCTGCCGCGCTATCCCAACCAGAAGATTTGGCCTTACAGCGACTACATCCAGCACAAGCTCCACATGGTGAATGACATCCGCACGGGCTGGTGCCGCACCACACCGCTTTGGGGACGTGGATTGAGTGCCATCTGCACGGGCCGCAGCGACCGCCTGCACGACTGCCGCGCACAAACCGTCATCGAGGCCATCATGTGGCACGGCAACGCCCAAAGCGACGCCCGCCGCACGGTGGAGAAGTTCCGCGAACTGCCCAAGAAAGACCGCGACGCGGTTGTTAAGTTTATTGATGCGATTTGATTGTTAGACTTTTTTTTGGATAACCGAAATCCCGCCAGCGAATTGACGGGATTTTTTATCCTCATAAATAAGGACATCCCCAACCCCAAAATCGCCAAACATGGGGAGATTCGGCAATCGTTTTTTTTCGGACTTTTGCAGCGTAATCTGTAATTATAATGCCATGAAATATGTCCGTCACATCACATCAGTTCTCATCATCATCCTCATCGCCGTCCTTGCCGCAGGCACCATCGTCGAGAAATTGCATGGTTCGGTTTTCGCCCGAATCCATGTCTATAGCGCGTGGTGGTTTGTCGCGCTTTGGGCTTTGGTGGCCTTGCTCATCGTCTATATGGCGGTGAAATGCAAAATGTGGAAGCAGTTGGCCGTCGGTGCCTTGCATCTGTCCATCCTGTTCATCCTGCTTGGCGCGTTGCTCACCATGCTCACGGGACAGCACGGACGGATGAAACTCGAACCCAACCGCCCCAACAGCCATTTCTTCATTCAGGAAAAAGGCGGCGAGATAACGAAACACGCCCTGCCTTTCAGCCTCACTTTGGACCGTTTCGAGATTGAGACCTACCCCGACTCGAAAAAGCCCAAGGATTATATCAGCCACCTCAAAGTCATTGACGGCAACAACATTACAGAAACCGTCATCTCGATGAACAACATCCTGAAACACAAGCATTACCGTTTCTACCAAAGCGACTTCGACGAGCAGGGCAACTCCATTCTCGACGTGGCCCGCGACCCGTGGGGCATCAGCGTGACCTACACGGGCTATGCGCTACTCTTCATCGCTTTGGCGGCCATTCTCATTGAACGGCGCAAAACCTTCCGCGCCGTCACTTGGTCGTGGATTTCGATGCTCGTCATTCTGGCTATTGTATTACATGTCAGGATGCTGACGCGCCAGTTGATGCCCGTGCTGCGCTCGCCGTTCTTCAGCATCCATATCTCGACCATCGTCACGGCTTACGCTTTGCTGATTGGCATTGCGGTGGTGGGGATTATCGTTCTCGTCAAACCTAAAGACAAGGTTCGTTTGGAGCGAATGAAAAGCCTCAGCACGGCAATGCTCTATCCCGCTGTGGCGTTGTTGGCTGCCGGCATCTTCATCGGCGCGATATGGGCCAATGTTTCTTGGGGCAACTATTGGTCGTGGGACCCGAAGGAGGTGTGGGCACTCATTACCTTATTGGTTTATGCCGCCCCGCTGCACGAAAAACTTTGGAAAATGTTCCAAAAGCCATTGTTTTTCCATATTTACTGCATCCTCGCCATCCTGAGCGTGGTCATCACCTTTTTTGGCGTAAATTTGATTTTGGGCGGGGTTCATGCTTATAATTGAGAATTTTTCTTACTTTTGCCCCAAATTCTGAGCAAATGAAGAAATTTACATTGACCCTTTTGGTTTGCCTCATGTCAACCTTTTCGATTGCCGGAAACCTCTTGAACGAAGGCTTCGAATACGCTAATCACGACCTCGAAAAGCCCGTCGGCTGGAACTGCGACGACAACTCTTGGCTCTGCGGCTACCTTGAAAAAGACCACAAACGAATGTCGCACTCGGGCAATTGGTACGCTTTCAGCAATGCACAAGATTCGTGGATGTACATGCCCTTATACCTGATTGAGAGCATGAGATACCGCTTCACCTTGTGGGCGATTACCGATGGCAGTTTCCAGTTTGAAATCTGGGCTGGCTCTGCGCCCAACCCCGACGACATGCACACGCAATTCCTTTCCACTACCGTTGAAAGCGGCGAATATGAACGGATTTCTGCGTATATGGAAACGATTCCCGCCGGTTGTCAGTATGTGGGAATTCGCGCTCTCTCCAACAACGGTGACTCTTATCTTACCATCGACGACATTGAGGTTGACATGGTGGAGCAATACACCTTTGAGGCTGAGCCTGTTACGGGCGACACGGCCATGTATCCGGGCAGCGAGGGAAGTTTCCATTTCCTTGTTCATAATGTCGGCTACGATGAACTCGACATCACGATGCACCCCTCCAACGAATATTTCACTAACTTCAGTTGCATCGCAAACGGCGTGACGGGCATGACCTTCCACGCCGACCCTGACGAGGTGGTGGAAGTCACCATGACGGCCACTTTGCGCCCGGAAATCGAGCCTGGTACCGTCAGTTGGCTGGACATACAAATGACCATCCCCTGCAACTGCAACACGGCAATGGTCACCTTCTGGGTAACGCCCCTTGATCCAACTGGTGTTTCAGAAGGCAACGAACAGAATATCAATGTATTTCCCAATCCAACTACCGATTTCGTCACCGTTGAGGCAGAAGGATTGAAAGAAGTAGAGGTTGTTGATTTGATGGGAAAAACAATAAAGAGCGTCCCCTCCATCGGAAACGCCCTTCAAATTGATTTAACTGAGCTGAAATCAGGAACTTACTTCATTTCAGCCAAAACCCGCTCCACTTCCTCTTTTGTGAAGCCAATCTTGAAGATGTGAGTCGGTTGAAGGTAATGGATGTCGTGCTCGGCCATGAAACGGCTTTCGCCGCCGCCCGTAATGTTGAGCATGACCACATCGTCAGTTTTCACCACACCTTTGTCAATTGCCTGCTGCAATGAGGCTGTGGCCACGGCAGCAGCATGGTAGATGTCAATGCCCTCGGTTTCCTCAAACAAGGCTTTTGCGGCATTGGCTTCGTCGTTGCTGACGGCGAAAATGTCGCCGTTGGTGTTTTTCAGGGCATCGTACAATCCTCCAGCAAGGCTGTAAGGCGGCTTGCGGTTGGAAAGCACAGGAGCACAAATCTCGGCGGCATCCTTGCGGGCTTGGTCGGCATCGTAGGGCAACAGAGCGCGTGAGTCGGCACGCCAAGCATCATACATCGGGACGAAGGGTTTGTTTTGCGACACCATCAGACGGGCTTTGTTCGAGCCGAAACGGCCATCCTTGATGAAACGCAAGTTGGCCTCCCATGCAGCGATGGCACCTGTGCCGCTGCCAACGGCTTGAAAATAGAAGTCGGGGATGCGGCCGATGAAGGTCGTGGCCGACATCATCGTGGTACTCATACCGTCGCGACGGGCGATGTTTTTTGCGCCACCTTCGGCCAGATAACCGTCCATTTCGCAGACCACATTTGATAGGTTGATGGCATCGAAATAGTCGCTACCGCTCTCTGTGGTGATGAGTTTCACGCAAGGATTCAAGGGCTTGTCGAACCACAACGCCTTAATGTTGTCCTGTGGCACGCAAAGCAGCAATTTGATATTGTTTTCGGAGCAGACCTTGGCGAAAGCTCGAGCCGTGTTGCCTGCTGAGGCCACCACAAGCACCTTGTCTTTCAGGTCGTCACCCAATCGGGCGCACACCGAATAGGCCTCCATTTCCTTGAAGGAGCAAGTCGTCATGCGTGCATTGCGCTCGGGCCACCAGCCATTGAAGGTTATGTATAAATTGTTTAATCCCAAGCGTTTGGCTAAACCTTCACTTTTGTAGGTTATCGGCTCGGATGGATTCTGAAGCATAGTCTTGATGGGCAGCCAGTCGGCATAACGGTAGAGGCCCAAGCAAGCCTCTTCCTTCACATCGAGTTGCTTCTTTTCGTAAACGGGACGCACCATGCTTGGCTTGTCGCATTGCTTGTCGTCCAAAGTCCAGCCTTCGTCGCTGAAGATACGGCCTGTCGCCACGGTTTGCAATTGGTATTTCGTTGGGGTTATGTTCATCATTTTGACGTTTATGGATTATCGTGCAAAGATAGAAAAAGGTGCCGAAAACTCGACACCTTTTTTCATCATTTCCGCTCAAAAAGGAAATCATTCCTCTCTGCGCTTCTTGCCTACCATGTAGGCTGCGCCAAGGCCGAGCAACACGGCTATGCCGCTGCCCAACGGGGCGGCGGGTTCGTTGTTGCCCGAACCGTGGCCGGGAAGACCGGGAGTCAGCGACGGAAGCTCCCTATTGCCATAGATGGACTCGTTGGCGGGCGTTGTGCCGCGCTGGAACAGGCCGCCTTCATCGGGATTGGCGAATGTGGCCATACCCAGTCCGAGGACGATTGCGATTGTCAATGCTAATTTTTTCATCTTTTCTTAGTATTTTG
This sequence comes from uncultured Bacteroidales bacterium, assembly GCA_947166105.1. Classification (GTDB taxonomy): domain Bacteria; phylum Bacteroidota; class Bacteroidia; order Bacteroidales; family F082; genus Limimorpha. Next base: position 89,530 of record CAMVCZ010000009.1, read on the forward strand.
ATTGTTATTACTTCCTTTGACTACTCTTATCATTATTCCACCACAACTTTCTGGACTTTCACGTCGTTGCCGTTGACAAGGCGGAGCATGTAAACGCCGCTGGCGGCGTCAACCTTCACGCTGGCGCTGCCGCTGATGTTCTCGCTCTTCAGGATGCGGCCCATCACGTCAACCACCTGAAGGGTGGCCTCACCCTCGTTGCTGACGACGAAGCTGCCGTTGCTGAAGAAGGCGAAGCTGTCGCCGTCGCTGTTGCCGCCGGTGGCGAACACCAGGCGGAAACGGCTGGCATAGTCGGTCGTGCTGGCGTCGAAGGTGTAGCTCGGGGTGGCGAGCAGGTCGACGTCGGCGCCCGTCAGGTTGTCGATGAGGTGCAGGTAGCTGAACGTCACGTTCTCGCTGTTGAAGCTCATCGTGTAGCTGCCGCTCGTCTCGGCCTTGAAGTTCACCGGCATCTCGCCCATCTCGGGGGCGTTGACCACGGCGTAGTCGGTGCCGTCCTGCGGGATGTAGACCTTGGTGTGGTTCGGGTTCATCTGGAACTTGGGCAACGTACGACCCTCGCCGAAATTGACGATGGCGCGGTCGACGGTGCCACGGATGCAGGACTTGGTGAGGTTGATGTAAAGATCCTTCAATTCGGGCTCCTCCATGCCATCGTCTTTGGTGATGGTCAGGGTTTCACCATCGTAATCGGCGATGACAAAGGCACCTTCCATTGGATCAAGATCATATGTAGACGGTGAATAGCCCCCCGTACGGCTATTACCATTATAAGCAATGAAACCTGTGCCAGTTTCATTCATCTTGTAGTAGGGACGGTCACCGAAAGTGGCTCCGTCTTCAGCGAAGGGGTTGCCGACGAGGTTCCAGTTCCCAAATGGGGAGTTGGCTTCGTTTGCCGCCAGCGTCACCTCAAGCGTGTCGCCTTCATAAGGCGTGCCGGTGAAGGTGAGGGTGGTGTTCGTTTGGCTGGCATAGAGGTAGCCCTTGCCGTTGGTCAGGGTGAATGCATCCACCTTGTAGTTCCTCCATTCCTCGGCTGGATAGGAGCCGTCGAAGAAGTAGAGGTCGTAGGC